>JBCCEE010000045.1:0-31622 GCA_039030415.1 Acidobacteriota bacterium
GGCTTTTTCGATTTCAAGTTCGCGGCTCAAAACGGCAGGATCGCCGGTCTGGTCGATCACATGCCTGACTGGACGTCGCCGGCGGCGAGTACCGGCGTGGGCGCGCTAGTGGCGCCGGATGGGCTACAGGCGACCGTGATGTCATCGGATCAGATCCGCCTCACCTGGAACGATCGCTCCAACACCGAACAGCAGTTCGAGATCGAGCGTCGCGTCGGCGGCGGCTCGTTTCAGCTCGTCGGCACCGTCGGAGCGAACGTCGAGGCCTACAGCGACGCGTCGCTGGCCGGCGGCATGACGTACACCTATCGTGTGCGCGCTCGCAGCGGCACTCAGACCTCGGACTATTCGGCGCCGGCGTCGGCTTCGATCCCGAGCCAGGGCGAGGCGCCCCCTACGGGTCTGACGGCGCAAGCGGTGTCGGCGTCGGAGATCCAGCTCGGCTGGAGCGACAACGCCGGTAGCGAAGACGGCTATCGCGTCGAGATGCGATCGACGGGAGACTTCGAGCTGTTGCAGAGCCTGCCCGCAGACAGCACGGCAGCCGCGATCACCGGGCTCGACGAAGCGACGCTCTACACCTTCCGGGTACAGGCCACTGGAGGTCTCGGAGATTCGAGCTTCTCGAACGAAGCCAGTGCTATGACGTTCGGCGACGTCGAGCCCTGCGTTCCGGGGCCATCGACGCTGTGTTTGAACGGTGGCCGCTTCAAGGTCGAGATCGTGTGGAGCGATTTCGCAGGAGCTAACGGTACCGGCATCGACGCCGGTCTCGTTTCAGAAGATTCCGGCCTGCTCTACTTCTTCGATGAGAACAACCTCGAGATGCTGGTCAAAGTGCTCGACGGCTGCGCTATCACCAACCATTTCTGGGTGTTCGCTGCCGCCACGACCGACGTCGAGTACACCTTGACCGCAACCGATACCTTCACCGGTAGCGTCAAGACCTACAGCAATCCGCTCGGTAACGCGTCCCCAGCGATCACCGACACCGAGGCTTTTGCGACCTGCGATGCGGTGGCGCCCGCGGGCAAGGCGGCGCCGGTCACGACGCTGCCCGCCAGCGCGCTGGCCACCGGTATGCTGGCGGCTGGCGCCACCAAGACCGCGCCCCGCTCAGAAACCACGGGCCTGGCCCCGGAGCTGAAGCAGGGAACCTGCATCCCAGGCGCCACGAGTCTGTGCCTGAACGAGGGACGTTTCCGCGTCGAGGTGGATTGGGTGACGGCTGACGATGTCGGCATGGGCCAGGTCGATGCCTTCCAGTCGGCGGATTCTGGCCTGCTGTGGTTCTTCTCGCCCAACAACCTCGAGATGCTGGTCAAGGTGCTCGACGGCTGTGCGGTCAACGACCGCGTTTGGGTGTTCGCCGCCGCCACCACCGACGTCGAGTACACCCTCAGGGTGACGGATACGGTGACCGGCGAGGAGAAGCGCTACCTCAACGCGGCCGGCAACGCCGCTGACGCCATCACCGATACCGACGCCTTCGCAGCCTGCCCGTAGCCTGCCCGTAGCCGAGTCGATACGGCGGGCTCATCCCCTAGCGATGGCCCGCCGGATCGCGGCCAACCGCGTCAGCACGGGCGGATGGGAGTAGTTGAGGAAGACATGGAACGGGTGCGGCGTGAGGTTGGAGAGGTTGTTGGTGGCCAGTTTCTGCAGCGCTGTCGCCATCGCCTCGGGCTCTTCCACGGTGTCGACGGCGTAGCGGTCGGCCTCGAATTCGTTGCGCCGAGACTGGTAGTTGAGAAACAGCGCCAGCGCCAGCTCGACCGGAGCGTACAGCAGGCCGAAGAACACCAGACCCGAGTAGGTGGACGCCTGCTCCATGCCGAAGGCGTCGAACAGGCCGGGGTGGGACAGGAAGATCGACAGCAGGTAGAACGTCACGCCGCTGTGGGCGATGCTCAACAGCATCGTCTTGAGGATGTGACGGTGCTTGTAGTGGCCGACCTCATGGGCCAGCACCGCCTCCAGCTCGGACGGCGAGTGTTTGTCGAGCAGGGTGTCGAACAGCGCGATGCGCTTGTTGCTTCCAATGCCGGTGAAGAAGGCGTTGGCGCGGCTCGAGCGTCGTGAGCCGTCGATCACGAAGATGCCGCTGAGCGTGAAGTCCACCGACCGCGCATAGGCGGCCAGGCGATCGCGCAGCTCGCCTTCCTCGAGCGGCGTGAACTTCATGAACAGGGGCAGGATCCAGATCGGTACGACGAGCTGCAGGGCGATCGTGATGACGGTGACCGCCAGCCAGCAGAACAGCCAGGCGTTGGCCCCGGCCGACTCGAAGAACCACAGCAACAGGGCCATCAGAGGTCCGCCGATGACCAGGGCGAGCGCCAGCGCTTTGAGTATGTCGAGCACGAAGGTCTTGACGGTGGTGCGATTGAAGCCGAACCGCTCTTCGATGACGAAGGTCGAGTAGACGGCGAACGGGATGCCGAGGATCCCTTTGCCGAACGCCAGAATGCCGATGAACAGCAGGCCGGTGAGGATCGGCGACAGGTCGAAGCCGCGCAGCCACAGATCCAGCTGCTGGAAGCCGCCGGCGAACCAGAAGATCAGCAGCACTGCCAGATCGAACGTCGACGTGACGAGACCGAAGCGCGTTGCCATGCGGGTGTAGCTCTGCGAGCGGCGGTAGGACTCGGCGTCGTAGAGGCCGGCGGCCTCAGCCGGCTGCTCGTCGCTCAGCGCGCGCAGATTCAGTAGCTTGGCGGTCAGCTGGAGCAGGTAGTCGAGGCCCAGGGCGACGAGAATGACGATGGCGTAGAGATTCATGACGTGCTTCGGTTGGGTTGGGCTGCGGCAGGGATACGGTTTTGGAAGTTAGGGAATGCCGTGGCGCTTGCGCTTTTCCCACAGCGCTTTGCGGCTGATGCCCAGGAGCTCGGCTGCCCGCCCCTGGTGGCCGCGGGTGTAGGCCAAAGCGCGCTGGATCTCGGCGATCTCGACCTCTCTCAGAGGGCGTGGCTTCGGGTCTTCGGCATCGTCGGGCAGCGGGGGATCGAGCGCTCCGGAGCCTGCGATGATGAGCTGACGCTCCAGGACGTTGCGCACCTGGCGCAGATTGCCCGGCCAGCGGTAGCGTTGCATCCAGCGCCGGGCGCGCTCGCTGAGCTCGGGGACGGGCCGCGAGAAGCGCTCCGCCAGATCGTCCAGCAGCACGTCGAGCAGCGGCGCGATGTCTTGTGGCCGCCGGCGCAGCGGCGGCAGCTCAAAGGCGAGCACCTCGAGCCGGTAGAACAGGTCCTGCCGGAAGGCGCCGCCCTGCACTCGTTCCGCCAGATCGGGCGCGGCGATGGCGATGAACCGGACGTCTGCCGTGCGCTCGCGATCACCCAGCGGCGTGAACTGGCGTTCGGCCAGCAGCCGCAGCAGCTTGGGCTGCACCGGTAGCGGCAGGGCTTCGACATGGTCGAGCACCAGCGTGCCGCCCTCGGCGCGGGCGACGCGGCCCTCCACCGAGGTCTCGGCGCCGGTGAAGGCCCCGGCGCGGTAGCCGAACAGCTCGCTCTCGAACAGCGTGCTGGGGAAGGCGCCGGGATCGACCTCCACCAGCGGCCGATCGCGCCGCCGGCTGGCGCGATGAAAGGCGCGGGCGACGGTCGAACGGCCGGTGCCGGGCTCTCCCAGGATCAGGATCGGCGAGTCGCTGGTGGCGACGCGCTCGGCGGCGGGCAGGGCGTTGGCGAGGGTGGGGGTGGCGCGGAACAGGCGTTCGAACGGCGCGCCGAAGCTCACTGCACGAACCGGTCGGTGATATCCGGCGCGTCGGACCACAGGCGCTCCAACGCATAAAACTCGCGGGTTTCGTCGAGGAAGATGTGAATCACCATCTCGCCACCAAAGTCGAGCAGAATCCACCGCCCGTGGCGCAGCCCTTCGGCGTGCAGCGGTCGCAGCCCGACGTTGCGCAGCTGCTTGATCACGTTGTCGGCAATCGCCTGAACCTGGCGCTCGTTGGTGCCGCTGCAGATCAGAAAGTACGAGGTGAAATCGCTGATGGTGTCGAGATCTAGCACCAGCAAGCGCTCGGCTTTGCGCTCGAGCGCTGCCTGGACGACGAGTTGGATGTTGGCTTCGGAGTCGACCACCTTGCTGGCGGATTCGGTGCTGGCAGCTTCGGTGCTGGCAGCCTCGGCCGGGTTGGCTTCGGGAGCTGCCGCCGCGGTCGCTCGAGCCTCGAGATTATCGGTAGAGGTCATATTTCTGGATGTAGTCTAGCACCAGCTGCGGGACGAGCTGGCTGAGATCTTGGGAACGGGCCGCCAGGCGGCGACGGATCTCGGTGGAAGAAACCGCCAGTGGCGTATTGGCGATGGTGTGAACGCGGCTCGACTCGAGCTCGGCGCTGAGCTCGGGCGAGAGCACTTGTGGCGTTTCGGTCGGCCGGTCGAGCACCGCCAGCTCGGCGAGGCGCAGGATCGCCCGCCACTCCCGCCAGCGGTCGAGCTGGTGGAATGAGTCGCTGCCGAGAATGAGCACGAGCTGGGCTTCGGGGTGTTCATGGTGAAAGTGCTCGAGGGTTTCGATGGTGTAGGAGACGCGGTCTTCGAGCTCGACGGCGGAGACGATAGCGTTGGGATCGTTCAGCAGTGCGAGCTCGGTCATGGTGAAGCGAGCGAGTGCCGAGGCGCCTTTGCGCTGGGGCTTGTGAGGCGGGCGTGCGGTCGGCAGATAGATGATCCGGTCGAGGCCGAGCGCTTCCCGCGCCTCTCGTGCCGGCTCGAGGTGGCCATAATGGATGGGATCGAAGCTGCCGCCGTAGATTCCGAGCTTCATCTTCGGTTCAGAGTCCGGTATCCGCCTCCCGCAGCCGGCGTCGCATCTCGGAGATCAGCTTCTTGAGCCCTTGGTGGGTCGCAGCGCTGATCTCGAGGTACGGTAGGCCACGAGCTTCCGCCGCCTGCCGCAGAACCTGCTGACGCTCGGCGACCGCCGCGTCGAGTTTGCTGCCGACCACTAGCCGCGCGCGCTGCATGAGCTCGGGGTTGAAGGCTTCCAGCTCGTGCTCGATGGTCTTCAGGTCTTGCTCGCAGTCTCCTTCGGGATCGGCCAGGTCGACCAAGTGAACCAGCACTCGGCAGCGTTCGATATGGCGTAGGAATTGGAATCCGAGCCCCGAGCCTTCAGCGGCACCGGCGATCAGGCCGGGCAGATCGGCGATGACGATCGGATCAGCCAGCGGATCCTCGGCGATCACGCCGAGCTGAGGTACCAGGGTGGTGAACGGGTAGTCCGCCACTTTGGGGCGAGCCGCCGAAACGGCGCTGATCAAGGTCGACTTGCCGGCATTGGGCAAGCCCACCAGGCCGACGTCGGCCAACAGCTTGAGCTCCAGCCGCAAATGGCGCTCCTCACCCTCGCGGCCCTCCTCGGCATAGCGTGGGGCGCGCCGCGTCGGGGTGACGAAGCGGGCATTGCCGCGGCCACCGCGTCCACCCTCGGCGACCCTCAGCTGCTGCCCGTCCTCGATCAGCTCGCCGATCAGCTCGCCGGTGTCGCGGTCGTAGGTGAGGGTTCCCAGAGGCACCGGGATCTCCAAGCTCTTGCCGCGACGGCCGGTTTTGTCCGAGCCTTCGCCGTGGCGTCCGCGCTCGGCGGCCATGCGGGCTTTGTAGCGCAGATGCTGCAGCGTGTTGAGGCCGCTCTGGCCTACGAGCACCACTGAGCCGCCGTCGCCGCCGTCACCGCCGGACGGACCGCCGCGCGGGACGTACTTCTCACGCCGAAACGCAATACAGCCGTTGCCGCCGTTGCCGGCGATCGCGTCAATAACGGCCTCGTCGATGAAGACCAAGCTGAATTCCCCCGTGGCTGGCGCCACGGGCTGGAAAGGCCCGCCGCGCTATTCTGCTGGCAGCACGTGCACGAACTTGCCGTGACGGCCGCGATTCTGAAACTTGACGACGCCGTCGATCTTGGCGAAGAGGGTGTCGTCCTTGCCGCGCCCGACGTTCTGTCCCGCGTTGAACGGGGTTCCACGCTGGCGGACGAGGATGGTGCCGCCGGTGACGGTCTGGCCACCGTAGCGCTTTACGCCCAGATGCTGCGGATTCGAGTCGCGTCCGTTGCGGCTGGAGCCCTGACCTTTCTTGTGAGCCATGGCACGTCTCCTAAGACTGGATGTCCTTGATGCGGACTTGCAGCAAGTCCTGGCGGTGGCCGTTCTTGCGACGATAACCCTTGCGCCGCTTCATCTTGAACACGGTCACTTTCGGACCGCGCCGCTCAGCGAGCCGCACGGCGTGGACCTGGGCGCCCTCGACGACCGGGTTGCCGACTTTGACGTCGCCATCGTTGTCGACCAGCAGGACGCGGTCGAAAACGATCTCCGGCTCGTCCGCCGTCACCGTCGGTAGGAGCTCGACATCGATGATATCTCCTGGCTGCACGCGGTACTGCTTACCGCCTGTTTCGATCACTGCATACATCGTACTGCTCCCGACGGAATGGCTTTTGAGGGAACCGAATGACTTGGGGATGATGACTTTGGGGCCTTGCGGACGCTTCGGGTCTAGCTAGAGATCGAGGTCTGAGACCGTCAATCGACTACCGTAGCTTTCGATTGTGGACCTTCGATTGCTGAGGACCTTGCGTGCAGGGCTTGATGTTCCGCCGAACGGCGAAGGCGGGGAAATTAACATGAAGGCTTTACCAGGTCAATAGTCGGGCGGCACGACGCTACGATACACTCGACGTTCGTCGACTCTTTGCGGAGGCCTCATGGAAGTTCCCGAGTACCTGATCTGCATCAGCTGCGAAACACCCTGCTATACCTTCGAGTGGGAGAATAATCGCATCGTCGAGGTGATGTGCATGACGTGTGGTGCCGACGAGCCGGATGAGTTCACCACCGAAGAGGAGTTCGAAGCCATGACCGGCGGCGGCGAGTAGGCGTCTGGCCTGCGAACCGAACGGTCCTCAGCCGCCGATCAAAACTTCCGACGGCGGGCGCTCGAAGGCGATGCGCGGGGCGACGGCGGCCGCCAGCCGCAGTCGCATCGTGGTGCCGGTGCCCGGCTCGCTCTCGACTTCGATCTCCGCGTCGTGGGCCTTGGCGATGCGACTCACGATCGCTAGCCCGAGGCCGGTGCCGCCCTTGCGGGTCGAATAGAAGAGATCGAACATCTTTTCGCGGTCCTCCGCCGAGATGCCGTGGCCATTGTCGATGACCTCGAGGTCGACATACCCTCCCTGCCGCCGGGCGACCAGCCGCACGTGCACGGTGTCTTGGCCTTCGGCCGCGGCGAGAGCGTTCTGGGTCAGATTGATCAGCAGCTGATTGATTTGTCCGCGGTCGACGCGAACCCGCGCACCGCCGCTGTGATCTTCGATGTCGACGCTCGCACCGCGGGCCTTGATCTCGCCGCCCATCACCTCGGTGACCCGCTCCAGCAGCTCGACCGCCGCTACGTCGTGCATCTCCAGCGGGCGCGGTTTGGCGTACGATAGGAAGTCGGTGGCCAGGCGCTCGAGGCGCTTGAGCTCCGAGCGGGTGATCGACAGCAAGCGGCGCTGGGAGCCGCCGGAGCCGCTCTCTCGTGCTTCCTCTTCGAGCATTTGCATGTTGAGATTGAGGGAGTTCAGCGGGTTGCGGATCTCGTGCGCCAAGCCGGAGGCGAGAGTGCCGATGTAGGCCAGCCGCTCGGCCTCGATCGCTTGTTCTTCGAGCCGCCGAGCGCGCCGAAACAGCATCCAGATCGCGGCGAAGGCCGCCACCAGCAGCGCCAGGGTCAGGATACCGATCAGCGACGTCTGGCGGATCAGATCCTGGCGCAGGTCGCCGATGCGCTCTTCCAGCACGTCGTTGCGCAGCCCGACGATCATAGTGCCCATGTCGCCGATCGGTACCTCCACCTCCTTCAGATCCATGGCGGGAAACGGTACTTCCAACGAATCGCCCTCGCCGGTTTCGACGCGCGGCACGTCGACGGCTTCGATCGGCAGCTCGCGGGTGCTCTCTTCTTGATAGACCACCGTGCCGTCGCGGTCACGAATCTCGAAGTGGCGGATCAGCTGACGCTGGGTGGGGAACGATTGAATGTAGGTCGTCTCGCTCT
The DNA here is from genome assembly GCA_039030415.1 of Acidobacteriota bacterium. Classification (GTDB taxonomy): domain Bacteria; phylum Acidobacteriota; class Thermoanaerobaculia; order Multivoradales; family J023; genus JAAELT01. The sequence goes on from JBCCEE010000045.1 coordinate 8,067, forward strand.
TGACGACACTGACCGCCACATAGAGATCTTGGCCGAGACTCAGCGCCTGCTCTTCGAGCCGCTTGGCCAGTGGCTCGGCTTCGGCGCGAGTCTCGAAGAAGACTTTATCGATCTCGCGCTTGGAGAGGGAATTGAAGATCAAATAGCCGAGCAGTGCGATGTCGAAAATGATGAACAGCGCGAAGGTGATGGCGGCGATGACCAGTCGTTTCGAGGTCAAGGGAGACATGATCGGAGCATAGCACTCGGGATTCGAAAACGGCTTTTCGCAAAAAGTCCTGACGCAAGATGCATTGATCCTGTTCAGTTGAATCGCTCGGTTATCCGGGATGCGGCACCAGGGGCGCGATACAATCAACCCGCACGTGGTGGAGCCGACGGCTGGGGGGCGTAGGCTGCAGCGCTCACCGGCTGTCTATGGTTTCGGCACTTGCGAGCGCGTCGACCAGCTGTTTAGCGAGGCTAAATGATGAGACATGAATCGTTGGGTACGACGCGCCAGTCGCGATGGCTGCCTCATGAGCGGGTAGGGGTGCTGGGAGCAGCTCTGATCTTTGTCGCCAGCAGCTGGCTGGCCGGCTGCGGGCAATCCGCGCCGCCGCAGGCTGAGGTCTCGTCGATCGTTGTCGCGTATCCGTTCGATATCCAGGGCGTCAACGAGCTCACGACGCCATCGACTCCGATCATGAACGGCATGCTTTACTTCGCCTGGTTCTTGCAGCTGGTCGAGGAGCAGCCCGACTACGAGGACGGCCCGCCATCCTTCGAGCCGCGCCTCGCCGAGACCTACGAATTCTCCCCCGACCGGCTGCAGCTGACCTTTCGGCTACGCGATGACGCGGTGTGGAGCGACGGCGTGCCGGTAACCGCAGACGATGTGCGCTGGACCTGGCAAGCGCATACGAGCCCCGAGATCGGGTGGAGCTTCGCCGAGGCCAAAGCACGCATCACAGACGTCGAAGTCGTCGATGCGCACACGGTGGTGTTTCATTTCTCGGAGGTCTATGCCGCGCAGCTTCAGGAGGCCAATCTCGGGATCATCCTGCCGAAACATGCCTGGAGCGAGCTGCCGTTCGACCAGTGGCGGCAGAACAATGACTGGTTCCGCGAGCACATGGTGGTCAACGGGCCCTATGAGCTGGAGTCCTGGGAGCCCCAGCAGCGCTTCGTGCTGCGGCGAAACCCGCGCTACTTCGATCCCGAGCTGCCGAAGACCGAGCGCATCGTGTTTCAGATCACGCCTGACACCAACAGCCGTCTGGCTCTGCTGCGCTCAGGACAGGCGCACATGATCGAGGTGATCGATCCCTCGGATGCTGCGATGATCGAGAACGAGCCCGCGCTGCAGCTGCTGAGTCACATCCCGCGGTCCTTCTTCTTTGTCGCATGGAACATCTCACGACCGCTGTTCGCGTCGAAGGAGGTCCGCCAGGCCCTGACCTTGGGTATCGATCGGCAGGAGATCATCGACTCTCTGCACTTCGGCTATTCCAGCCCGGCGCATTCGCCATTCCCGTCCAACCTCTGGGCGCACAATGCCGAGCTGGAGCCGTGGCCTTACGATCCCGGACGCGCGAAAGAGATCCTCGACGGTTTGGGCTGGGTCGACAGCGATGGCGACGGCATTCGCGACAAAGGCGGCGTGCCGTTCAGCTTCGAGCTGGTGACCAACTCCGAGAGCCAGGTCAGAGTCGACGTGCTGCCGATGATCCAACAGCAGCTCAAACGGATCGGCGTCGAAGTGCGGACCCGATCGATGGAGTTCAACGCCTTGCTCGGGCCCCTGACGGATCATGACTTCGATGCCGTGGTGCAGGCCCTCGCGCTCGACACCAGCCTCAACACCTCGTACTTTTTCCACTCCGACGCCATCGACTCCGGCTACAACTGGGGCTCCTACTCGAATCCCGAGGTGGATGAGCTGATCGAAGCGACCATCGCGCAGACCGATCCGTTGCAGGCCAAACCGCTCTACGATCGTCTACAGGAGATGCTGCACGAGGATGTCCCGATGACCTTTCTCTACGAATCGCGACGTCTGAGTGCGGTGAGCAAGAGGCTTCACGACGTCGACCCGAACGCCATATCCGGTTTTTTCCACATCCGCCGGTGGTACCTCGAGGATGAGGATTGAGCGTGAGCTAGGTAGTCACTCGTGCTCCGATTTGTGCTCCGTCGACTCGGCTCTTCGGTCCTGCTGCTGTTCTTTGTCCTGACAGCGACGTTTTTCCTCATCCACCTGGCTCCGGGTGAGCCGCTTCGCCTGTTCGACAATCCCCGCATGTCTGAAGACAAGCGCGACGAGCTGCGCCAGCTCTACGGGCTCGATCGGCCGGTAGCCGAGCAGTATCTGGACTGGCTCGCCGCGGTTCTGCGCGGCGATTGGGGTTACTCACTCTCGTTCGAGCGCCCGACCTTCGACATCTTGATGGAGCGTCTGCCCAACACGGCACTGCTGGTACTCGCGGCAGTCACCATCGAGCATGTTCTCGGCGTGCTGCTCGGGCTGCTCGCGGCGATGCGCGCCGGGACCTTCATCGACCGGCAGATTCGTATCGTCTCGCTGCTGCTGTTTTCGGTGCCGATATTTTGCCTGGCGCTGCTGGCGATCGAGCTACTGGCGGTGCGCTGGGCGATTTTCCCGATCAACCAGATGCGGTCCGACGGCGCGGATCAGTGGCCGCCGTTGGCTCAGCTGATCGATCTGCTGCATCACCTCGCCTTGCCGAGCCTGGTGCTCGGTATCGCGCGCTGCGGTGCGGTCGTGCGCTTCGTGCGCAATGGCCTGCTGGAGGTTTTGCGTCAGGATTACATTCGTACGGCCTACGCCAAAGGGTTGACCACCGGGCGAGTGCTGTGCGTGCACGCGCTGCGCAACTCGCTGATTCCGCTGGTTCAGCGTTTCGGGGTCGCGCTGCCGATTCTGCTCAGCGGTTCGCTGATTGTCGAAGTCCTGTTCTCCTGGCCCGGATTGGGCCAGACGTCTGTCCAGGCGATTCAGCAGCGCGACTATCCCATGGTGCTGGCCACTACCGCCTTATCGGGCTGCATGGTGGTGGTGGGGAATCTCCTGGCGGATCTCCTGCAAGCTTGGCTCGACCCGCGGGTGCGCGATGCCATCTGATCCGTTGACTCGCGTCAGTCCCCTGACTCGTGTTGGCCTACTGCTGCTGGCGTTGTTGATGGCGGTGAGCCTGGCAGCACCCTGGATTGCCCCCTACGATCCGCTCGAGCAGATCGACGCCGCCGCCGGCAAGCACCAGCCGCCGCTGACGGTGATGGCCGCGGTGCAGCTCGAGCACGGACGCTGGCGTCTGGCGGATCGGGTAGAGCGCGGACCCGATGGCGTGATCATCGAACGTCTGGGGCAGCGCCAGTCGCTGGCTGCTAGCGAGGTGTTGAATCTCGACGAAGACGGCGTGCGCGATCGCCGGATCTTTCTGCTGGGAACCGACAAGTTTGGACGCGACGTGCTGTCCCGTCTGCTTCACGCGTCCCGAGTTTCGCTGATGATCGGAATACTCTCGGTTGCTATGGCGATAGCGATCGGCGTCGCCGTCGGGGCGTTGGCCGCGCTTGGAGGTTCTCTGCTGGACGGCTTGTTGATGCGCCTGGTCGACGGCATCTTGACCCTGCCATGGATATTCCTGCTGATGACGCTGACCGCGCTGTTCGCCGTCGATGTCTGGATGTTGATCGTGTTCTTGGGAATGACGGCGTGGCCTCCGATCTGTCGGCTGGTACGAGCCGAGCTGTTGAGTCTTCGCGAGCGTGACTTCGTGCTGGCGGCGCGGGGTCTGGGATTGGGAGAGGTGCGCATCTTCTTCCGCCATATGTTGCCCCATGCCTTGACGCCTCTGGTGGTGGCCGCAACGCTCCGGATTGGAACTCTGATCTTGATCGAAGCCTCGCTGTCGTTTTTGGGCTTCGGAGTGCAGTCGCCTCAGCCGAGCTGGGGCAATATGATCGCGGACGGCCAGGGAGTGCTGCTCACTGCCTGGTGGGTGGCGGCCTTTCCGTCCGCCCTGTTGGTATTCGTCGTCGTCGCGGTCAATCTGGTCGGTGACGGCTTGCGCGACAGGCTCGACCCGACACTGCAGCAGATGACGCGAGAGTGACGTGGAAAACTGGCGAACGAGTGATTTCGACTACCAGCTGCCGGAAGCGTTGATCGCGCAGCGTCCGGTGGAACGGGGGCGCAGCAGGCTGCTGGTGGTCGATGCCGAGGCTGGCGCTCGCCATCGCTCGGTGGCTGACCTTCCCCAGCTGCTGCGACCGGGAGACCTGCTGATCGTCAACGACACCCGAGTGATACCGGCGCGCATGTTCGCTCGCCGGCGACCCGGGGGAGGGCGGGTCGAGCTGCTGCTGGTCGAGAAGTCTGGACCGCGAGAATGGGAGGTGCTGGCCAAGCCGGCGCGTCGTCTACGCACGGGCTCGACACTCGAGCTGGCGGACGGCGAGCTCATCGCCGAAGTGGTTGCGGTCGGAGACGATGGGCGCCGCCGGCTGCGGTTCGACAGCGACATCGAACCCCACCTGGAACGCTGCGGCCACGTGCCTCTGCCGCCCTACATCCGGCGCGATGACGCGAGCGACGATCGGCAGCGCTATCAGACCATCTTTGCACGCCAGCCCGGCGCGATCGCGGCGCCGACGGCCGGCTTGCATTTCGACGACGAGCTGATGGCAGCTCTAGCGACCCGCGGCGTGGAGCGTGCCGCGGTGACGCTCCACGTCGGGCTGGGTACGTTCAGGCCGGTCACCGTCGATCGCATTGCCGACCATCAAATGGAGGCGGAGCGTTTCGAGATTTCATCGGCAACCGCGGCCGCGATCCAGACCACGCGCGCCGCTGGCGGGCGGGTGGTGGCGGTGGGTACCACCGTCGTGCGTACGCTCGAGAGCGCGGCTGCTGGTGATGGCGAGGTGCGGGCGGGAAGCGGCAGAACCGAGCTCTTCATCACGCCGGGATTCCAATTCCAGGTCGTCGACGCTTTGCTCACCAACTTTCACCTGCCGCGCTCCACCCTGCTGATGCTGGTTTCAGCGCTCGCTGGCCAGGGGCGACCCGATGGCGAGCGCGTCGGCCGGGAGCGGGTGTTGGCAGCCTACCGCGAGGCGATCGCCGAGGAGTACCGGTTCTACTCCTATGGTGATGCGATGTTCCTGGAGCGGTTTCGGGCCAGAGACTAACGAGGGCTCAACGGTCGCCGAGCCCTTTGCGAGGCTGGCGGGTCGCCCGCAGCGTGACCGGCACCAGGAAGAACAAGGCGTAGATCGCGAAGCTGTAGATCGGCACCAGCGGCGCCGCTTGCTGGACCGCCTCCCGCGCCAGCGAGCGGATGATGTAGACGAAGCTCGGCGGGCCGATGAGATAGGTCCAGAGCAGAACCTTGCGCCATCTAGCCTCGCTCACGGCCTGCGAGCGGAAGACGTAGATGTTGCCCGCCACCCAGCCGAGCACGGCAGCGATGCTGTAGAGCCGGTAGAGATCGAGGTCGAGCGTACCGGCGAGCGGCACTAGCCCTATGCCGATGAGAATGGCCAGCAACCAGGCTGCAGAGAACGCAGCCAGCAGAACCTGTTCGAGACGTAGCACCGCCTGCGGTCAGGCCTCGATGCTCTTCTGATACTGCTCGGCGCTCATTAACGAATCGAGCGGCGCGGAGTCGCTGAATCGCAGCTTGATCAACCAACCCTTGCCGTGAGGATCCTCGTTGACGACCTCGGGAGAGTCCTCGAGCGCCTCGTTGACCTCGACAACGTCTCCCGCCAGCGGCGTGTAGACATCAGCCGAAGTCTTCGAAGAGTCGATCGCGCCGAAGGCATCCTCGGGATCGAAACTGTCGCCAACCTCGGGCAGGTCGATGTAGACCACATCTCCCAATTCCTTCTGAGCATAGTCCGTGATGCCGATGACGCAGATGTCGTCTTCGATCCGTAGCCACTCGTGGTTTTCGGTGTAGCGGAGCTCGTTCGAATACATGGGTGGGTTGTTCCTCTTGGCGTTGGGATGGGGCTAGTCGTCTTCGCGGCGGTAGAAGGGCAGTTCGACGACCCGTGCGGTAAAGCGGCGTTTGCGCACTGCGATCTCGAGCTCGGTGTCGACGGCGGCGAGCTCCGGTGGCACGTAACCCGTGCCGATGGCCTTCTCGAACGTCGGGCTCCAGCCGCCGCTGGTGACGATGCCGACCTCCGCGTCCTGATGATGGATCGCGTGGCCCTGGCGGGCGATACCGCGGCCGACGATCTCGAATCCGATCAGCTTCTTCTCGGTACCCTGGCGCTTCTGGCCGCGCAGCACTTCGCGGCCCAAGAACTCGCCCTTGCGCAGCTTCACGACCCAGCCGATATTGGCCTCGTAGGGCGTGGTCTGACGATCGATCTCGTGTCCGTAGAGCGCCATTCCCGCCTCCAGCCTCAGCGAATCACGGGCTGCGAGCCCCGCGGGTAGCAGGCCATCGGCCTCGCCAGAGGCCAGCAGAGCGTCCCAAACGGCTGGCGCATCGGCGGGTGCGAGGTAGAGCTCGAAACCCATTTCGCCGGTGTAGCCGGTGCGCGAAAGCAAGCAATCGACGCCGGCCACGGTGCCTTGGACGAAGTTGTAGTAGCGGATAGCGCTCAGATCTTCCGCGGTATGGCGGGACAGAATCTCGACCGCCTTGGGGCCCTGCAGGGCGAGCAGCGCATAGCGATCGGAGTGATCTTCGATCGTGCAGTCGGGGTGGGGGTGCGAGCGCAGCCACTCGAGGTTGCCATCGAGGTTGGCGGCGTTGACTACGAGCAGGTAATCGTTCTCGGCGAGCTGATACACCAGCAGATCGTCGATGTAGGTGGCTTCTTCTGTCAGCAGCCCGCTGTAGTGGGCTCGGCCCGGCTGCAGCTTGGCGACGTTGTTGGGCGTCATGCGCTGCAGAAACTCGAGGGCACCCGAGCCACGGACGCGAAACTCGCCCATATGCGAAACGTCGAAGAGCCCCGCTGCGTTGCGGACCGCACGGTGCTCGTCGAGCTCCGAGCCGTAGCGGACCGGCATGTCCCAGCCGGCGAACTCGACCATCTTGGCTCCTGCAGCCAAGTGGCGATCGTGGAGCGCGGTGCGCTTGGGGCCGGTAGCTTCCGACATGGTATCGAGGCTCCTGTGATTTGGCAGTCCGTTACGGCGGCGACGATATCATGAGGCTCGCTCGCCCGAGTCTCTTGGCCGTCTCCCGCGCCGAAACGCGGTCGATGCTGAAGCGACCGGCAGGGTCAGTCGAGACTGTCGCAGTAGTCGACGATGTGGTCGATCATGTCGACGACATCGTCGATTCGGTCTACCAGAAAGGCGGTGTAGTCGTCCCCGTCGACGTCATAGAGGGCATCGATGAAATCGAGCAGGTCCTCTCCCATCTTCTCCTCGCGACGGTTGCCGAAGTCGGCGAGGTCTTCGCCCAGTCCCTCGGTCCAGGGCATCAGCGTGTCGACATCGCGCTCGAGCTTGTCGAGGTCGAGGTCGGCGATCTCTGCGTCGGCATCCTGCTCCAGGGCGTCCGCGATGGAAGCCCAGCCGGTGGCGAGGTCATCGATGTTGTCGCAAACGTCGGCTTGGGCAGCGCCGACGGGCAACAGACAGAGGATCGCGAGCAAAGTGATGGGGGTCCGCATGAGTTGGCTCCTTCTTGGAATGGTGTTGATGAAGTTTTTTTGCGTTCAACTTTGAGCCTGCCTTGGGCTCTTTGTCGCTCAACAGATGAAGCGATGGATAGAACGCGATCGTCTCAGCGGTTTTCCATCGCCTGAAGAAGATGAACCGAGTAGGTGAAGCCTGAGTCACCGATTCACTGACAATCGACCGCGCTCCCGATTCCCCGGCGATAGCGCCTGGGTGACCGAGCTCCGCAGAGCAGAGGTCGTAGAGAAGCAGAGTCCTAGAGATCAGAGTCTTTGAGAACAGACACTATGGAAACTACCACGCTTACCGCGGTCCGGTACCCAGGAAATCTCCGCGGCGTTAGAGACTGCCAGTCGCTAGAATCCGCTGCGATGACTCGCGCAGACTTGACCGAGCTGCTCCATGGCTGGCGAGACGGTCGTGACGATGCCGTCAGTCAGCTGATGCCGCAGGTCCACAGTGAGCTGCTGCGAGTCGCACGCCATGCCATGCGCGGCGAACGTCAGGCTCATACCCTGCAGCCCACGGCGCTGGTCCACGAGGCTTTCTTGCGATTGATGGGCAGCGAAGTCCCGTGGCAGGACCGAGCGCACTTCTTCGCCGTGAGCGCGAGCTTGATGCGACGCATCCTGGTGGACCATGCTCGCGGGGCTCGCCGGCTCAAGCGTGGTGGTGGCGCGGCTCATTTGGCGCTGCAGGTCCATGATGCGGTGGATCCGGGCCCGGACGTCGATCTGAGGGCACTCGATACGGCGCTCGAGCGCCTGGCGGAGCGGGATCCGGACCAAAGCCGCATGATCGAGCTGTGCTACTTTGGTGGCTTGTCCTACCCTGAGATTGCCGAGGTGCTCGGCGTCTCCCGGGCCACGGTCGGCCGGGAGCTGAGGTTCGCCAAGGCGTGGCTGCGGCGGCAGCTCAGCGAGGACAAGTGAGGACAGCTGGCTTCCTCGGCACGGCCTGAGCTCTCTCATGAACGCTCTGCGCGACCCATCCACTAATGTAGATACCTCGGGGCCCACCGCCCGCGATGGCATTGCTGGTGCTGGCGATCAGTGGCATCGGGTTAAACAGATTTTTCATCAGGCCGCCGATCTGCCGAAGGCGGAGCAGATGGCCTATCTCGATCAGGTCTGTGGTAGCGAGCCGACCCTGCGCGCCTGCGTCGAGTCACTGCTCACGCTCGACGACGAGCCGAGCGATTGGCTGCGGGGTGGCATCGAGCGCGCAACCGCCGAGATCGCACAGGCTCAGAGCTGGGAGCAGCGGCGCCTCGGTCCGTTCCGAGTGCTCGAAGAGCTTGGCGAAGGGGGAATGGGAGCGGTCTATCTGGCGCGGCGAGAAGATGGTGAGGTCGAACAGGAGGTAGCGATCAAGGTGGTGGGGCGCGGGCCGCTGACCGCGGACCTGCGTCGACGTTTCCTGGTCGAGCGGCAGATTCTGGCGCGGCTCGACCACCCCAACATTGCGCGATTTCTCGACGGTGGCACGGCTCAGGAGGGGACGCCCTACCTGGTGATGGAGCGCGTCAAGGGTGAGCGGATCACCGCTTACTGTCGACGCCGTCAGCTCGGGGTTCGCCAGCGGCTGCGTCTTTTCATGCAGGTGCTCGACGCGGTGGACTATGCCCACCGCAATCTCGTCGTGCATCGCGATCTCAAGCCCTCCAACATCTTCGTCACCGAAGACGGCATCGTGAAGCTGCTGGATTTCGGCATCGCCAAGCTGCTGGGCGACGAGGTCGATGACGGCCTGACCCGCACCAACCAGCACCTCATGACCCCGGACTACGCCAGCCCCGAGCAGCTCCTCGGCAATCCGGTGACCACCGCGAGCGACGTCTATGCGCTGGGCGTCGTGCTCTATCGCCTGCTGGCGGAAAAGCGACCGTTTTCCCGGCGTCGGGCCGAGAGCGCACTCGCTAATCTGTCAGACGATCCGCCCGAGCTGCCGAGTCGGGCGGCACGGCAGCACGCCGCGGAGCTGCGCGGTGACTTGGATCGCATTGTGATCAAGTCCGTCGCGTTTCATCCCCGCGAGCGCTATGGAACCGCCGGTGATCTCGCCGGTGATCTCGATCGCTATCTGAAGCACGAGCCGGTGTCCGCCATGCCGCCTAGCGCTACGTACCAGATGCGGAAGTTCCTGCGTCGACACCGCCGTAGCGTGCTGGCCGCCGCGCTGGTGGTCCTTGCTCTGGGATGGGGGCTGGCGGCCAAGAGCTTGGAGGCACGGGCGGCGCGTCGAGCCGAGCTGGAGACCCAGGCGGTGGTCGATTTCCTGGTCGGCTTGTTCACCGACTCCAAGCCCGGGCAGATTCCAGGCAGCGCGCCGACGGTGATCGAGCTGTTGCACCGCGGTGCGGACCAGGCTGAGGCAGAGCTGAGCGACAGCCCGCGGGTGCGGGCTCGTCTGCTGCAGACCGTGGGCGAGGCGCTGTGGGGACTCGGTGAATACCCGCGTGCCGCAGAGATGCTCGAGCAAGCGCTGGCCTTGCGCTCCACGATATTCGGCCCGGAGCATCCGCGGGTCGGAGATTCGCTCTTCCATCTCAGCAAGGCTTACCAGCTGCTCGGTGAGGATGAGCGGGCAGAAAGCGCGCTGGTGCGCTGCCTGGTGATCCGTGAGCAGGTCGGCGATGAGCTCGGGGTGGCCTCGGTACTCGACGAGCTGTCGGTGCTCTACCGTCACCTCGGCCGGCATCAAGAAGCGGCGACCGTCATCGAGCGCGCACTGGAGATCCGCAATGCGCATCCCGAGAGCAGCCGAGCCAGCCTGGCTTCGAGCCTCAACCACCTGGGGACGCTGCTGTGCGATCAAGACCGCTGCGAGGAGGCCTGGCCGTCTCTGCAGCGCTCGCTAGAGCTGCGGCGCGAGCTTCTCGGGCCGGACCATCCCGACATCGCCACTGCTCTCAATGGCGTGGCGATCGCGGCCGCCAAGCTGGGGCGCTCCGAAGCCGCGCGGGGATATTTCTTGGAGTCGCTCGAGATGCGCCAGCGCATCATGCCGGCGAGCCACTCGAGCCTCGCGCAAAGCTACAGCAACCTCGCCCAGATCAGTCTGCAGCTCGAGCAGCCGGACGATGCACGCTCTTATCTCGAACGGGCTATCGCCGTCTGGACCCAGGGCCCGAATCCCAATCCGCGGCACTCCGGTCTGGCCTGGGCGGTCGTTGGCGATCTCGAGACTGCGGCGCAGCGTCCGGAGGAAGCGGAGAAAGCCTATCGTCACGCCCTGACCACCCTGGAGCAGGGGCTCGAGACGGGGCATCCGGCAATCGCCGTGCCGCTGCGCGGGCTCGGCGATCTGGCGAGAGCCGGTGGCCAGCCGGAACAGGCGCTGGCGCTATATCGGCGCGCTCTCGAGATCCTCCGACCGCGCCGTCCCGCCGGTCACTCGGAGCTCGAACAGCTCGAGACGTCGATCGCCGAGTGCCTGCAGGAGGCGGGGCGCTAGGATCCGGCGCAGACGAGCTGGTTCAGCCTGGCGAGCCAGCTCGGACGCTGGAGTCCGCATATACTGCGCGGGTGAAACCGTTACTGCGGTCGTGGTTGGCCGCTCTAGGCTTGTGCGGCTTGGCGCAACTGACAGGCGCCGCGGCTCTAGACGCTTCCGGCCAGGACGCTTCCGGCCGGGAAGCTACAGGCCTGGAAGCTACGGGCCTGGAAGCCACTCCAGCGGAAGCGGCCGTTGCTCCGCAGCGCCTGCTGTTGATCATGGTCGATACCCTGCGCCGTGATCATCTCGGAGCTTATGGTTACGACCGGCCGACGTCGCCCACCATCGACCGCTTGGCGCGTCACGGTGTCCTCTTCGAGGACGTCCGGTCGACGTCGTCTTGGACCAAACCCGCCATCGCGTCGCTGTTCACCGGTGTCGGGCCTCTGGTGCACGGCGTCGAAAAAGGAAGCCTGCCCGAGCTCAGGCGGGGCGAAGTCGACGCTCTGGCGCAGGGCTGGCAGACTCTGCCGGAAGTCTTCAGGGCGCACGGGTTCGCTACCATCGGCTTCTGCGCCAATCCCCATGTCGCAGAGCGGACCGGCCTGGCTCAAGGGTTCGACCGTCTGCTGTGGGGTCGTCAGCGCGGTGAGCACCTGGCGGTCAAGCTCTTGAATTGGCTCGAGACACCCTATGACCTGGGCGCCCCGGCGTTGCGGCGCTATGCGAGATCGCCGCGCAACCTGCTAGCGGGCTGGCATCGCCGCCCGATCCAGGCGCCGGATGGCGTGAGGGTCGAGCGCCAGAACGGGACGCTCATCCTGAGTCGAGAGGACGACTCGAATGCTCGCAAGACGATCGAGCTGTCCCTTGGGGATCTCGAGCCGGAAGCTTCCGGGCGCTGGGTGCTGGCACTGCGGGCTCGGCATCCCGAACGCACCGCGCTGACGGTGTGGGCCGGCTCCGGCGCGGACCGCCGTTCGGTGCTTCAGCTACAGCGTTCCTGGGTCACGGATACGACCATCGACCACGTGCTGCTCGATCTCGCCAGCGACAGACCGGAAGCCCTGACCCTCGAGGTGGCTCTGAGCTCGGGTAGCTCGCGCCTGGAGCTGCTCGATCTGGTGTTGATGCCCGAGGCGGAGATCGAGCGTGCCCAGCGTTGGCTCGCCTATGTGCATTTCATGCAGGCTCATCTGCCGTACCCGGCCACTGACGAGCACATGCGTCTGTTCCCGCCGCGCGGTGGCAAGCCGACGCCGCTCACTCCCCGAGCGATCCGCAGCCTCGGGCGCCAGCAAGTCCGTGGAGCCCAGAGTCTCGAGGACTACGAGGCGCGCTACGATGCGACGATTCACGAGGTGGATAGCTATATCAAGCTGATCATCGAGCGGCTGGCAGCACTCGAGCTGCTCGCGGGCACCTTGATCGTCGTAACCTCGGATCATGGCGAAGAGCTCATGGACCACGGGGCGATGAATCATGCTCACAGCCTTTATGACGAGCTGGTGAGGATCCCGTTGATCTTCTCGCAGGCCGGTCGCTGGCCGGAGGGCGTGCGAGTGGCGGCCCCGGCGTCGATCATTGACCTCTATCCGACGCTGGTCGACCTCATGGGATGGACGGTGCCGGATCAACCGACGGGACGCAGCCTGTTGCCGGCGATGGTCGGCAATCGCGTCGCCGAAGTGCCTACACTGATGACCCATACCGCGATGTCGAACCAGCGGCTCGACCGGCTCGATGCCCTGGTCGACGGCCGGTGGAAGTTGATCCACGATCGCGCTACCGGTGGTTCCACGCCTTTCGAGCTCTACGATCTGATCGAAGATCCGGACGAGCAGTACGACCTCGCCGCGTCACATCCTGACGTCGTGGCGAGACTGGCGTCTCGACTCGATGAGCTACGCCAGGCCGAAGCAACGCTCGCCACTGAGCTGGGCCATGAGGCGACGCCGGTAGAGCTCAGTGCCGAGGCCGAGGCCGAGCTCCGCAGCCTGGGATATGTCGACTGAGCTCCGAAGCGCTCGAGCGCTTCGCCGCGTCGTGCTGATTGAGTTTACAAACACCTTACAAAGCAGAGCGCAAGGTCTTCTGTGCGTGTGGGTTCCAGCTATTGAAAGGACGTCGGAGCTGCTGCCGAGCTCCGCTGGAACAGCCAAATTTCCCTACCTGGAGACCTGTCATGAAAACATACCAGAACGCTCTCATCGCCCTCACATTGACCTCTCTGGCCTGGGTGGCGGTGGCCGAAGCGGGGCCCCGCGACCGCGGTGGCCGGGGCCTACTGCCTCCGTCAGGCTACCTCGAGCTCACCGAAGAGCAGATCGATGCCGCGCAGGCGATCCGCGAGCAAACTCGTGACTCGATCGAGCCGATCCGTGACGAGATGCGTGCTCTGCGCGGACAGCTCAAAGCGAACTTCGAGAGCGGCGATCCTGACGCCACTGAAGTCGGCCAGCTGATGATCGACATCCACGCCCAGCGCCAGCAGCTGCGGACGCTGCGTGAGGATGCTGAAGGGCAGTTCGCCGCCTTGTTGACGGCCGAGCAGCTCGAGAAGTGGGAGAACTTCAAGGAGCTCAGGAGAGGGCGTGGCGGTCGGCGTGCTGGCCCGGGCGATGATGGCCTGGCCTTTGGGCGGCGCTTCGGCGGGCCCGGCCAGTAGCTGAGAGTCTGCTCCCTCCTCTAGCCCCGGCTTCTAGCCGGGGTTTCGTTCTGCTGGCTAGATCAGCGTGCGGCGCCGTGCTTGCGGCGAGACGCGGCTTTCGCCGAGAGGCGCGCTGCACGCTCCAGGCGAGGCAGCACCTCTTCGAGCTGCTCGCGCTCTAGACCCGAGGCGTCGCGAACCCGCTGGGCGCACAGTCGGTGCAGGGCCTTGGCGTTGGGATGGCGTATGACCTGCGCAGGATGCGTCCAGACATCCTTCGAATGCACCAGCTTGTCGAGGTCGGCGGCGATGGCCAGAGCCGTGGCGCAAGGGCTCTGGGAATCGGCGACGCCGCAAGCGCTGACCAGCTTGACCAGGGCGTTCGCCTGCTCGCGAGTCTTCTCGCACGTCGTGAGCGTGTCGATCTGAACCTGCAGCAGGTCAGATCTCTGATCGGCGATCAAGTCCATCAACTGGCCGACGGCAGCGATCGAGACCGAGCCGGTGGAGCCATTGGTGCTGCCGCTCAGAAGTGATTGGAACGTCGCCTCCCGGCTGGCGCTGAGGCTGCGGATCGGAAATGGGGTCGCCGGCGTAGCTTCTGCCTTTTCTAGACTCATGGCTGGATGCTCCTTCTGCTGTTGCAGCTCGTCGATACTTCTTCAACCAGCTATAGAGCAACAACGGTGCCAGCCTGGAGCAGGCCGCTGAACTACAGGGCCTGTTTGCTATAAGTCTTGAAAATAGAAGGCTTGAATCCGATGCCCCGCAAATCCCGACGGCAGGAGTCGAGCTGCGAGGCATGAGATTTTTACGCCCTGGGAGTTTCTCCCACCTCGTGTAGGAGCCTTCTGGGTGCTCCTAGCGAATCGCATCCCGGGGCAGCATTCGTGAGGTGATAGGTCGCGCTGGTGGAACGAGCACGGCCGAGGACTGTTTGAGCTAGAAGCGCATTGGGAGCTCGCAAGCGCCATGAAGAGCAGAGGGTTATGCAGCTCACAGCTGGCCCGGCGAGCTCCGCAGGCCGCGCGCAGTCTACCGAGCGCGGCCGTCTACTATCGAACGTGCTTGGATGGAATCTACCGAGGATCGAAGTCGATGCGCTGAACGTCGCTCCACGCGAGGTAGACCGAGCGATCTTCTTCCGAGTCCAGCACCAGCACGCCGTCGTGCTCGCCGCCGACGTCGGCGGAGTCTTCGAGCTCGAGCTTCTCGCCACTCTTGAGGATGATCAGGCTCGAGTCGATGCTCTCTGGGATGATCGATGCGATCAAACCGAAGGGGATGTGGTAGCTGATGTCACGCTGATCGCCGCCGAGAATTTCCCAGGTCTCGCTCTCGTCGAGATCGTAGACGATGCGGCCCTCGTGAACCTCTCCGTTCTCGGCGATGACTTTCCCGCTGAGCGATTTGGCAGGCGGGAAGTCCCGATAGCCCGGACCGGTGGTTTCCGGATCCGCGAAAACGAGACGCTCGAACGCATCCCACTCGACCAGGACGCGCCCGTAGCGCTCGTCCTCGACGAAGATGCCACGGTTGTCGCTGTCGACATCGTTGGAGCCTTCGAGCACCAGCTCGCGACCACTCTTCAAGACGATGCGGGAGCTGTCGCGGGTGTGGCGGTCGATCGAGCGGATTTTGCCCATCTCGATCGACATCTTGCCGTCGCGGCTCTCGCCATCGAGCTTGTCGGTCGAAAGGCATTCGTCCTGATCCCACTGGATATAGCCGCGAAATTCGCCCCGCCGCGTCTCGACGGTGCCGTAGAGGCGGTCAGCGTCGACCTCTAGATTCCTGGGGGTCGGCAGCATCTCGATCTCTTCGATATTGCTCCAGCGGACGTCGATCTCGCCGACTTCTTGATCCCAGATGTGGACTTTGCCTCCGAGATCGTTCGAGCCGCCGTCGATCCTGAGCTCGCTGCCGTTCTTCAGCACCAGCGTAGCCTCGTCGCTGTGGCGCACCTCGATGCGCTGAATATCGCCGAAGCGAGCGATCAGGCTGCGATCACTCGACATGCTCTCCCACTTCGTTCCGATCGTGATGCCGAAGACCTTGATCGTCTCCCGCTCTCGCCGCTCCCGCCGCGGCGCCTTGTGCATGAAAGGCCGATCCTCCTTCACCGAGTTGAAGTGGTCGCCCCAGAATGCCTCTTCCTTACCCCAGCGCATGCGTCCTTCGAAGGTCGAGCCGGATCGGGTGGTGATCTTGCCGTAGATGAAACCTCGGGGATCCGCGACACCTTGGGGATCCGCGGCGTTGGCGGGTACCGAGGTGAGCATGAGAGCTGCTGCAAGAACAGACAGGGTCAGACAAGCTCGGGTGGAGCGTTGACTCGAATTGAAAGGGTTGCTCATGTTGGGAGTCTCCTTACGGACGGGTAAACGAAAGAGATCCGCGCCATAGACAGTGCACCAGCCGATCGGCGCACGAACGGCTCCGCGGTTCGTTTCGGCTGGTCCAGTGGGCCTCGAGAATTTCTTACGTCGAAAGTCAGCCTTGGGTTTCCAAGAGTTGCTGGGCCGGCCGCCGCTGGGCTGGCCGCCGCTGGGCTGGCTGATCGCGTGATGGAGCCGAGCTCTCCTGGCCGATGGCGGAGTCGGAGCGTCGATAGCACGTTCCTGAAGCTGCAGAGACCCGGATTTATCGTCGATCGTGGTCTCTGAACGCTGCAGGGACCCAGTTTTTGCTTCAATCGGGGTCTCTGCACCGCGCAGAGACCGCAATCTGCGATCGCGAGAGACCTGCGCGCGTAGGGTTCCTCCGCGTCGCTTCGCATCGGGATGGGTGTAGAGTTGCCATTTTGGAGCAAGACATGACGCAGTCCGATTCCAATTCACCGCTCGCCGAGTCGCCGATCGACTTCGAGAGCGAGCTCAATGCCGCCCAGTACTCGGCGGTTCGGTCCCTCGATGGACCCTACCTGGTGATTGCCGGTGCCGGCAGTGGAAAGACCCGCACGCTGGTTTATCGAGTCGCTCGCCTGGTCCTGGAGGGGGTCCATCCCGAGTCGATCCTGCTGTTGACGTTCACGCGTCGCGCAGCCCAGGAGATGCTGCGTCGCGCGGTCGGCCTGCTCGATGAGCGCTGCCATCGGGTGTCAGGAGGAACGTTCCACTCGTTCGCCAATATCGTCCTGCGGCGCTATGCCGAGCGACTCGGCTACAGCAACAGCTTCACGATCATCGACCGCGCGGACTGTCTCGATCTGATCGGCATCCTGCGCAGTGAAGGCGGCTTCGACCAAAAGGGGCGGAGGTTTCCGCGAGCCGAGACGCTGCTCAACCTTTACTCCAAAGAGATCAACACCCATCGGCCGCTGGAGCAGCTGGTGGAAGCCGACTATCCGCAGTTCCTCGATGACCTCGTGGACCTTGCAGAGCTCAAGACGCGCTATGGCGAGCGTAAACGCGCTCAGAACGTGATGGATTACGATGATCTGCTGGTCAATCTGCGCGATCTGCTAGCGCAGCATCCGACCGCTCGGCAGCAGCTCGCGTCGACCTATCGCTATCTCATGATCGACGAGTACCAGGATACCAACCGCCTTCAGGCTCACATCGGAGCTCTGATGGCGGCGAGCCACCGCAACATCATGGTGGTAGGGGACGACGCGCAGTCGATCTACGGTTTTCGCGGCGCCAATTTCCGCAATATCATGGACTTCCCGCAGATCTTCCCGGGTTGCGAAACCGTGCTGCTGGAGCAGAACTATCGCAGTACGCAGCCGATTCTGGACCTCGGCAATGCCGTGCTCGAGAAGGCGCAGGAGAAGTACAGCAAGCGCCTGTTCACCGAGATCGAGGGTGACGACAAGCCGGTACTGTTGCGAACCACCGACGAGTACACCCAAGCCGCCTACATCTGCGACCGAGTGTTGGCGCTGCGCGAAGAGGGTGTCGCGCTCCAGGACATCGCCGTGCTGTGTCGTGCGGCGTGGCACACGAACACGCTGGAGCTCGAGCTCAACAACCGCAACATTCCGTTCAAGAAATTTGGCGGTATCAAGTTCGTCGAGGCGGCGCACATCAAAGACGTCTGCGCCCTACTCAAGCTTTCGGTCAATCCCCTCGACACCGCCTCCTGGTTTCGCATCCTGCAGTTCTTCGAAGGTATCGGCCCCAAAACGGCCCGAACCTTGGCCGAAGGCGTCTTGGCGGACAGCGGTGCCTTGGCCAGCCTGACCGCCCCCAAGATCGCCAAGCGAAAATACGGACCGGACCTGGCGGCTTTGAAGGAGCTGCTGGAGAAGATCAGCAAGCCGCGTCAGCCGGTGATCGAGCGCGTCGACGCCACCCTCGAGACCTACAGAACCTGGATGCCGAAGAAGTTCGACGACACCGCGCGGCGCGTTCAGGATCTCGAAGCGCTGGCGGTGATCGCCGAGCGCTATGGTGAGCTCGAAGAGTTCCTCACCGACATTGCGATCGATCCGCCGGATTTCAGCCGCCCCGCCGCCGTGCTGGGCGCCGACAGTGAGGATGAATGGCTGACCCTCTCCACCGTCCATTCGGCCAAAGGTCTCGAATGGCATACGGTCTTCCTGGTGCAGATGAACCTGGGACGGTTCCCGGGCTACAACAGCCTGCAGGATGCCGATGACTACGAAGAAGAGCGCCGTCTGCTCTACGTTGCCGTGACCCGGGCGAAGCGTGGCCTCACCCTGATCAAGCCGGAGGAGCAGAGGGGGCGCGGTGGCTACTTCGAAGTCGCCGAGCTCAGCCCTTTGGTCTCAGAGATCGAGAGTCTCGATGAGCTGGTCCACCAGGAAACCTACGCGCCGGCTCCCGAAGGTGAGGATTGGCAGGGCGAGTCGACGGAAGCCAGCGCTGAGCAGCTGCAGCGGATCGAAGACTACTTCAGTTGAGCGCTGCGTCAGCTTGGCCTAGCCCCAGCAGTCCCGAGAAAACTTGCCGGCCTGAATCGCGTAGTGGGTAGACGAGGACATCGGACACCAAGGAGTGCGGTCCGCCACTGCGCTCGATCGCTCGAGGAGGCAACCATGGCAAGAGTCGAACGCGTTCGCGAAGTCGTAACCGAACCGCCGGCGGCGGAAGACCTTCAGCAGAGGGTAGAGCAAGGCTGGCGGCTGGTGGCTATCGAGTGGGAGCGTGAAGCGAAGGAAGACCGAGCGCAAGGCTTGGGAACCGAAGAGGTGCCCTATGGGCTCGAAGTCTCGCCGGATCATCAGTTTCTGGTTGAGAATCCGACCGAAGTCGAGGTGATGCGCTGCCTGCTGGAGCAGGTCGTCCAGGACCGACCGCTGTCCGAAGCCGCTGAGGAGCTCAATCGTCGTGGCTTCCGGCAGCGCAGCGGAGCGCGCTGGACGCAGGTCTCGCTCTTCAACCTGCTGCCGCGAGTGGTCGAGGTCGCGCCACGGATCTACTCGAGCGAGGAATGGGCCGAGAAGCGAGCGCGGCTGCGGGTCGTCGGCTGAGCTTGTCGGGCCCGCAAGCCCGAGCGCTGGCAGCCCGCGCTGCTGAGCTCTCGTTTATGATGGCGACGTCGACTCGCCTTTGAAGCGCCTCATCCGCTCGCCACACCCGCGGCTGCTGATGGCGCTCGTTCGAGGAACCTCGCCATCGGCCCCATGCTCACCTCCCCACGCGGTCGCCTGCTGGACCGAAACCAAGCGCTGACCCTGGCGGTTGCGGGCTCATGCCTCGCGGTCGTGGGTCTATGGTGGCTGAGTGTCCTGCAGCGGCCGGCGCCGGTGTGGCTCAGCCGGTCGCTGGTCCTGGTCGCCCTACTGCTGATCACCACCCGGCTCATCGCCACCCTGGTCGCTGCTTGGCGCCAGGGCTCCGCTGACGAGGGCAGCGGCCGACGTCGGGTGCTGGTGCTGCTGGCGATCACGGTCATCTCCCTGGCGGTACACCTCGTCGGCATCGAGCACGAGGTCGCGGAAGCCTATTACGACGACGAGGGGACGTACCGCCACCACGCCGACCAGATCAACCAGGGCAACTACCTGCGCGACAGCTACTTCTATCCCCACCTGCTGTACTACCTCAATGCCTTCGCCACCTGGCTGGCGGCGCTCTTTGCGGGGCCCCTCCTGGCGCTTTCGGAGCGGCTCTACGGTATCTCTGAATGGTCGGTGTTCTGCCGCCTGCTCGGTCGAGCCATTACCGCGTCGATGGCCGGCTTGACCGCCATCCCGATCTTCCGGGCGGCGGAACGATTATGGGGGCTCTATGCTGGCTTGATCGCCGGCCTGCTGATCGCCCTGGCGCCGGTTTACAACCAGGGCGGGCACATCAACATCGCGGACGTGCCGTCGGCCTTCTTCGCGGCGCTGTGCTTCGGTGTGGTCGCTCGACTGGTGCAGCGGGAACGCCGCTCCGACTACGTCCTGGCCGGGATCTACGCCGGGTTGGCCGCAGGAACCAAATATCCGGCGGGCGTGGTGGCCATCGCGATCATCGCGGTTTACTTGAAGTGGCGGCTTTCGGAGCGCCGCTTCTCGTGGGGTCTGGCGTGGGCAGGGCTGCCGTCGCTCGCCGTCTTCCTGCTCACCACGCCGGGTCTGGTGCTGACGCCGCAGGCCGCGATCTTCGGCAACCGCGGGGCGCTGTTCGGGTTCCGGCAATACTCGGGCGGCGCCTGGATCGGCGTGGTGGTCGACTCCAACTGGCGCTACTACTTCGATCTGATCGTCGACAGCTTCGCCTGGCCGGCGGTGCTGCTCGGGCTGAGCGGCCTCCTGCTGCTGCGAGGTCAGCAGGCGCGGGACGCTTTGTGGATGGCCCCCTTCCCGTTCGGCTTCCTGGCTTTGATCGCCTCGATGAATATCGTCGTCGAGCGCAACCTCTACCCGGCGCTGCCGCCGCTCGCCGTATTCCTGGGAGCGGGCATCGCCGCTTGGGGGGCCCGCTCGAGCAGCTGGCAGACCCTACGCTCCGCGGCGTTCAAGACCGCCCTGGCGGTGCTCTGCCTGGCTCCGCCGCTCGTCGCCGTGGTGGCCCAAGACATCGCGTACACCAGCGACAGCACGCGTCAGGTCGGGGCGCGCTGGGCGGCCGCCAACCTGCCGACCGGGGCTTCATTCCTCAAGGAGCGCTACACCCCCAATCTCGACCTCAAGGCGTTCGAGGTAGAGAAGACCCGCTGGATTGGCTCCTACTCCCTCGACGAGCTGGTCGCGGCCAACTATGACTTCGTGGTGCTGGCCAGCGATGCGTTCGAGCGCTTTCTGCGACCGGAGCTGCACTTCCGGGAGTACCACGCCGTTGCCGAGCGCAACTATCGCGAGGTCCTCGCGCTCGACCCGGTGCTGGAGGTATTGCCGCACCGAACGCGTATGGGCCCGCGGATACTCCTCTTCGAGCTGCCGCCGCCCGAAGTCTCAGATCTTCAGGTTCTCGACGCCCGCAAGCCGTTGCGAAAGCGGGTTCTGAACCGTCTCGAGCAAGTAGGGCGCATCCCGTTCGCTCCGACGCACTGGTGGCGTATCCTGCGTGCCACCCTGCCCGCGGGCCAGCTTCAGCTGAGCCTCACCGGGCGCGTGGAAGGCTACGCGCACCTCAGCGTCATCGACCTCCAGGACCGAGAGGTCGCCTATGTCGACCGCACGCCGGAAGGCACCTTTGACCTCGAGATCGAGCGGGCCGGCCGCTACATCTTGCGCTTCTACTGGGCCAAGACGAGTCAGCCGGAGACTCTCGTGATCGAGCGAGCTGGTGATCCGTGAGCCCGTCTCGATGAGATCTGGCTCGACAAACGTTGTCAGCCTAATCCCACAGCGCTATACTGGTTAGGTTCAAACAAGAGAGATGGTGGGGTGGGCTCCGCAAGGAGCTTGAAAAGGAGGAGAGCATGCGCCGCAATCTAGCTGTGACCCTGATTGTAATGCTCGCTGTGATGGCATCGTCATGGGTGGCCTATGGGGAGGGCGAGACGACGGCGGTCGATGCCGAGGCGGTCGCTCTAGAGCAGAAGCGTGAGAAGCGCCAGGCATCAGCTAAGAAGCGGCCGCGGTTCGAGAACGTTCGCTATATCACCGCGACCCCGATGGACTCTCGCCGTGGAGAGCGCCGGGCGCCGCCTAGCACGACGGTTATCGAGTACGACAACAACAATGCGGTGACGCGGTTGGGCGATACCGCTGGGATCGTCGTCGGCAACCAATTCGACGTTGGGGGCGGAGGGAATCCCATTGCGGGACCGTGGACGATCACCGGCTTCGCGGCTCAAAACGCTGGGCCTGCTTATGGCTCGACAGCCACGGTGGTTTTTTTCGGCGGCCCGGGAGCTGGCACCACGGCTCCCGTGCTCGGCGTGCTGTACGTCACTCTCACCGGCGGCATTAATTCCTTCAGCCTGGCGAGTCCGATTACCGGTACTGGAAGTTTCCTCGGTGGCGTGGTCAACTCCACCTATGGCCTTTGCACCGTGACCAGCGTGCCGCCCGGCACGTCGTGCGACGGTGTCGCCCTCGATACGGCACAGAACTCCACCAATCCTCTCGGCTTCCACGGCTTCTCGATAGCTGCCTTCGTGATTCCAGGGACTGACTTCAATACCATCGGCAGCCAGAATGCGATCTTCAAGGTCTTTGGCAGTGCGTTGCCGATCGAGCTGATGAGCTTTAGCGTCGAGTCCGAAGACTAGCTTGCATGGGGAATTGGCTGGCTGGCGTGATCGCTGCGGTAACCGCGGCCGGGAGCCCGTTTGTCGCATTGGCTGACGACGTTGTGGCCCAAACGCGTAGCGGTAGGGTCACCCAGAGCGAGCTCGCGGAGTTTCAGCAGCACCGACCGCCGAGCCGTCGCGGCCAACGACAGGCGGCGCTCAGCGATCTCGAACAGCTGGTGGTGTGGAAAGCACTGGCTGAGCGAGCCGTCGCCGAAGGGCTCGAGCTCGAGCTGCGGCATGAGCTCGGGCTCGAGAGGGAGCTGCTGGCAGCGTCTCGGCTCAGGCGCGCGATCGAGGCCGAAGCCGAGCCCACTGATCAACAGCTAATGGCCTATTACGAAGCTCGCCATGCCGACTTCTGGCGGCCGCGTCGTTGGCAGCTGTCGCATCTGTTCAAGAAAGTCTCCAGGGACGCCTCGGCTGCCGAACGCGAACGCGTGCGCCGGCAGGCGAGCGAGCTGCGGCAGCGAATTTTGGACGGTGAGGACTTCGCGACGCTGGCGCGCCTCGAATCCGATGGTGACAACCGCCACCGCGGCGGTCGCGCCGGCATGGCGCGCTTGGCAAACGTCCGGCCCGAGGTAGCGGCCATTCTCGAAGAGCTGGCGGCCGGCGAGCTGAGCGAGCTCGTCGAGACGCCGGAGGGCTACCTCCTGCTGTTCTGCCATCGGGTTCTGGAGGCGGAGCAGATGCCGTTCGCGAAAGCCAAGGGCGCCATCCAAAAGGGATTGCGGCGCCAGGCGCTCGAGGCGCGTTGGAGCGCGCTGGATAAGCAGCTGCTGTCGCGGGCGTCACCGACGTACTGGGTTGATGTTCCTGCGGACACGGGTGAGGCGCCGTGGATCCGCTACACGCCTGAGAAGGGCGTGGAAGCGACGATCACAGCTGCCGAGATACGCGCGTGGCAGGCTCGGAGACCGCGTCAGGAGGCCGCTATGCCCTCTCGCTCAGCGCTCGAGCAGCGTTTGCTATTGCAGCTGCGTGCCGCGGAGGCAGGTCGCCGCGGGCTGCTGTCGCAGCCCGACCAAGTCGCGTCGGAGCGCTGGTTGAAGCGCCGACTGCTGGCGGAAGCGGTCATCGAGCGCGTCGTCTCGGACCGGCTCGAGCCCGTCACCGCCGCCGAGGTTGCTAGCTTCTATGCCGAGCATCGTGCGTCATTCGTCGCGCCTGCGAC
>JBCCEE010000046.1:0-30221 GCA_039030415.1 Acidobacteriota bacterium
CTCCTGGCTCTGAGCACCACGCGACCGATCGGCCTGGGCGAGCCGGGTGGTCAGCTCGGAGATCTGCTGACGGTGGGACGCCGCTTTGTGCAGCTCGTGCTCCTGCTCGGCACACAGCTTGCGCAGCTCGGCGATGGTCGCGTCCTGCTGGCGGCGCGCTTCGCGGTGGATGTCGAGCTCGGCCTGCTGCTCACGCTGGTGCCGCACCTGCTCGGCAGCGCCAGCGGAGGCGCCGACCGCTGTGGGGCTGGCGGTCGTGGGGCTGGCGGCCAGCCGCAGCTCCAGCTGCTCGATCCGGGCGTCGGCCCTAGCCAGGCGCTCGGCCCAGGCGGCCTCGTTGTTGCGCAGCTCGGTCTCGGCGACGCTCAGGCGCTTCTCGAGCGCTCCGGCGACGTTGAGCGCCTGCTGGCGCTCGCGATCCTTGGTGGCCAGGGCGCTCTCGGAAGAGCGCAGACGACCGGCGACGTCGTGCAGCAGTTTGCGGCTGTCGAGACGCGCACCGAGCACGACCAGGCTGCGGCGCAGCGAGAACCGCGACAGCTCGGACAGCGGCAGGATGTCGAGATCGCCGAGCAGGTCGACGTCACGCGGACATTGGAAGTCGTCGTCGACCACCAGCAGCAGGGTCGGCGTCTCGACGCCGATCGAGCGCATGTTGCGCAGCACCACGACCCCAGTGCCCTCGGCGGACTGGTCGGGCAGCACTAGCAGCGTGCCGCGCGGCGCGGTCTGCGGCGGCTCGAGGCGGTTCAACCGCGTGCTGGTGACGGTGGCCTGGGGCGCCACCGTTCCCAACAGCTGGGTCAAGCGCGACGCCAGAGTCGGCGATAGGCCCACCAGGATGACCTGCCTGAGCTCCTGGGCGAAGCGGTTGCCCAGATTCACATTGCGCGGTTCACTGGCTGCTGTGCTTGGTGAGCTCACGGTGCTCGTCTGCACGGTGCTAGCTTTTAGGGTGCTCGCTTTTGGGGTGCTCGTCTGTATGGTGCTCGTCTGCTGTGCCATGTCTTGACCTCCCTCGACCGTATTCCCCTGGGACGAAGAAGAATGGCACAGCGAGATTACGTTCTTCGTTACATCTCGCCGAGATCACGTCTCGCCAGGATCACATCTCACCAGGGTCAATCTGCCACCAGGGGAAGGTCTCAGGCCGGCGACGCGCCTCCTGCTCGATCGCGTCCATGGCCCGCCGCAAGATCTCGTTCGGCGACCCAGCGGGCTCGATCGGCGGCTCGACGACGAGACGAAAACCGCCGTCCGGCGCCGGCCCGGCGGCCATCGGCACCCACGGTGCGTCGTGCTCTCGCGCCGCCTCGGCCGCCGCCAGCGCGGGACGCAGTCGGCCCCCGTCAGACGATCGGGCGAACGACGGATCGAACGGTGGTGAGAGCACGCGCCGACCCGGGCCGAGCCGAGCCAATGCCGCCGCGAGCGTATCGTGCGGGCGGAAGATCGGCTCCGGCGCCAGGCCAGCGCCCCAGCTCATGAGCTGCTTGCCGCCGGTTGTCGGCGGCAGGTCGACGACGCCACGGTAGAGGCCGACCGCGACCGGCACCAGCGGCCAGGTGGCCGAAGGGAGAGGCAGGATCAGCACGCCGCGCCCGCGCTCTTCGGCGGCGACGAGATGGCGCCAGCCTTCGAGGCTCGAGCGGCGGCACAGGCGACGGGCGCTCCAGCCACGCACCGCACTCAGCTCGGCCTCGGCCCGACCGCTGCTGATGAAGGCCGCACGGCAGAGATGCGCTCGACGCGACGCCTCGTCTTCTCCCAGCCATTTACCGAGGGCGGCATCGGCACGCCGTCGATCCATCCGTGCCAGACGGTACGCCAGTCGTCCTCGCACCGCCCCGAGGATCCTCGCCCAGGCGAGCGGCAGCCCACGCGGCGTCGCCGCGAAGGGCCGGCTCATCGCAGATCGACGTAGCCCTGGCGCGTGCGTACCGACAGCGCTCGATCGCGTAACTTGACCTTGATCTCGTGCCAGCTGCCGTCTCCCCGGTTGACGCTCGGATAGTAGCCCAAGACGTACTGGTCCCGCAGCTCGTCGAGAATGTCGTGAAAGGCGGCACGCGTCTGCGTGATGTCCGGCAGGATCAAAACGCGACCCCCGCTGTCTTCGACCGCGCGCTCCAGAAGCTCGAACTCCTCGCGATGCTCTTCGATGCCGCGCCACGCCGAGACATGATCAGCCGCGGCCTGCCCCAGACGCAGCCAATAGATCAGCGCTTGAGAGCGTCGTACGCTGGGCAAGAGCTCGCGCATGCGCAGCACGCTGGCGACGTCGATGCCGTCGGACAGCAGGATGATCACCCGCCGGCCCTGACGCGGCTCGAGCAGCCGCAGAGCCAGGTAGAGGTGGTCGTTGAGGGCCGTCGAGCCTCGCGCCTCGACCCCTTCGAGGCCGGTCTGCAGCACCTCCGCGAAGCTGGTGAACGGCGAATCGTGGAGCACCCGTTCGGCGAACAGCAGCAGCTTGGCCTGATCGAGCTCGGCCATGCCGTCGATGAAGGCGGCAGCGCCCGCTACCGCCGCCTGCAGGCGCTCGCCGCGCATGCTGTCGCTGGCGTCGACCAGCAGCAGGGCGGTCAGGGGCACGTCACCGCGCTCGAAGGTCACCAGCTTCTGACGGGCGCCGTTGTCGAGCACTTCGAAGTCGCCGGCCGTCAGGTCCAGCACCCGATCCTGGCGCCGGCTGACCGTCACGTAGAGCTGCTGCAGCTCGAGCTCGACGGCGTCGTCGATCGCAAAGCGCGGCGAGATCAGGAGCGAACGGCCGACCTCGCCTTCCACATTTTCAGCCACCACTTCGAAACGATGCTCGACGCCGCTGTCTCCCAAGCCCACCCGCAAACGGTAGGGCGGCTCGGTGAGCTCGGCGACCACCACGCCGTCGACCCGGAAGATCACCCGCTCGAGCGGCGTTTCTGAGACCACGTCGGCGATCATCTCGACCTCTCCGAACACCGGCTCGCCCGGCGCTGGGCTGACCAGCATCACCACCGGCTGATCGGCAGCGGCCCCTAGCGTCGCCATCATCCCCAGCAGCGCCAACACCGCCCGCACGAGGCCTGCGCGATGGTTCATTGCGCGCCCAGCGCGATGTTCCATGGCGCGCTCCGCGCGACGGTTCATGACTCGTCCTCTGCAGCCGGCCGAGTGGCGGGCTGGGTCGCAAGCTGGTCTACGAGCCAAATGGCGAGCGACTCCAGGCGGGAGCCTGCCAGCTGGTCGAGCTTTCGGCGCTCGGCCTCCGCCAGCTCTGGCGCCCAGGCGTTGTAGCGTGAGCGCTCACGCGCCGCGCGGGAACCGGCGGCGTCACCGCCCGGAGCGAAGCGCGCCGAGGTCAACAGCTCGAGAGAGGCCGCGAGGTCGCCGCGAGCTTCGAGCGCGTGGACCAGCTGGATCGTCAGGGTCGGGTGCCCGGGCCAGCGCGACAGGGCGCGACGCAGCAGCTGCACCGCGGCACGCGCGTCGTCTTCGGCGAGCTCGAGTCGGGCCAGCTCTTGATACGCCACCACCGCCACCCACTGCGATTGCTGCTGCTTGGCCAGGCGACGCAAGGCGTCGCGGACCGCACGCGGGCTCTCGTCGATGCGGATGCGATTGATCGCCAGCCGCAGGTGCGCCTCGAGCAGATCGGGACGCACCTCCACCAACCGCTCCAGCACCGGCACCGTCTGCTCGAACTGGCCGCGCTTCTCCAGCAGGGTGGCGAGGCCGAACAGCGCGCTGGCGTCTTCGGACAGCGCCAGAGCCTGCTCGAAGAGCCGCTTGGCCTGGCTCAGTGAGCCGGTCAGCTGATATTGGGTACCAAGGCTGGCGACGACGCGAGCGGCCTCGGCGGACGCCGCCGGCGTTGCCTGGTGGGCGGCGGCGGCCTGCGCGCGAGCGACCACGCTGCGAGTCGCGTGCTGAACCAGGATGAACCGGCGCTGGCGGCGGTACTGACGGTTCAGGTCGAGGTGCAGGAGCATCGCCGGCAGCACCTTGCCCCAATCGGAGTCGGCGAGCCCGGCCAGCGCCGACTCCTGGCCGGCGGCCAAGATCGCCACGCCGTCGGCACTGAACTGCTCGATGATGCGGGCTTCGCTGGCGCTCAGGGTGGCCAGTGCGGTGCGCCGATCGCCGGCCGTCAGCTGGCGCAAGGCGCTCAGGTATTCCTGCGAGATCCGCCCCAGCAGTTCCTTGAGCCGCCGGTTCGGAGGCCGACGTCGCTTGCCGCGCGCCTTCCCGGTGCCGGAGGTCGGGGCAGCGATCGTCTGGGATGCAGCAGCCTTGGATGGTGCCGACGACGCGACGAAGATCGGCACGAAGCGAGAGGGCGACCGGGCCTCGGCTGCGGTCGGCAGCGAGCCGTCCTCCGGCCCCAGAGCGAGCGCGAGCTCGTAAAGGCCCGGCTCGAGGTCGCTATCGACCAGCTCGAAGGGCACGCTGGGAAGCGTACCTGCCGGCGAAGGCGGCGCTGCCTCTTCGAGCCGCCGCAGCGGCACGCTGATCGCCTCCTCGCCCGGGCTGCGCAGCAGCCCGACGAGCTGCGATGGCGCCGCGTTCGAAAAGGCCCGGCCGCGCAGCGGTTGACCCGCGGTGATCAGAGCTCGCGACGTCGGTAAGACCGCGCCCGGAGCCCAGCCGAAGGGCGCCGGCAGCGCGACGTCTTCGTCGACCGGCAGGCCGACCAGCCAGGTTTCACCCTCCTCGGAGAAGGCTGGCGGCCAGACCTGGATCTGCGATGCATCGCTGGCCGCCAGCTCGGCGCCGCGCAGGCCGAAAGTGCTGCCGACCCGGACCAGCACCCGCAGCTGACGGCGCCCCGATGCACTCGGCGACGCCAGCGAGACCAACAGCTTGAGGCCGGTCGAGGCCAGCAGCCCGCCATGATCGTCCGGCTCGAGCTCGAGCTTCGCGCTGAGCTGATCGAGCACCTCGAGCTCTGCACCCAAGACATAGGCGTAGAGCTCGACGATCGGCGGCACAAGCGCTACCGACGGCTCGGAAGAGGCGAAGCTCTCGAGTAGCGACGCGCCATCGATCTCGACCACCGCCACGAAACGCTCAGGATCGTCCGGCGACGGCAGAGTGGCGAGGGCGATCGGCAGCCCGCCGCCCTGCTGACCGCTCATGATCAGCGCCGCGACCCGCATCTCGACCACCGCCGTGCGCTCGAACCGCAGCACGGTGGAGAGCGCCTCAGAGTCGGCGGCCCGAGCCGGGCAGCCGTAGGCGACGGCGATCAGCCACAGCATCCCGACGAGGATGCCACGCCCCGTCATCAGCGACCGGCTTCGGAAGCCGAGGGCTCGACGCTGCGGGTCGGATCGATCAGCGACACCGCCGCGGTCGACGACATCGGTCGGAAGTCGTCCCGCACGGTGACGGCGATGCGCTCGGGCCCGGGCAGCGTCAGCTCGAGCTGGTAGGCGACACGGCGGCCCAGCGAAGTCAGCAGATCCTGATTGGCGATGCGTACCGGCACCACCGCTTTGACCACCGAGCCAACCCGCTCGAGGCCGCCGGAGGTAGCGAAGATCGACAGTCGCCCCGTGTGGTTCTTACCGTCCGCCACCAGCGCCAGCCGCGCCAGCGGTACGCTGATCGAAACCGGCACGGCGATCTCTCGCTTGCCGGTCTTCGAGGGCTCACCGGCCTCGAGCTCGACCGCGAGCGGATTCTCCAGCTCCTCGAGCAGCAACGCCGAAACGGTACGCTCGGCGGCCTCGGTATCGCGATCCTTGAGCCGCAGGACTTTGCGGTGGCGAAGGCGCAGCTTGCCTTTGCCGCCGGCGCGACGGTCGCGTAGGCGCACCTCGATGCGCGCATCCCCGTCGGTCGGCAGCGGCTCGAAACCGAGGGTGTAGGCGGCCTCGAAATCACGGCCCAGGCGCTCGAAGGCGAGATCGAAGTTGCGGCTGCCCGAGAACGCGCGACCGCCGGTGCTGAGCGCCAGGTCGCGCAGCGATCCCAGGCTGTCGGAGAGCGAGCCCGGCACCCGCGCAGGCACCGAGCTGGGCACCGTGCCGCGGGCGCCCAGCGCCGCCTCGCCCGAGATCGAGAAGGTCGACGCCGAGCCGCGCAGGGCGCGGGCGTCGATGGTGTGGAAGATCACGTCGTGGGCGCTGGCCAGCTTGGCAACGTCCGCCACGATGCGCGCGGCATCGGCCATCGCCGTCGGGCCAGCACTGGCCAGCGAGTCGAACAGCACGTTGTCTGCCGCCAGCGAGCCGGCATCGGCAACGCCGTCGGCTCCGGGTGCACCGACGCCGGGACCCCCTGGAGTGTCGGGAATCTGCAGATTGGAATTGCGTCCGAAGGTCTCGTCCCAGGCGTCGAACAGCAGTTGGCTGTAGACCGCCGGCACGCCGCCGCCGATGTACAGCACCGCCCTGCGGCCCGGCAGGCCGGCGAGGGTCTGGATCAGCTGGCTGAGCTGATCGGCGGTCTGACGCAGCTCGCCCTGCACTTCGGCAGAGAACGCTTGCACCTGGGAGAAGAATCCCCGCGCCGGCAGCGTCGGATCGCGGGCGTCGAGATCGTTGCCCTGGCTCTTGATGCGGCGCATGTCGCGCAGAATGTTCTGGTACTCCTTGCCGAACCGGCCGCCGCCCGCACGCTCTTTGATCTCGTCGAGACGGGTCACCACCAGCTCGGGTACGGTGGTCATCGCCTGATGCACGTGCATGGAGCGCTCGGCGGAAACCAGCATGACGCGATCGCCGGATCCCAGGCTGCGGCGCAGGAACGGCTTGAGCTGGGCGCGCACGTCCTCCAGATCGCCGAGCTCCAGGTACGCGCGATCGATGTAGACGATCAGACTCAGCGAATCGCGGCCCGCCCCGGCAGCCTCGGCCTCGCTCCCCGCGTCAGCGCCGGAGGCCTCGGCCTGCGCAGCGCTAGGCCCTCCGAAGTGGGTCAGCTCGACCAGCTCGCCATTCTGTAAGACTTCGAAGTCTTCCCGGGTCAGGCCGTCGACAGCATTGCCATCGCGGTCGACCGCAACCACCTCGATCTCGGCCAGGCGGACGTCCAGCTCCTGCGCCACGACGTCCTTCCGCGACTGGCCGGCAGCGGCTGGCGCCTGGGCCAGAACCGCCAACAGAAGACAGCTGATGAAGAGGATGCGCTGGGCTGGAAACATTTCAGGCCGCTCTCTTGGACTCTCTACGCGCCGCACCCGTCAGGGTTTGATCCTCGCAGTCTTGGTGTCCGATGGGCCCCCAGCCAGAAGCTCCCTTGTTTCCGCCTCGCTAGAAGCTGCGCAACTCCAGCGCGTTAAAGACTGCGCTTCTTGCCTCGCTTGCCGCGCCGGCTGCCCTTGGGTCGCGATGGCCTGCCACCGCCGCCACCACCACCACCGTGGCCGCCGAAACGATTGCCGCCGCCACCGGGTCCCGGACTGGGACGGAAGCTGGGCGCTCGACGCGGACGATCCTCGGCCATATTGATGTTGAGCGTGCGACCGTCCATCTCGTGCTCGTTGAACTTCTCGATGCACGCCTCAGCCTCTTCGGGGCGTGAGAATTCGACAAACGCGAAACCGCGTGGACGACCGGTGTTGCGATCGGCGGGCAGGTAGACGTCGACGACCTGACCGGCCTCGGACAGCAGATCTGCGAGCTGACCCTCGGTAGTGTTGTAGCTGAGATTTCCGACAAAGACTTTGGCTGTGATGGCTTGTTCTCCTTACGGGTCTGGGATCAATATAAAGCTTCAGATCCTGCTCGCAGCGGCTCTCTAAGCTCCTCCGCGACTTTGCTCTGGCAAATCGGACCTGCGCTTGGCGTGCCAATGCTGAGATGAGTATAGACGAAACACTTGCTCAGTTCCCGGTTCACGATGCCGGGTACCCGGTTCGCACCCTTCCGAAAGCGATCGTTCCCGTCCGATGAGGAGAACCGCCATGACAGCCCGTACCCGCTCCGCTCGCGCTCGCTCGATCACCAGCTCACGACCGACGGCCGCGCCGGCCCGTCTTCACCTGGCCCTGGCGGTCATCGTAGGGTTAACCTGCGGCCTGTACGCTGAGACCGCCTTTGCCGAGATACCGTCTGCCGAGACGCCGTCTGCCGTGATGGCTCAGGCCGATCAAGGCCGTTATATCTTGGCGCCCGGCGCCGTGCTCGCCGAGCGCGATCGGGTGGAGCCGACCAATCGCAATCTGCGCGATCGGCTCGATAATCTTCTGCCCCGGCTGATGCGCGAAAGCGGCATCGACATGTGGCTGGTGATCAACCGCGAGTACGCGGAAGACCCGGTGTACCTGACGCTGGTGCCAGAGCCGGTGTTCGCAGCGCGCCGCACCACGATCCTGGTGTTTCATGATCCCGGAGACAGCGCCGACGTCCAGCGCTTCACCGTCAGCCGCTACAGCGTCGGCGACCTCTACGAATCGGTGTGGGAAGGCGGCGACTTGGACGAACAGTGGCAGCGTCTGGGTGAGATCATCAGCGAGCGGGCGCCCAAGCGTATCGGCATCAACACCAGCCGCCACTGGCCGGTCGCCGACGGCTTGACCGCCAGCCTGCGCGACCGACTGCTCGAGGTGCTCGCACCGCCCTTCGCGGAGCGGTTGGTGAGCGCCGAGGAGCTGGCGATCCGCTGGATCGAGACCCGGACCGAAGCCGAGCTCGAGATCTATCCGCACGTCGTGTCCCTGGCGCGCGGCGTGATCGCGGAGGGTTTTTCAGAACGGGTGATCACCCCGGGTGTGACCACCACGCACGAGGTCGCATGGTATCTCCGCGAGCGCTTCACCGAGCTCGACCTGCCGATTTGGTTCATGCCCTACGTCAACACCCAGCGACCCGGTGACACCTGCGACGCCGACACGCCGTTCTGTGGCGAGGAGCGCGTCATCCAGCGCGGCGACGTGCTGCACACCGACGTCGGCATCTGCTACCTCAGGCTCTGCACCGACACCCAGGAGATGGGTTACGTGCTGCGGCTCGGCGAGTCTTCGGTGCCGGAGGAGCTCGGCGCCGCGCTCGCCACCGGCAATCGCTGGCAGGATCTGCTGACCGCCGAGCTTGAGACCGGGCGCACCGGCAACCAGATCCTGGCCGCGGCCCGCCGGGCGGCGGAAGCCGAAGGCATCCTGGCCAGTATCTACACCCACCCACTCGGTTTCTTCGGCCACGCTCCCGGGCCGACCATCGGCATGTGGGACAACCAGGGACCGACGCCGATCCGCGGCGACTGGCAGCTCTACCCCAACACCGCCTACGCCATCGAAGGCAACATCAAAGTCGGTCTCGAGAGCTGGGACGGCCAGCTGATACAGATCAAGCTAGAGCAGAGCGCCGTGTTCGACGGCGAGCGCGTCATCTACCTCGCCGGCCGCCAAACCCAGTGGCACGTCGTACGTTGAGGGACGTGCGTTGAGAGGCGTCGTGCGTTGAGAAGCTTCGCAATCAGGGCTGGTGGACCAGCACCGGCCCGAAGCTCTCGAGCTGGGGCCTGAGATCCTCCGCCGACCCGACCGCGATGATCGCCAGATGATCGGGATCGAAATGACGCTGCGCCGCCGCCAGCACTTCTTCGCGGCTGATGTCACCGAGCACCGCCGGATAGTGCTCGTAGTAGTCGCTCGGCAGATCGAAGATGGCGATCGCCTCGAGCCGCTTGGCGATGTCGCTGATGGTCTGCAGCGTGTAGGGGAACACCCCCACCAGGTAGTCCTGGGTCTCGCGCAGCTCTTCGACGCTCACCGGCTCCTGCTGGATGCGGCGCATCTCGAGCAGCAGCTGTTCGGTGGCGGCGCCGGTCACTTCGGTCGCCACCGCCGCACGCACGCTGAACGGCCCCGGGCCGCGGCGCCGCGCGAAGGAGCTCTGGGCGCCATAGGTGAACCCGTGCTCCTCACGTAAGTTGAGATTGATCCGGCTGGTGAACTTGCCACCGAAGATGGCGTTGAGCAGGGTCGTCTGAGGGTAGTCCGGATGGCTGCGCGGCACCCCGAGATGCCCGAGCAACAGCTGGGTTTGAGCGGATCCCGGGCGATCGACGATGTGCACTTCGGTGCGCGCCAGCTTGGCCGGCTCGATCACCGGCTCCGAGGGACGCGGTGCGGCGTGCCAATCTCCGAGGTGATGCTCGACGCGGGCCATCAGCTGATCGACGTCCAGGTCGCCGACCGCGATCAGGGTCGAGCCGTCGGGCACCACGTGGCGGTCGTAGAAGCCTTTCAGGTGGTCGCGATCGATCTGATCGAGGCTCTCGGCGGTACCTATCAACGGCCGGCCGTAGACCGTATCGCCGTAGACGGCGGCGGCGAAGAAACGCTCCGCGAGGGACGCCGGCAGCCCCTTGCGCCGCAGGATCTCGGCTTGGATGCGCTGCCGCGTGCGATCGAGCTCGCTGGGCGCGAAGCCGGGCGAGCGCACCACTTCGGCCAGCAGCTCGAGACCGCGGTCGAGGTGGTCGGACAGCAGGCCCGCTTCGATATACGCCATGTTCCAGCCGGCGCCAGATCCCAGCGAGCCACCGAGGCCTTCTACCAGGCCGGCGAGCTCGAGTGAGGAGCGCCGGGCCGTGCCTTCGTCGAGCAGCCCACCGTGCAGGTTGGCCAGCCCAGGCAGCTCCGGCGCATCGAACTGGCCACCGGCCGGCACCAGAATCTGCAGATCTACCAGCGGCACTCGCGGCATGCTCATCGCCAGCACCCGCAGGCCGTTGGCGAGCCGCTGGTGATGAAACGGTGGGAAGTCGAACGGGCGCAGGGCCGCCGGTGGTGGCGGCTGAGAGCGATCAGTCGCTGGCCGCGCGAGGCTCATGATTGGGCCTCCGCAGCGTCCGAGCCTTGCGAAGCAGACGGCACTTTGGCCGGCTGTACCGACGCTTCTTGCTCAGCGTCTCGCTGGCCTGTCGCCCCGCATGCGACGACTTGCGCCACATCGGCTCGCGGCACGACCGTGACGATCGCCCGCTGGTCGGTGCCGAGGTGGGCCGCGGCGAAGGCTCTCAGGTCTTCCGGAGAGAGCGAGCGGTAGCGTTCGACCTCGTGCACCATGCCGGCCGGATCGTCGAAGTAGGTGGTGAACATCGACAGCAGGTCGGCTCGTCGATCCAGGGTCTGCAGCTGACTGTAGTAATCGGTCAACCGCTGGTTGAGACTGCGCTCGAAATGAACCTCGGGCAACGGCTCGCTGGCGACGCGGGCGAAGTGTTCGGTGAGCGCAGCCTCGAGCACGTTGGGGTCGACTCCTGGCCGAGCGGTCGAGATGACGGCAAAGGTCGCGGTCAGCTCAGTCGGGAAGACGTAGCATCCGACGTCCTGGGCGAGCTGCCGGCGGTACACCAGATCCTCGTATAGCACACTCGATTTGCCCTCGGCCAGCGCCGCGGCCAAGAGATCGGCTGCGTACCAGCCGTCGGCACCGTAGGCCGGGGCGTTGAAGCCCATGTAGATCCGCGGCAGCTGCACGTCGTCACCCTGCACTTCGCGTTGCTCCTGCGTCAGCCGAGCCGGCGGCACCTCGAGCTGCGGGATCGCTGCACCGCCGGGGATATCGCCGAAGAAATGTTCGATCCGCGACAGCGCATGGTCGGTGTCGATATCGCCGGCCAGGGTCAGCACCGCGTTCGACGGCACGTAGAAGGTGCCAAAGAAGTCGCTGACGTCGGCCAGGGTCGCAGCCGTCAGGTCCTCGACATAGCCGATCACCGGCCAGCGGTAGGGATGCCCTTCGGTGTAAAGCAGCTCGTGCAGCCGTTCGAAGGCGCGGCCGTAGGGCTGGTTGTCCATCTTCTGCCGACGCTCGTTGATCACCACTTCACGCTGGTTGTCCATCTTCTCCTGGGTGATGGCGGGCAGGAAGAACCCCATCCGATCCGACTCGAGCCACAGCCCGAGGTCGAGCTGATGGCTCGGCAGCACCTCGAAATAGTTGGTGCGGTCGTACCACGTCGAACCGTTGGCGACGCCGCCGGCTTGCTGGATGTAGCGGAAGTGATCATTGGTGCCAACGTTCTGGCTACCCTGAAAAAGCAGATGCTCGAACAGGTGGGCGAAGCCGGTACGGCCGGGGCTCTCGTTCTTGGAGCCAACGTGGTACCAGAGGTTGATGGCGACCAGCGGCAGGCTGGGGTCGCGGTGCATGACGACCTGAAGGCCGTTGGAGAGGGTCTCTCGACGCAGCTCGAAGCTTCGCGCTGGCGCATCTTGCAGGCGCGGCGCAGAGGAATTCGAGGCGGCGTCTCGCGTGGAGGATTGAATTGTCATCGGGGCTCTGTGGTGTTGTGACTCGGGTTGTCAGCCTCGGATCGCTCTCGACGTCACGGCGATTTTGGCATCAGGTCAAACATCAGAGGACAACAGACTGCATCGCTGGACTGGGGGCGTGCCACCCGTTGAATGCCGCCGGGTGCCACCGGAGAAGTCTCTCACCTTGAAGTGTCGCCAGTGTGTCGCCGCGAGTGTCACCGGAGGTGGCTGCTGAGTGGTTTCTTGCCGAGAGGTGCGGAGCGGACGACGGACGCACGGAGAGATCGGCGAGTGTAGGAGTCCAAGTCGGACGTGTCAAGCCGTCATCGCTTGACTTACGCTCAAGTTCCGCCTAACATACGCTTGTCATGTTGAACAACACCTCCGGCTCAAACCGCGGCAGGCGTCAGCCCAGCTACCTCACCGAGCGCCAGAAGGCGATCCTGGAATTCATTGCCGAGTACCAGCAGCGTCACGGCATCTCACCGACGCACCGTGAGATCCGTGACGAGTTCGGCTATTCGTCGTTCGGCACGGTATACAAGCACCTCAAGCTCCTGCAGGAAAAGGGTTACCTGCATCGCGACTGGAACCAGAAGCGCGGCCTGGAGCTGGTGCGAGCGGTTCCCGGCGTGCAGGCGTCGACGGGGGCCGAAGTGCCTTTTCTCGGCTTGATCGCTGCCGGTCAGCCGATCGAGACCCTGCCGGGGCGCGAGCAGCTCGCGGTACCCCATCATCTGTTCGGCGGCCAGTCGACCGATCACTATGTGCTGCGCGTCTCCGGCGAATCGATGATCCAGGAAGGGATTTACGACGGTGACTTCGTCGTCGTGCTGCGGCGCGAGCGCGCCATGCCGGGCGAAATGGTCGTAGCTCTGGTCGGCGTCGAGGCCACCCTCAAGCGCTACTATCCGGAAGGCGAGATGGTGCGCCTTCAGCCAGCCAATCCGGACATGGAGCCGATCCGAGTACCTGCCTCCGAGGTCCAGGTGCAGGGCGTGGTCGTCGGCCTGATGCGCAAGTATTGATGCGCAGTTATTGAGGTCGGCACCTCGACCGCCAGGGCGCTCGCCCTCTGCTAAACTCTCCCACCGATGACGGCCCCTTCTCACTGAAGGTGCCTAGAGCGAGCAGCATCGCTTCGGAGAGTTGGCATTCTATGGATCTCGATCAGCTACTGACCATTATGACCAAGCAGGGGGCGTCGGACCTGCACATCAAGCCGACCCGCCCTCCTCTGCTGCGCTTGAACGGCAAGCTGCTGCCGCTCAAGACCGATCCGCTGAAACTCGATGAGATCGGCGAGATGGTCGACAAGATCCTGTCGCCGGCCCAGAAGCGCAAGCTCGAGGAAGGCATGTCGGTCGACCTCGGCTATGGCGTGCCGGGCGTAGCTCGCTTTCGCGGCAACATCTTCATGCAGCGCGGCAACCTGGCCGCCTGCTTCCGGCGCATTCCCTTCCAGATCAAGGCGATCGAAGAGCTCGACCTGCCCGAGGTGCTGCTCGACTTCTGCAAGATGACGATGGGCCTGGTTCTGGTCACCGGCCCGACCGGCAGCGGCAAGTCCACCACTCTGGCGGCATTGATCAAATACATCGCCGCCACCCGCCCGGTGCACGTCATCACCATCGAAGATCCGATGGAGTTTCTGTTCTCCGACAATATGGCTTCGATCTCACAGCGCGAGCTCGGCACGGATACGCCGGGGTTTGGCGCTGCTTTGACCAACGCCATGCGTCAGGATCCGGACGTCATCATGGTGGGAGAGATGCGCGATCCGGACACCATCGGCACGGTGATCACCGCCGCCGAGACCGGACACCTGGTGTTCTCGACCCTGCACACCAACAGCGCTACCCAGACCATCGACCGTATTCTCGACTCGTTCCCGGTCGATCAACAGGGTCAGGTCAGAGCTCAGTTAGCCCAGGTGCTGAAGGCTGTGGTGTCGATGAAGCTGGTCACGCGGCGCGACGGCGAGGGACGGGTAGCGGCCCTCGAGATCATGCGCAACTCGCCCAAGATCGCCAAGCTGATCGAACGAGGAGAAACCTCGGACCTTCACGAAGAGCTCGAGTCTTCGGTCGGCTACTACCGCATGCAGAGCATGAACCACTCCTTGCTGGCTCTGCTGGTGCACAACGAGATCACCTATAAAGAGGCGATGGAGCAATCGCCGGATCCGGAAGATCTATCTCTCAAGCTGCGGAAGATGTTCCCAAGTCTGGAAAACCAAGGAGGCGAAATGTCGACTTCGGACTTTGCTGAGATTCAGGAGCTGCAGCAATTCCGCAAGCTCTATGAAGAACAGGAGATCAAGACGCAGGAGCGGATGGCTGAGAAGGACGATCAGATGGCTCACCTGCAGGGCGTCATCGACGATCGCGACCGTGAGATTCGAGAGATGCACGATCGCGCCGACGAGATGAAGCAGGAGGTCGAGCGCATGCGCGGCGAGTACTCGCGGCTGCGAGATGAGGCGCAACAGAAGATCGAGAAGCTCACCAACCGCATCCGCGAGCTCAATCAGCGCCTTGCCGGCGGCGGGGCAGACGCCAAGAAGTCCGGTATCTTCCGCTAGCCCAAGCACCACTCCATGGCAATGAGCTCTCTGGCAGCGACACCATGACACTCGGTCGCGAAGACGTGCAGCGCATCGCCAACCTGGCGCGGCTCGATCTGACGCCGGCTGAAGCGGAGCGCTACACCGAGCAGCTGAACCGTATGGTCGACTTCTGCGATCAGCTCCAGCAGCTCGACGTGCCTCCGTCAACCGAGTGGCGCGAACCGCAAGCCTCTCCCGAGGCCGAAGATCGGGACGCGCCATGCCTGCCACGACGTCAGGTGCTGCACAACGCGCCACAGCACCATGCAGGCTTGCTGACGGTACCCGCCTTCAAGTCAGTCCCCAAATCGCAGACGGCACCGGCTCACCCCCAGGACTCGGAATGATCCCGGAGCCCGCGTGACACAACCCTGGCGGTGGGGTGCTGAAGCGATAGTGCGCCGGGTACGTTCGGGGGAGGTGTCTGCTCTCGAAGTGTTCGAATCGTGCTTGACGCGCAGCCGCGAGCTCGAGCCCAACCTTGGCGCCTACCTCGATCTCGCGGCGGACGACGGGCGCCAGCGCGCGCTGGCGGTCGATCGCAAACGTCGAGGCGGCGAACGCTTGGGCGAGCTGGCCGGGGTTCCGGTAGCGATCAAAGACAACATCTCGGTCGCCGGCCGCCCTTTGACCTGCGCTTCGCGCATCTTGCGGGGCTTCGTCGCGGTCGAATCGGCAACGGTCGTCGAGCGGCTCGAGGCCGCTGATGCCGTCATCTTCGGCAAATGCAACCTCGACGAATTCGGCATGGGCTCCTCGTGTGAGAGCTCGGCTTACCAGCGCACCCACAACCCGTGGCTTCACGATCGCGTTCCGGGCGGCTCGAGCGGCGGCTCGGCGGCCGCGGTCGCCAGCGGCGTACCGGTCGCGCTCGGCTCGGATACCGGCGGCTCGATCCGGCAGCCGGCGGCCTTCTGTGGCGTGGTCGGAATCAAGCCCACCTACGGCTTGGTGTCACGCTACGGCCTCGTCGCATTCGCCTCGTCGACCGATCACATCGGGCCGCTCACCCGCTCGGTCCGCGACGGCGCACTCACCCTCGGCGCCATCGCTGGTGCCGACCCGCGCGATGCGACCTGTAGCCACCGCCCCGTGGCGGACCTGATGGCGGGGCTCGAAGAGGGAATCGAGGGCATACGCCTGGGCGTCGCCGAAGAGCTCGAGATCGATCGCCTGCCGGCCGACGTTTACGACGCATGGCAGCGTTCGCTGGCGGCGTTGGAAGACCTTGGAGCCGAGATTCATTCCGTCTCCGCTCCCACGCTGAAGGCAGCCACCGCCTGTTACTACGTCCTGTGCTGCTGCGAGGCGAGTACCAACCTGGCCCGCTTCGATGGCGTGCGCTACGGCCAGCGCGTCCCGGCCGAAACGGTCGATGAGCTGCTCCGCGCGAGTCGCAGCCAGGGATTCGGTGACGAGGTCAAACGCCGCATCATGCTCGGCACGTTCGCCCTGTCCGCTGGCCATTACGACGATTTCTACGGCCGCGCCGAAAGCGTTCGCCAAGCTCTGCGCCGCGAGCTCGAGCAGGCCTTCGAACGCGTCGACGCCCTGCTGGCACCCACCGCGCCCTCCGGCGCCTTCGGATTCGACGAGCGCACCGAAGATCCCATCGCCATGGTGCTCAGCGACGTCTACACCACGCCCGCCAGCCTCACCGGTATGCCGGCAATCTCGGTGCCGAACGGGCGCGACGCGCAAGGTCTACCCCTGGGTCTCCAGATCATCGGCCCGGCTTTCGAGGACGCCACCGTCCTGCGGATCGGGCGCGCCTTCGAGCACCAATCCGCATGGCGCATCGATCCCTTGGAGGAGGCGGCTTGAACGCGCTACGGCGACTGCTGCTGGTGTTTGCCGCCCTGTGGGTGATCGCCACCCCGAAACCGGCTGAAGCGCTCAGCAAGGTGGCGATCGCAGACGGCATGGTGGTCACCTTGACCGACGACGGCAAGATCTTCCTCGAGGCTCCACCGCTCAAAGGCGAAGGGTTGCAGGCCTACGCCCGCCGGCTGACCGGCAGCAGCCGGCAGGCCAACCAGATCACCCACTTGAACGGCAGACGTCCGCGGCGGCTATTGGCTGGCTTGCGCTACCGCGTCCCGTTCGAGATCCTGGCAAGCCGCTACCAGCTCATGGCGTGGCGAGGGCTGTTCCCGGAAGATCGAGGCCAGGCGGCGGGCTGGCAGCACAGAGTCTCGCGGCCGGTGAGCCTGTGGTGGCTAGCCAAAACCTTGACCGGCGAGGGGCGCAACTTTTCGGCCATCCGTGAGCATAACGAGCTGCTCGACGAGGAGCTGACGCCAGGCCAGCTGTTGACGATTCCGGGCGATCTGCTGCTGCCCGCCTTTCGCACGACGTTGCCCGCCGCGACCACAGCGCAAAACCTGCAGTACGTCGACGATGCCAGCGGCCAGTTCGCGGTCTACCGATTGAAGAAGGGCGAGGCGCTGTATTCGGCCGTCGTCGTCCGTTTTACTGGCGGTACCTTTGCCGACGACGTCAACAAGCTAGCCGCCGAGCTCGCCGAGCTCAGCGGGATCCCGGATGTCACCGACATGCCGGTCGGCCAGCGCGTTCGAATTCCTTTCGATCTCCTGCTGCCCGAGTACCTTCCCGCCGACCATCCGCGGCGCGTGGAGTATGAGAAAGATCGCTCCGAGCGCGACAAGTACTCCAACACCGTAAGGGCCCAACGCCTCGAAGGGATCACCGTCATTCTCGACGCGGGGCACGGCGGGCAGGACCCTGGAGCGTTGGTCAACGGCACCTGGGAGAGCGTCTACGTCTACGACATCACTCTGCGAGTGAAGCGGCTGCTCGAGACCCAGACCGCTGCGCGGGTCTTCACCACAACGCGAGATGGCGACAGCTACCGGATTCCCAATGTCGACGTCCTGCCGCGATCGCGCCGGCATGTCGTGCTGACCAACCCACCCTACGCAATCGAGGACAACAAGGTCGCAGCCAATCTGCGCTGGTACCTGGCGAACAGCCATCATCGCGCCGCGGTGAAGCGCACCGGCAACGAAGCTAAAACGGTCTTCCTGTCGATCCATGCCGACTCCCTACCCAAGTCTCACCGCGGCGCGATGATCTACATTCCCGCGGCCAGCCTCACCCGCGGTCGATACGGCAAGACCGGCTCGGTCTACTCGTCGCGGCGTGAAGTCAAGGAGCAGCCGACGGTGGAATACAGCTGGCGCCAGCGGACGCGCTCAGAAGGCCTGTCGCGCCAGCTCGCACAGCATCTGCTGCGCAGCCTGCGCGAGCACGATCTGAAGATCCACCATCAGAAACCGATCCGCGATCGCATCATTCGCTGCCGGCGCTGCCGCCCCTGGGTGCCGGCTGTGGTGCGCTACAACGCCGTGCCGCCGAAGCTGCTGCTCGAGGTCAGCAACCTCAACAATCCCGAAGACCGTCGCCTGATCCGCACCCGCGCCTTCCGCCAGCGCATGGCAGAGGCGATCGTCGACGGCATCCTCGCTTACTACGGCCAGAGCAATGATACCTAGCCAGCGCGGGCCGCGCTGAGGCGCTCGCTAGCTGAAGCGCTAGAATCAGGAACTAGGAACCCTCGGTGCCAGTCTAAACAGGAGAAGCCACCCCCGAGGGTGGTGAAACCGACAATTCCGATCCGGAGGATTTCTTGGCGGCGATTATGGTGGCAACTTCGGCGGCATCCCTGAGCTCCAATCCCGACCTCGACCTGGCGACGCGTCATCGCTACGGCGACCCGCAAGCCTTCGAAGAGGTGTATAGCCGATACGCACAGATGATCTTCAATCTTGCCTATCGCATGTCAGGACACCTAGAGCAGGCCGAGGATCTGACGCAGGAGGTATTCCTGCGCATCCACCGTCACCTGGGACGTTTCAATGGCCGTTCGACCCTCAAGACTTGGGTCTACCGCGTCACTCTGAATCATTGCCGCAGCAAGCTGGGCCGACGCAAATATCCGATGCAGCCACTGGCTGACGAGAACGACGGCGAGGGCGCCAATCTGGTCGACGAGCGCCGCGATCCGGAAGATCGTGCCATGGCGCGCGACGCCGGTCGCCAGATCAGCCTAGCACTCCGTCAGGTGAAGCCGGTCTTCCGAGAGGCCGTGGTGCTGCGCGATCTGCAAGGGTTGAGTTACGATGAGATCGCCGAAATTCTCGATGTGCGTGTAGGTACCGTGCGATCACGTATCGCCCGCGGCCGAGAGCGACTCCGGGTCGTTCTGGAGAAAGCCTCATGACTTGCCAAGTTTCGGCGGAAGTGCTTTCCGCCTATCTCGACGAACAGCTCGATGCACGTGAGGCCAGGGAGCTCGGGGAGCGTCTCGAGACCTGCCCGGAGTGCCAGGCTCGTCTCGAAAGCCTGCGCAAAGTGGTCGACAGCCTGCGCAGCATCAACGAGCTTCCGCCGCCTTCGACCCTGCATCAGGCGGTCGCGCGTCGCATCGCCCTCGCCGACGAGCCTCCCAGCCTACTCGACCGCTTCGAGCAGAGCCTGTCGTTGCTCAATCGCCAGAATCCGATCCTGGCGATGTTCGGCGTCGTCATCGCCCTCGGGCTGTTCATTTACCTCTTCTCCTACAGCCTTCAACTGCACGAGGAGCGTGACGCAACCATCCCCGTGATCTTTCAGGATCCGCCCACCGCCGTGGCTGATCCGGCAGCCGGCAGCCGGCTGACCGTCGCCGAGCGCAACCTGGTGCTGAGCGAAGAGGGCCTTTGGGTCGAAGAGGGTCTTTTAGTCGAAGACGGCGTAGCGGCCGACAGCGTGAGTCGCAGCATAGCGTTCGACTCCGACGCCGGCCGAGCTCTGTTGACCGCCCATCGCGAGCTGGCAGAGCTGGCGGAGCTCGGGCGCGGCGTGGTCCTCGAGCTCGACGGCGAAGTCGTCCGCCTCGAGTAAGCGCCCCGGCTCGAGCAGGCATCTCGGGCCGTCGCATCTGGACAGGGGTAGGCTCTTGATGAGCTGTTGCGCCCAGTTGTGGTAAAAACCGCTGACGCCAACACGCTCGAATGCCCACCGTGGTCTCGCCGCCGGCGAGATGCCTCAAGAGGACCCGTTTAGATGCATAGCCCGACGCAGATTCCCACCCTTCACGTCTCGGAGATCGAGCTACCGCGCGAGCTCGAGCAGCTCTATCACCTGGCCTACAACCTATGGTGGGTCTGGACCCCGCAGGCTCGACAGCTCTTCTCGGCGATCGACAGCGCCAAGTGGGGCCTCTACCGCAACCCGGTACAGCTGCTGATCAACATCGATCCCAAGCGGTGGTACCCATTGCTCGAGAACGAAGCCTTCTTGGCGCATTACCACAAGGTCATCGAAGCCTTCGAAGACTACATGCACCCCGAAGGCGAGACTTGGTTCCGCAGCCAGCACGGCGCGGTCCACGACCGCACCATCGCCTACTTCTCGATGGAATACGGCCTGCACCAGTCTCTGGCGATCTACTCGGGCGGCCTCGGAGTCCTCTCCGGTGACCACTGCAAAGCGGCCAGTGATCTCGGCATCCCTCTGGTCGCCGTCGGCCTGCTCTACCGTCAGGGCTACTTTCAGCAGACGATCGACGCCGACGGCAACCAGCAGCACACCTACCCGGAGTACGACTTC
Source organism: Acidobacteriota bacterium (assembly GCA_039030415.1). Taxonomy (GTDB): domain Bacteria; phylum Acidobacteriota; class Thermoanaerobaculia; order Multivoradales; family J023; genus JAAELT01. The sequence goes on from JBCCEE010000046.1 coordinate 20,418, forward strand.
ACCCGTCTCCCGCTGCGTCCGATCGCCTCGACCACCGGCCGCGAAGTCACGATCTCGGTGCCGCTGCCGGGACGTGACCTCCACGTCAAGCTGTGGCTGGCTCAGGTCGGCCGCGTGCCGCTCATCCTGCTCGACACCGACATCCCGCAGAACGATCCCGAGGATCGACCGATCACCAATCAGCTCTACGTCAGCGGTCGCGAGATGCGCCTCCTGCAAGAGATCGTGCTCGGTATGGGTGGCGTCAAAGCGCTGCGGGCGATCGGTATCGAGCCGTCCGCATGGCATCTCAACGAAGGCCACAGCGTCTTTCTGCAGCTCGAGCGCTTGCGCGAGCTGCACGCTGCCGGCGTCGAGCCTGGCGAAGCCCGTCAGCGCATCGAGTCCAGTGCGGTCTTCACCACCCACACGCCGGTGCCGGCCGGCAACGAGCAATTCGACCTGGGGCTGATCGAGAAGTACTTCCGCTCCTGGTGTGAAGTCACCGGCGTCCCACTGCCCGAGCTGTTCGACCTCGGGCGAGCGCACCACGGCGACGACTCATTCAACCTCACCGCCCTAGCGATTCGCACGACCAGCTGGGCCAACGGCGTCAGCGCGCTCAACGCCGAGGTGGCGAGCAACATGTGGCGCCACCTCTTTCCCGATGCGGGCGACGAGGCTCCGATTCGCGGCATCACCAACGGCGTCCATGCTCGCACCTGGCTCGGTCAGGAAACCCAAGCCCTGCTGCGAGACCAGTTCGACCGCCAGTGGGAGCGCAAACTGCTCACCTCGGACGGCTGGCAGCAGATCCTGCAGATTCCAGACGCTGAGCTGTGGGCCAGCCACCTGGCGCAGAAGCGACGCCTCGGCCGTTTCACCACCTCGCGATTACGAGAGCAGCACGCCCGCCACGGCGCGTCTCCGGACGAGCTGCGGACGATCGGGGCTCTATTCGACCCCAACGCCCTGACGATCGGCTTCGCCCGGCGTTTCGCAACCTACAAACGCGCCAAGCTGGTGTTCTCCGACGAGCACCGCCTGCGAGCACTGCTAGCCAACGAAGAGCGCCCGGTTCAGATGATCTTCGCCGGCAAAGCTCATCCCGCCGATCGTCCTGGGCAAGAATTGATTCAGCACATCTTCGAGCTCAGCCGCAGCGCCAGCTTCACCGGCAGGGTCTTCTTCCTCGAGAACTACGACATGCGCATGGGTCGCATGCTGGTGCAGGGTGTCGACGTCTGGCTCAACACCCCGCGCCGACCGCTCGAGGCCAGTGGCACCAGCGGTCAGAAGGTGGCGATGAACGGTGGCTTGAACTTCTCGATCGCCGACGGCTGGTGGCCGGAAGGGTGGAATGGCGACAACGGCTGGGTGATCGGCTCGGAGCACGCCGAGCCGAACGAAGACCGCCAGGACGCCGTCGATGCCGGATCGCTGTACGAGACCCTCGAGTCGGTGATCGTGCCGCTCTACTACGATCGCGACGAAGCTGGACTACCGCGCCAGTGGATCCAGATGATGAAGTCCTCGATCGCCTCGCTGACCCCACAGTTCTCGGCCAGCCGCATGGTTCGGGACTACGCCGAGCAAGCCTACCTGCCTGTGGTTCAGCAGGCTGAACCGCGCTGACGGATCTATCCGCACCTGCCGGCCGGTGGCTCAGGCGTGACGCCGAGTCTGCCGGCCGGAAGCAGCTCCGGTGGAGTTGATCGCCGCCACCAGCCGCGCCATGAGCGCGGAGACCGCATCATCGGGCTCTGAGCTATCACCCTTGATCAGCATCTCGGTCTCGAGCACCAGCCAAGGCAAACGCGCCAGCGTGTCTCGATCCATCCGCGAAGCGGCCAGGTAGGCGCGGTGGAGCCGAAACGGATGGAGGCCGGCAAGCGGGTTCTTGCCGGTCTCGAGCTCGCCCTGTAGCTTTGCCGCCCAGCGCGTCTTGAACTGGTTGTAGTTCTGAACGCCGGGCGGAATCCGCCGCATGCGAGCGACCCCGCCGACCGCCGTCAAGTGCCGGCAGAAGCCAGCTAGCAGACCGAAGAACGACAGCCGTGCGGCGATGTGATCACCCGATGCCGAGATGTAGCGACGGTAGGCAGAAAGGGCTTCGCCGGCGCGACCGTTGCCGATAGCGTCGATGATCTTCCAGACGTCCTGCTCGCCTCGGTCCTCGACCGAATCGATCACCATCTGACGTGTGATCTGACCACTTCCTGCTTGGGCGGCCAGCTTGCGATACTCGCCGGCAAAGCGCGCCGTCGAATCCGCATCGACCGACTTGTTCTGCCACCCTTTCTCCTGGCGCAGGGTGCGCTGGGCGAGCTCTCTCAGGGCGTTCGAGGCGATCTGTACCGACGTCTCTTCGACCAGCTGGTCGGTGAGTGTCTCGAGACCCTGCCACTCACCTCCCCGGCCGGAGGAGACCCGTCCGACTTCCAGGATCGCGCCGCGCTGACCGAGCTCCTTGACCACCGGATGATCCTTGGCGACAGCATGCTCCGCCAGGACCAAGACGTGGCCTTCGGGCAGACCGCCGCTGATGATCGCGCCGAGCTCGGCTTGATCTCCCTCCGCGTAGCCCTCGAGCCCAGCTTGCCGAGCCGCCTGCAGCAGGTTGGCGAGGCCTTCCCGCAAACTCGCCACCTGTTTGGCGGTGCGCCCTCGGCCCGAGCGCTTCTTGCGCATCGAGGCCCCGCCTTCGAGAGCCCACTTCGGCAGCGAGCCGATGACGTCTGACGCCTCACCGTCGCCTGCTTCCAGCCCGAAGACCCGCAGCGCCTGCAGCAAACGCGAAGCGCCTTCCCGTCCGCGAGTATCGAGCTCGCCGGTGACCGGCAAGGCCTCTTCCGCCTGGTCGATGAGCTCGGCCGCGGCGCTGCGGTCGGCGAAGATCGCGCTGTCGACGACCAGCAGAACCTTGGCGGCAGCGAACAGCGAGAAGGTGCGCAGGTTTTGAAAAATCTCGCTCATGCTGCCCGGACGACGGTGCGACTCCGCTTCACAGCCGGCCGCCTTGGCGAGGCCCGCGGCCAGCTTCTCCGCCGTCGGCACCGCCGCCACCAGATCGCCGCTGATCAGGTAGACCGGGCTGCCCTCTCCCTTGGAGGAGGCTTGCAGCAGGCTCTCGACGGTGGGCTTCGGCATCGCTCTATCCCACCAGACTTTCCCCGACTTGTCGATGCCGAGCTCAGCCGCGGCAACAACACCAGCTAGGCGGTAACCGCGGCAGCGGCCCAACCAGGAGAGCTCCGTGTCGCCTCAGCGATTCAAGATGCCCATTTCTTCTTGTTCTTGACAGGAAATGCAGTATCGCGCCCAGGGCAGAGCTTTCAAGCGCGGCAGCCCGATCGGCTCGCTACAGTGCGTGCAGGTACCGTAACTGCCTTCTTCGAGGCGTTGGTAAGCGTCTTCGATGTAAATCAACATCTGACGTTCGTTGTCGGACAACGAGAACATCAGCTCGCGATGAAACGAGTTATTGGCGCGGTCGGCGAAGTCATCAGCATTGTCGTCCGTCGACTGCTTGCCGGCCTGGACGTCGTGCTCATAGAGATCGAGCATCTCACGACGTTTCTGATCGAGACTGGCACGCAGTCCCGCGAGGTCACCGGCACTATGGAGCTCTGCTACCTGGTTGGTGTTCGGCACGTCTCTGCTCCTATTGGCATTGGCTGTCTGGTCTCGAGACCCGAGCGCTACGGCTCGCGTGTCTCATCCCGAGCGGATGGCACGTTGGTCTGCTGACCCCTCCGCTATGAGCCCTCCGGCCACGACCGCGCGCAATAGAGCTGCAAGCCCATTCAGCCTGGCGGTCGACTTCCGAGCTCGAAACTCATGCAGCCGTTTCCGGATCGCTCCGGTAACGATCAGAACGCCGAACGGTGATATTTTATTCCTCGATCGATCGAAATAGCTCGATATATCTGCTCATAGAGCACCAGTCGAGCCAGCTCGTGCCCCAGGATCATCGGGCCGAACGACAGACGTCGGCGCGCTGTTCGCACGACGTCTTCTGCCAAGCCCAAATCTGATCCGATCAAGAAAGCGATCGGATGCGGCCATTCGTCCGCTAGACGTCGGAGATCCCTGGCGAGCTGTTCGGAGCTCGTGGGCTTGGCGCGCGGATCGAGGGCGATCGTCCAGCACGGATCCGGCAGGGCCGCGAGCATCGCTTCGCCTTCGGCTTTGCGGCGGACGGCGTCCGCCTTGACCCGCACTTTGATCCAGTGATCCTTGAGCGGCGAGTACCTTTGAATGCGAGCGCGGTAGTCTTCACACAGACGCTCCCAAGACGGACGCTGATGGCGCCCGGCCCACACGATCAGGAGCTCACGCGCCATCGCTCGCCGGCTTCAGGCGTTCGAGGAGCGAGATCGCTCGCAGCTGGCAATCTCGGCCAAGCTCGCGCACTGCCGCATCAACCGACCTGAGCACGGTCTTCACGGGAACCGGCTTCACGGGAACTGGCTTCACGGGAACCGGCTTCTCGAGAACCGTCCTCGCGGGATTCGTCTTCGTCAGCTTCGTCCTCGGCAGCTTCGTCTTCTGTAGAAGTAGTGAGGAGCTGTTCCCACTCGTCCTTGAAGGCCAGCGAGCGCATGTCGCGCATGCGATCCAAGAATACGACGCCGTTCAAGTGATCGTATTCGTGCTGGACGATGCGCGCCACATAACCCTCGACACGGTAGTCGAGCGCCTTGCCGTCGCGATCGAGAGCGTGAATCCGGACGCCGTGATGACGCGGCACCAGCCCGCGCAGGTCGGGAATCGACAGGCAGCCTTCCCAATCGTAGACCAGCTCACCGGCGATCGGCTCGAGCGCCGGGTTGATCAGCGCTACCAGCTCGGGATCTTCGTCTTCGGCTTCCGGCTCGCGGTCCGGATCGACCACGGCATAGACGAAGAGCTGCAGGGAGAGACCCAGCTGCGGAGCCGCCAAGCCGACGCCGCCCGCGTCCAGCATGGTCTCGAACATGTCGTCGATCAGCGTCTGCAGCTCGTCCTCGGGAAGGCGCTCGATATCCACCGGCAGCGCCGGGGACCGCAAGGCCGGGTGTCCAAGACGAACGATCGGGCGTACCGGCATACAAACCTCCTGCCAGACATTCTAATACGCCCGCGATCCCGGCTCGCCAGTATCAGCCAGGGCTCGTCAGCCGTGACCTCGGCATGAGCCCTTGGCACCAGCCACCGGCCGCCGGGCGCTGAGACGGGCATGCTATCCTGTCGATATGGCACCCTCGCGGGATCAAGAGCTGCGGCGTAAACGGCGCAAACGTCTGGTTCGCGGCCTGCTGATGGGCGGCGCGGCGATCGGCGTACCGGCGCTGCTCAATGCGCTCGTCACCAAGCGCGCTGGCCGTTTGCCGGCTGCTGTCTGGGGTCGCGGCGATACCTTCAAATGGAAGCACGGCGAGGTGACGTATCAACGCCTCGGAGCCGGCCGGCCGCTGCTCCTGCTGCACTCCTTCGGCCCGGGACACAGCTCCGAGGAATGGCGCCAGGCGTCGGAGCTCCTGGCCGGGAGCCACGAGGTCTTCGTGCCCGATCTCCTCGGCTGGGGTCGCTCGGACAAGCCATCCTTGACCTACGACAGCGAGCTCTACTTCGACCTGATCCGTGACTTCACCCAGCAGGTCGTCGCCCAGCGGGTCGACGGTGACCCGCCGGTCGCCGTCGCTGCCGGGCTGCCTGCCGCCTACGCCGCCCAGCTGGCGGTCGATCAGCCGGAGCTGTGGCGCGCCCTGGCCCTGATCGTGCCGTCGGGCATCGAGCTGCAGAGCGACGAACCCGACTTCAAAGACGCGATCGTCCACTGGCTATTGCGACTACCGGTCCTCGGCACCTCGGCCCTCAACCTCTACACCAGTCGCTCGGCCCTCACCAGCTACCTGAGGCGTGAAGTCTACGCCATGCCTTCGCGGGTCGACGACGCGCTGGTAGATCTTCACTATCGCCGCAGCCATCAACCCGGCGCTCACGCTGCCCTGGCCGCCTACCTCAGCGGCTACCTGAACCACAGCGTTCGCGAGACTCTCTCCAGCGTCGACATCCCGGTTTGGCTCGGCTGGGGACGGCAAGCCGCAGCCCCCGCCGTCGAATCGGCGGATCTCTGGCTGAGGCAGCTCGCAGGCGCCGAGCTGGATATTCTGGAGCACTGCGGCATCCTGCCACACGTCGAAGAACCCAAGGAATTCGTCGAGCGACTCGAGAAATTCCTGCACGGGCTCGACAGCTGATCCGCTCAACCCTGCGGCTGGGACGCCGATGAGCTCGAAGCTGCAGATCGCCATCTTCGGCGGCGCCGAGTGCGACGCTCAGGTAGGCGATCTCGCCTACGCCACGGGTGAAGCCCTGGCGCACGCCGGCGCCGTCTTGGTCTGCGGTGGACGCGGCGGTGTCATGGCGGCGGCGTGCCAAGGGGCACACGATGCCGGCGGCGTCACGCTCGGGGTGCTGCCAGGCATCGACGCGCAGGACTCCACCCCCAACCCGGCGCTCAGCCATGTCGTCTACACCGGCATGGGCCAGGCGCGAAACCTGGCGGTGGTGCTGTCGTCCGCGGCGGCGATAGCCATCGGCGGCGGTTGGGGTACGCTGTCGGAGATCGCTTTGGCGCTCAAACATCAGATCCCGGTCGTGACCCTGGCGAGCTGGACCCTCGACCGTCCCGACGGCCGCGCCGAGCCGCTGCTCGAGCACGCCGCGACCGCAGGCCAGGCCGTCGAGCTCGCACTCGACATGGCGCGTCGCGAACGCCTGGGCTAGATAAGAAGCGATCGATAGACGGCCGTGTTTGACGGGCTGCGCCGGGCTGCGGAACTCGCAAATCGCTATGCCGCTGCGTAAAGCACTAACTCACCAAGGTTTACGCGCAGGTACTTGGCCTACACGCTCAGACATCTCCGCCCTTGCTCGCTCCGTCAACACGGCCTACCACCTCACGAAGCCTGTTCCAGGGTAGCGACGAATCAGACCGCCGCTGGGCTACCTGAGGCCTGCATCGCGGGGGCCCCGGAAGCCGTTGCGGGGCGCCCCGCTTCGTCGCTGGCCATGGCCTCGTCGATGCGGTAGGCGGTCGCGCGGTTGATGGTGCGAGCTACGGTGCCCGCCTCGCCCTGCACCCGCGAGGCCAGCTCCAGCGCCAGCAAGAACTCGCCTTGCTCGAGCGCCAGCTCGGCCTCGGTCAGCGATTCGAGCAGAGCATCGAGATCACGACGCATGCGCAGCACGTCGGACTGGGTGTCCTTGCCGCGCGGAGACCGCCAGTAGGCCTCCGACGCCCGGTCGAGCGCGGCGTGGGCTCCAGTCACCGCCTGGCTGGCGTCGCTGCGCGCTCGCACCACCGCGGCAGCCGCCTCGGCACGCACCATGCTCGCCGCGGTCTCGGCCTCCTGCAGCAGCGTGCGCACCTGGCGGTCGGAGCTCAGGAACCAGGGCTTTTCACGCTGCGCCGCCTGCTCTTCTTGGATCCGCGCCAGCAGCGCTTCCGCATGCGCGAGGTCCTTGGGCACATACTGCTCAGCATGGTAGGACCGCGCTTCATCGAGCAGCCGAGCGATCGCTTCGATGCGCTCTTCCGAGGTCCGAGCACACGCCAAGCTCAGGCACGACAGGCCCAGCGCTCCCAGCCAAGCGGTCGGAGCGCTCAAGCCCTTGGGCAGACCTGATGTCATTCGGTGTTGGGTCATGATCCTTCTCCCATTCAGCAGCGTAGCGAGCTCGATTTGCCAGGTCCGTGCGTCACGTCCCGCGACTCGATCGAGCGGTGAACCGTCAGCGAAGGCATTGTTAGGAATATAGCCATTCATCACAATGTGATTATAGCATGAGAATGGCCACACACAACCCGGACCACCCCGAAACCTATCCAACTCAGCCCTAGCCGATACCGGACTGCTTCACAGCATCCGGTTTCGCGGTAGCCGGCGTGGCTTCACGCTGGACGGGCTCCGACTCTGCAACAGGCAGAATGGGCTCGGGCCTGAATTCATCGAAACACCGTCGGCAGCGCGCTTCGTAGGACTCCGTGTCCCCGACCTGCACCTGCTCGCCGCCGCCAGCCGTGCGCTGGCTGTAATGGGCGGGTGCCCCGCAACGCACGCAGATGGCGTGCACCTTGTCGACGTACTCGGCCGTTGCCAGGATCGCCGGCATCGGCCCAAACGGCTGACGCCGGAAGTCCTGGTCGAGGCCGGCGACGATCACCCGTACGCCATGGTCCGCCAGGTCGTTGAGCAGCTCGGCCAGGCCCAGATCGAAGAATTGCGCCTCGTCGATGCCGACCACCTGCACGCCCCAATGGAGCTTCTGCCGGAGCTCCCGGCTGTCCGTTACCGCCTCGGCATCGAGCTCACGGTTGTCGCGGGTCACCACCCGTTGGCCTTCGTGGCGGGTATCCACTTTGGGCGTGAAGACCTGCACCCGCTGGCGAGCGATGACAGCTCGGCGCATGCGTCGTACCAGCTCCTCACTCTTGCCTGAGAACATGCCTCCGGCGATGACCTCGATGTGACCGTTCGTACGCTCTTCCATGACGTCTCCTAGCTACCCGATCGCGCAACGCCAGTCCCGATGCAGCAGCGCGGCCGAGCATCGTACCGCACTCCAGCGCGGGTTCGCATACCGACGAGACCCCCACTGGGATCCAGTATCGTACCCTTCCCCGGGCTCAAACCGCTTCTGCAAACAGCGTACGCAGCCGCGCCAGATCCAGCAGGGCTATCGAATCGACGACCTGATCGGCCGCCTCGAGCTCTGCCGCCGGGTAGGTCTGCGCCACTCCCAGGGTGCTCATCCCGCAGGCCGCCGCCGCCGCCAGGCCGGCCGGTGAGTCTTCGATCGCCAGCACTTCGTGGGGATGGATGAGTCGCGTCGGCAGGGGCGGCAAGACGTTGAGGTTCTCGAGACCGCGCCGATAGCCCTCCGGATCCGGCTTGCCGACCTCGACGTCTTCGGCCGTCACCAGGGTCTTGAAACGGTCTCGTAGCCCCAGCTGTTCGAGCGCCCCTTCCACCTCGTCGCGCAGCGCCCCGCTGACCACGCCAAGGGTCAAGCCGCCATCCGACGTTGAGCGGATCAGCTCGGCGGCGCCGGCAAAGGTCGGGAAGCCCTGCTGCCTAGCTCGCGCCTGGTAGTACGCCGACTTACGAGCGATCAAGCGGAAGATTCGATCCGGGGTAGCTGGTTGGCCAGCCGCCTCGAGCACCGCCTGGAAGCAGCCGCGATCGTCGAAGCCGAGATAATGCGCATAGTAGTCGTCCGACGTCAGCTCGATATCTTCCTCGGCCAGAACCTTCTGGAACAGCTCGAGGTGAACCGGCTCGTCGTCTACCAGCACGCCGTTGAAATCGAACAAAATGGCCCGCAACATAATGACGAATGATATCCGAACCCACGCGCTCCAGGCGGTCGCTCGCCCAGAACCTTCTCAACAGTCTGCTCCAACTGAAGCTCGACCCACCGTGCTCTACCTCGCCCTGCGACCCATAGGACAGCCCGGTGCACGTCCCAGGCAAGTAGCACCTCATTGACAGGGGTCGAGGCGCCTCGATATTGTTTTATTGACGATTCCGATCGTCCTTGGAATCCAAAAGTTCACGAAGCACGAAAGGAGCGAGGATTCATGGCCAGCACTGAAACGATCAGCAGCGAATCTCCGGAAGCCGTGGCGCCTGTCGCCGACGTTCCGGTTACGGTCACCAAGAAGGCGGCCGATATGGTCCGAATCACCAAAGAGCAGGAAGGCATCGACCCGTCTCACGGGCTGCGAATCGCCGTGCGCGGCGGTGGCTGCAGCGGCTTCGAGTACGCACTCGA
>JBCCEE010000047.1:0-30213 GCA_039030415.1 Acidobacteriota bacterium
CTGGCGAAGAGCCGGGCCCATCTCGAGCGCGCCGTCGAGCTCAACCCCTACAGCTGGCGCTATCGGCGAGAGCTGGCTCGGCTGTACGAGCAAGCGGGTCTGCTAGAGGATGCCGAAGCCGCGTTCTCCAGGGCGGTGGAGATGAATCCACGCAGCGGCAGCTACCGCTGGCGTCTAGCGAATTTCTATCTCCGCAGCGGTTCCCTGGATCGCGCTCTGGTGCAGGTGAAGGCGGCCGTGGCCGCCGATCCGAAGCTACTGCCAGCCGCCGCCGGGCTGCTGCTGAAGTCGGGTGCCTCCAGCCAGCAGATCCTGGAGCTGTGGCCAGACGATCCCGCGGCGTGGCGCGAGCTGCTGCTGACAGCGAGCCGACTGCCGGCGAGCCGGGCGGCGATATCCGAGATCCGTCAGGCGGCGTGGCAGCGGTCGCTGGCTGCACCCGAGCCGCTGCCGCTCGCCGACGGATGGGTCACCATCGAACGCCTGATCACCGAAGGCCGTGCGCTCGAGGCGCGTCGCAAGTGGGGCGAGCTGGCGGATCGCAACGCGATGGGCGATGCTGAGCTCGAAGCCGAGCGCACGTGGGTGTGGAACGGCGCGTTCGAGCGTCCTCTGACCCGTCTCGGGCTCGGCTGGCAGGTTGGCTCGAGAGGCGGAGGTCTCGAAGTGTCCCGGGTCGATGGCGCGGGAGTCGACGGCTCCGCCGCCCTTCAAATTGCGTTCGACGGCAGCCAGAACCTGAGCTTCCTGGGCGTTCGACAGCACCTGGTCGTGAAGCCGGACCGCGTCTACCGGTTTTCGTGCCGCATGCGCAGCGAGGAGCTGAGCACCGATCAAGGTGCGTTTTGGGAGGTGGTCGACCCCGGCGAAAATCGCATCGTCCTGGCGACGCCGCGCGTTGTGGGCTCGACACCCTGGACGGTTTACGGCGGTACGTTTCGCCTCGCGGAGGGCAGCTCTCGCGTGCTTCTGCGCTTGAGTCGCAGCCCGAGCCTGCGCTTTGAGCCGCGACTGCAGGGGACGCTTTGGATCGATTCTGTTCGGCTGGAGGAGGGGGATTCATGAGGTTGAGTCTTGGAGGAAGCTGTCCCGAGTGTGGACAGCAGGGGGCGCTGCGTCAGTCTCATGCCGAAGGCGTGTGGGAAGGCAAGATATTGCCCTGGATCGGGCTGAGACCGTTTCGATGCCTGAGCTGTGGCGTTAGGATCATCGGTCTGCAGGGGAAGGTGTTGCAGGGGGACGTATTGCAGGGGAACACGTGGCAGGGGAACGGGCCGCACCGAAGCCGCGACAGCGCTGAGGCAGAGGCTGCGAGCCAGCGACTCGCGGCGTCGGACGATTCGGCATTTCAGGAGCTGATCACAGAGCTTCGAGATGCGGAAGCGCGGATGGGGCTGTCGAGTGAAGGGCCGAAGATCGCGGCAGAGGGGTCAGCCATCGAGAATACTCTGGCAGAGGCGGAGGCCGAGGCCACCGCGAGAGAACAGACGGTGAGAGAGCAGACGGAGCAGACCGCGAGAGAGCAGGCCGCGAGAGAGAAGGCCGCAATGGAAAAGGACCCTGGCTCCCGCCGCTAGTAAAGGGGGCCTGAAGCAAAATGCGATTCGTCATCACGCTACTGGCGTTGCTGCTCTTGGGAGCGAACGAGCCCTCGGCGGTGGTCGAGATCCGTTCGCAGCCCTTCGCCGAAGTGCTGTGGGAAGGCGTGCCGTTGGCGAAGACCGATCGCGAGGGAGTGCTGATCATCGAGGACGTTCCGGCAGGCGATTATCAGCTGGCGCTGCAGGCGGACGGCTTCGCGCGTCGTGATCTGAGGGTGACGGTGGCTCCAGGTGAGCGGCGGGTCGTCGATCTGCCGCTGACGAGCTCGGGCGCGAGCCCAGCGGCCGAGGCCGGGACCCATGGGACGCCCGCCGCCGCGGGTCGAGCGGACGGCGGCCATAGCCCGTCGAGCCTGGGCTTCTGGATCGCGGGGCTCGCGGTAGCCCTGGTCTTGGCCACGGCGTTCTTTGTTGCGCCGCGCAAGGCGTTGGGGCGCAGTGAGGCGATCCCGGAGGCTCCGCCGCCCGTCGACCGCTCGGCGTCACCGCTCGTCGAGGCCGAGCTGAGCGAGCTCGAGCAGGGCTCGCCGGCATTCTTGGAAGACCTCAAGCTCAGGGAGCAGAAGCTCGAGAACCTCGACACACCGCGCCAGCCGCCGCCCGAAGACTTGATCATCGAAGTCGAGGCGACCGAGGTGCGGCGGGTGGACCTGTTCGGACGTGAAAAGCCGTGAAGTTCGTCGACATCCACTCGCATATCCTGCCTGGCATCGACGACGGACCGCCGTCGCTCGAGGCCGCCCTGCAGATGCTGCGCCTGGCCTACCGAACAGGAACGCGAGCCATGGTCGCGACGCCGCATATGTTCATGCCGCCCTACAACAACTGCGACAGAGCCGCGGTGAGCCAGGTATTCTCGGCGACGGTCCAACAGCTGAGGCAGCGGCAGAACGATCCGGGGTGTGCGTTTCTTGGCGACATGTCATTACACTTGGGGGCAGAAAACTATCTGTCGCCAGAGTTTCTGGAGGCGCTGGAAGACGGTCGTGTGCTGTCGCTGAACCAGGGCTTCTACATTCTGGTCGAGTTTCCCGCCTTCCTCGCGTTCGAAATGGTGGTGTCGGCGATGGAGCGTATTTTGGCGTCGGGACGGGTGCCGATCATGGCGCACGTCGAGCGCTATCCACAGTTTTCCGAGCGCCCCGAGGCGCTGGCGCATCTCCTCCAGATGGGTTGTGTCGCCCAGCTCAATGGCGCTACTGTGCTCAGTAGTCGGGCGCACCGTAAGTTCGCCCTGTCGCTCCTGCGACAGGGGCTAATTCACGTCATCGCCTCCGACGCCCACGATAGCCGTGTTCGAGCCCCCAACCTCGACAAGGCGTTCAAAGTCCTCAAGCGAGAGTTCAAGGAGCACCAGGTCAATGAATGGATGTTCGACAACCCACGTCGTATTCTGGCCAACCAAAGCCTGATTTGAGGATCGCGATGAAGACACCCTACGGCACGGTCTGGAAGAGCAGGTCTTGGAAGAGCAGGTCTTGGAAGAGCAGGTCTTGGAGCCACACGGCCTGGGGCAGCACCCTGTGGCTGGGGCTCTTGCTGAGTCTCTGGGTGATGCCTGCGGAGGCCCAGTTCCAGCAGTACACCCCGCCCGGAAACTTCGAGGAAGAGCGCGAGTCGATGGACGATCTGCTCAGCCGGTCGATGAAGGAGGCGCGCTGGCGCTTCGGCCGCGCGTTCTTTCACCCCTGGGTCGGCCTGCGCGATATCGCCTTCGTGGATCCGGCGCTCCGCACCGACTCGCTCGAGGAATCCGACTTCACGGCGACGATCGGCGTCGGAGTGCGCGGCTATGTGCCGATCGGCCCCGAGATGACCCTGGCGCTGCACGCCCTGCCCGAGTACGTGTGGTGGAAGGATCTCGACGAGCGCCGCCGGATCAACGGCCGCTACGGAGCGGGGCTGTTCGGCAACCTCGGCCGTACGGGCCTCGAGATCTCGCTGTCCCGCACCGACGACGCCAGCTTTGTGAGCCGTGAGATCGAGCAGAAGGTCAACAGCGAAGACCTGACCGCCAAGGTCTCTGCCGAAGTCGACGTCGGCGCTGGGTTTTCGCTGTTCGCGGAAGGTAACGTCCGCCAGATTCGGTTTGCGGCGCTGGAGGAAGACTCGGCCCTGCGGGGACTGGATTCCTTGGAGCGCGACGAGGATCTGCTGCGGGCGGGAGTCAGAGTCCTGCTGCCGCGCGGTCTGCGCCTCGGGCTGGGCGTCGAGAGCTCGCAGGTCGACTTCGAGCAGAATGCACTGCGCTCCAACTCCGGCACGTCACCCTTGCTGCAGGTCGACTTCGATTCGGGGCGCGTCGCCCTGGCGCTCAACCTGGCCTTCCGCGATCTCGAGCCGGAGCCCGGCTCGCAGTTCGTGCCCTACGACGATGTGACGGGTAGCTTCAGGACGGTTTGGCGCGTGGGGGGCAACACCCAGCTGCAGCTGTTCGGCGACCGCAACCTGGTCTATTCGACGCAGGATCGCTGGGCCTATTTCGAAGATACCGGGATCGGGGTCGGCGTCAAGACGAGCCTGAGCTCTCGGCTCAGCCTGCGGGTGTTCGCCATGGACGGCAGCAACGACTACGTCAACTTCGAGCCGACGGCCCCGCAGCGGGTCGACGACTTCGAAGCCTACGGTGGCGAGGTGCGAATCGAGATCGATCGCTTCACCCTGACGCTCGGCGCCGCGGTCTCGGACTACACTTCGAACTTCGAGGAATTCGATCGCTCGACGACGACGATTCGCTCGGGTCTGGCGCTGGGATTTCCCAGCGGCTCGCCCTGGGGCTAGCGTCGAGAGCACTGGAGGAGACGTCATGGGTCGGAATCGTCCGCGCTTCGAGCTGATGGCTCGCAGTCTTTATCGCTGGGTCGTAGGGATTGCGATCATCGGAGTCGCCGCGGCTCCAACCGTTGGAATCGCCGGGGCCCAGGAGGCCGAACCGTCGACCCCGGAGGCACCCCGGGTGGGGCTGGACACCGAGTATCGCCTCGGGGCGGGGGATGTGCTGAGCGTCGACGTCTTCGGGCTCGAAGAGCTCGACCGCAAGGTGCGCGTGTCGCGTGACGGGACGATCTCGCTGCCGCTGTTGGGGACCTTCCCGATCGCCGATCTGACCCAGCGCGCCGCCGAGCAGCTGATCGCTCGCATGCTCAAGGAAGGCAACTACGTTCGCGAGCCCCAGGTCTCGATTTTCGTCGAGGAGATCGTGAGTCGCACGGTTTCGATCCAGGGCGCGGTCCGCAACCCGGGCAGCTATCCCCTCGCCGGTCGCAAGACCCTGCTGGCGGTCATCGGCGAGGCCGGCGGGCTGCGCCAGGACGCCGGCGGCAAGATCCTGGTGCTGCGCCACGGCGTCGGTGGAGATCGCCAGCGATTCGAGCTCGACACCGATCAGCTCACCATCCAGGGAGATCTCAGCCTCGACATCGAGCTCCAGCCCGCCGACGTGGTCATGATTCCCGCCGCGCGGGGCGTTCGCGTCTACGTCACCGGAGCGGTCGAGCGGCCGGGCAAGGTGGACTACCTGAGCAACGAAGGCATTACGGTGCTGCAGGCGATCACCGCAGCCGGTGGCCCGACCGCGCGGGCGAATCTCAAGAACGTCCACATCCTCAGGCAGCTGGCTGACGGTACCCAGGACCGCATCAAAGTCAACGTCGCGCGGATCCAGAAAGGCAAGCTGGACGACGTCGTGCTGCAGCGCAACGACACCGTAGTCGTCGGCGAGTGGTTCTTCTAGCTCAGACGGCTTGGGGAGGGCGTGTCGGAGCTCACGGCCACCAGGACCTCGCGCCCTGACTCCGCGGACCGTAGCGCGGGATCGTCCTCTGCCGATGGCTCGTCCTGAAGCGTGCTGACGACGAGCTCGCGAGCCTCGTCGCGCTGGGCCAGGGCCAGCTTGCGGGCTACTTTTCGCATGCCCAGCGAGCGGATGAGGAGCACGCAAACGAGCTCGGTCACCAGGATCGCGATCGCGATCCCGGTTCCCCAGTTGCGCTCGACCATCACCAGAGCGGCGGCGCAGAACACGGCGACAAAGCCGTACAGGCACAGGACGATCAGCGAGCGTTTGGGCGCCAAGACCAGGGCCAGGTGGTGAATGTGCTGGCGGTCGGCTTGAAACATGCGAGCGAATCGCCCGGGTAGCGAGTCGCCGGATCGCTCGAGAAAGCGAACGCCCATCACCAGCAGGGTGTCGATGACCGGCAGGCCGAGCGCCAGCAGCGGAACGAAGATCGCCACCGCCGCCGAAGCCTTGATCGACGCATGCAGGGAGACCGTCGCCAGCAGGAAGCCGAGCGTGAGGGAGCCGGCGTCCCCGAGATAGACCTTCGCCGGTTGCCAGTTGTGGGGCAAGAAGCCCAGGCAGGCTCCGGCCATGGCGGTCGTCAGCAGCACGGTCCCCGGGTTGCCCTGAAAGAACGCGAACAGCATCAGGCTGACCGAAACGATGGCGGCGATGCCGCCCGCCAAGCCATCGAGCCCGTCGATGAGATTGATGGCGTTGGTGACTCCGACCACCCAGATCAAAGTAATCACCACCGCAAGCAGCCCGGGCAGCTCGATAGCGCCGAGCATCGGTAGCGAAATGCTCTCGATCTGCCAGCCGAGCGGCACGATGAGGCCGGCCGCCACGATCTGGCACAGGAGCTTCCAGAAGACCGACAGCTCGTGCAGGTCGTCGAGCAGCCCGACGACGAAGATGATCAGGGTAGCGATTCCCAGCACGAGCAGCTCGTGCGTCGCGAAGTCCGGCAGCTCAGGATTCCCCAGCGCCAGAAAGCCGAGGTATCCCGATCCGAATCCCATCAGCAGGCCAAAGACCATGGCGACGCCGCCGATGCGGGGAACCGGTGCGTCGTGCTGTTTACGACCTCCCGGATGATCCAGCATGTCGCGGGCGAGACCGAGGCGTCGAACCCACGGGACGAGGAAATGCGTGACGATCACCGACACACAAAGCGTGCCGGCGGCACAGATCAGGATCCCGTGGTTCTCTCCCATGACAGGCTCAATGGATCAGATAGGCGCGAAAATGGGTGCCGAGGTAAATCTGCAAGAATTCGCACATCCAAAAGGGAGTGCTCTTTGGGTCTCATTGATCAATTGCTAGTTTAGCATCTATCCGCCGGGAGGCGCCCTCGCCCGAGTCCTCGATGTTCCGGCAGGGCAATAGCCGCTTAGACATCGAGACTCGACAAACTGACCGGGGCGCCGCATCTTCGTCGATATCTCGACGAGTCGGGCTACGAAACACCGATCTCAATACCAGTCTCCGCCATCTCATGCTGATCGACTCTGAAACGCTCGCTGCTGGGACCCGTCTCGAATCCGATGTCGCCATCGTCGGGGCCGGGCCAGCAGGCATCGTGCTCGCGCTGGAGCTCGGTCGGGCCGGCTTCGATGTGGTCTTGGTGGAGAGCGGGCGCCAACAGTTCTCGCAGGAGATCCAGGCCCTCGGGGATACCGATCACTACGATCCGAGCCGTCATGCGCCGATGGCGGATTGCACCCGGCGTCAGATCGGCGGCGCGTCGCTGATCTGGGGTGGGCGCTGCGTGCCCTACGATCCGGTGGATTTTGACGATCGGCCCCACGTTCCCCACTCCACCTGGCCGGTGACCTACGACGAGCTCGAGCCCTTCTTTCAACGCGCCTGCGACTATTTTTTCTGCGGCCGCTCGGAGTTCGATCTCAACGCCATCGCCGGGATCGATCAGCGCTCGATCGTGCCGGATCTGCCCGACGCCGAGGTCGTGACGACAGCGCTCGAGCGCTGGTCTCTGCCGACCAACTTTGGCAAGGAGTACGGGCAAGACCTGGAGCGGTCCGAGCGCATTCGTCTGGTCTATGGCCTGACCTGCGTCGAGATCGAGAGCTCCGACCACCGGGTGCGTGCGATTCACGCTCGGACCCTGGCGGGCAAGTCTTTGCAATTGATCGCCAAGAAATACATTCTCGCCGGTGGCGGGGTCGAGACCACGCGTTTGCTCTTGGCTTCGGATCGTCACGCTTCGGGCGGTCTCGGCGGGCACTCCGGACATCTCGGGCGCTACTACATGGGGCATATCTCGGGCCGTATCGCCCAGGTGCGTTTTGCGACTCCGGCGAGTAAAACCGTCTACGGATTCGACCGCGACACGGACGGCGTCTACCTGCGGCGGCGGCTGGCGTTCACCCGAGAGCTCCAGCACCAGCAGAAGCTCACCAACGTCGTCGGGGCGTTGGCCAACCCCAAGATTCACGATCCAGAGCACCGCAACGGGGTGCTGTCGTTCTCCTATCTGATCCTGCGCTCGCCTCTTGGCCGCTACCTGGCGCCGCCGGCGATCCGCAAGGCGCGGATCGCGGAGGGCGAGCCGGGTCGGGTTGCAGCCCATTTCCGCAACACGCTGCTCGATCTCGGCAAGACGCTGTGGTTCATCCCATCTTTTGGCTACCGCCGCTTTGTCGCCCACCGCAAAATTCCAGGCTTCTACCAGCCGAGCGCCTCGAACACCTACGATCTGCATTACCACGGCGAGCAGGTGCCGAACCCTGACAGCCGAATCAGTCTGGTCGACGAGACCGACGAGCTCGGCCTGCGCCGAGTGAAGCTCGATCTCCGCTACAGCCCGCAAGATGTCGACGGCGTGCTGCGAGCGCATGAGCTTTGGGATAGCTACTTGAGCCGCAACGGCGCGGGTCGCCTGGAGTACCTGAGCGATGATCCTGAAGCGAGCGCGTGGGAGCAGGCCAGCGACGGCTTTCATCAGGCCGGCACCACCCGCATGTCTGAAGACCCCGGCGACGGGGTGGTGAGCCCGCACTGCAATGTCCATGGCTTTGAAGATCTGTTCGTCGCCAGCAGCTCGAACTTCGTCACCTCGGGGCAGGCCAATTCGACGTTCATGATTCTGGTGTTCGCCCTCAGGCTGGCGGACCATCTGAAGCGGACGACGAGCCCGTGAGGATCGTCCTCGAAGGCACGGATATCTCCACCACCCGGCTCGGCTTTGGCTGTGCCGGCCTGATGCGCCTGCGCTCCCGCGAGGCGCGAACGCGCCTGCTGGAGACGGCGTTCGATGAAGGTATTCGACACTTCGACGTCGCTCGCATGTATGGCCTGGGGGCCGCTGAGGGCGAGCTCGGAGCGTTCCTGCGCGGGCGTCGAGATCGGGTGGTGGTCGCGACCAAATTCGGCATCTCACCGGGCCGCGCCGGCGGTGGCTTGCGTCGCCTGCAGGGCATGGTGCGGCCGCTTCTGAAACGCATTCCGCCACTGCGCGCCATGGCGCGGGCGCGCGCCGAGAAGCTCTACGAGCCGCGGCGCTACGACGCTGCCACCGCTCGCGCCAGCCTCGAAACCAGTCTGAGAGAGCTCGGGACGGACTACGTCGACCTCTTGCTCCTGCACGAGCCGACGCTCGAAGGCATCCGAGTCGCCGAGCTGCTCGAGTTTCTCGACGCCGCGAAGCGCTCGGGCAAGATCCGCGCCTTTGGCGTGGCGGGAGGCGTCGAGCCGACCCAGGAGATCCGCAGCCGGGCTCCCGAGCTGACGCCGGTGATCCAGGTTCCCGACGACGCCATCCGGCGCGCTCGGCTGCCGGCGGCTCGAGGGCGGTCGGAAGCCCGGATCACGTTCGGCCCGTTTGCGGCCGCTCTGACCACGATTCAGCAGCACCTGCTGGCGGATGAGGAGAGAAGGCGTCGTTGGTCGACTAGGGTCGACTATGATGTCGGAACGTCGGACTCCCTGGCGCGGCTGTTGCTCGGCTACGCTCTGCGCGCCAATTCTGCCGGGGTCGTCTTGTTTTCTACCACTCGGCCCGAACGCGTCGAATCGGCGGCTCTGTGGGCCAGCGAAGCGGCGTCGATATCGGATGCCGTACTCGATACTTTCTTGGACCTGATCGCCCGCGAGATCGAAGCATGAAGTTTCTGGCCAGTCCCACCGCGGTCAAGCTGCGCTCGGTGGCGCGCTCTTTGGGTTTGACGCGTCTGTTGGCCGGCGCGCTCGACCGCCGGGCGCGGGCCGCACGCCGGGCGCGGCTGCGCTACCAGCGCGAACGCCCGGACGAGGCGCGGGTCACCCTGGGTGGCGAGGAGATCCGCCTGCGCGTTGCCACCGAAGACGAGTACGTTCAGGCATGCTCGTTCCGCTACGAAGCGCCGCTGGTCGAGGCCCTGGGGCGCCATCTCGCGGAAGGCGACTGCTACTGGGATATCGGCGCCAATGTCGGGGCGTATTCCTGCGCGCTCGGCAAGTTCCTCGAGCAGCGTTCCGGTGGGGTCGTCGCGTTCGAGCCGGATCCCTGGTGCCACAGTCGCTTGGATGAAAACCTGGCGTTGAACCAGCTGACGCGCGCCACGAGCCACCGCATGGCGCTGGCGGACCGGGAAGACGTGATGGGGTTCGCTCAGGATCCGGCGTCGGCGACGACCACCGGTCATCTCGTCTCCGATGGCCGCGGAGCCGCGGGCCGAGACGTGATCGAAGTCCAGGTGACGAGCGGAGACAAGCTGCTGGAGCAGGGCCGGGTGCCGGCGCCCAACGTGCTCAAGATCGACACCGAGGGCTACGAGTGCGAGGTGCTGGACGGCTTGCGCGACACGCTGGCTTCCCCGGAGTGCCGCTTCGTCCTGGTGGAGGTTCACTTCTCGGTGCTGAACGAGCGGGGGCTGAAGGACGCGCCGCGGCGTATCGAGCTCGCCCTGCGCGAGGCCGGGTTTTCGCGGCTCGAATGGCTCGACCTGTCTCACCTCGCGGCGTCCAAGGTCGCCCTGTAGCAGGGTCGCCCTATAGTAAGGTCGCGCCGACGTTATAGGCTCCAGCCCATGCTTTCCCGTTCTCGTTATGCCGGCGCCTGGCTGCTCAAGGCTCTGTTGGGGCGCCGCCACGTGGTGCGCCTGGCGCGATTCCTCTCCATGGAAGCCCGGCTGGATCTCAATGGCGGTGTCGATGAGCATGGCGAGCCGCTGATTCGAGCCGCCGTGGCCGAGCAGGCAAATACGGAGGGGACCCTGCATATCCTCGATGTCGGAGCGCATCTCGGTGAATGGACCGAGGCGATGCTTCGGGCCTGTGCCGCGGCCGGCCGAACCGACGCGGTGTTTCATCTCTTCGAGCCGGGACAGAAGACCTTTCAGCAGCTGGAAGCCAAGTGGCAGAGCCATCCGTCTTCCGAACAGATTCAGCTCAACCGCCGAGCGCTGTCGTCCCGCCGAGGCCATGCCGAGCTGCGTATCGCAGAGGATCTGGCCGGCAGCAATTCGCTGCATGAGCTGCCCCATGGAGCCGCGCCAATACGGACCGAAGCGATCGAGATCGACACTATTGACAGCTATGCGTCGGCGGCGGGTCTCGACCGCATCGCGATGGTCAAGATCGACGCCGAAGGTCACGACTTCGAGGTTCTGCAGGGGGCTAGCGGATGCCTTGCCGAGCACAGGATCGACGTGGTTCAGTTCGAGTACAACAGCCGCTGGATCTTCGCGCGTCGTTTCCTCAGGGATGCCTTCGAGCTGCTGCAGCCGCTGGGCTACCGGCTCGGCAAGGTGACCCGCGAAGGCGTCGAGCTCTATGGTGACTGGCACCCGGAGCTCGAGACGTTTCGGGAAGTGAACTTCATCGCCTGCCTTCCCGCGTGGGCGGAGCGGTTTCCCACCATCCCGTGGTGGAACGACTAGCCTCTTGAGTCAGCAGCCGCTCCGCGTCGTGCTCGGTAAGCTGTTTCCTGCCGACAAACGCCTCCTACGGGAGGGCGGCTGGGTGGGATTCGGGGTCGTGGCATCCGGGCTCGGCATGCTGGTCGGGGTCCGGCTGCTGACCGAGCTGGTGCCGCCCAGCGTCTTCGGCACGGTCGCCCTGATCACCGGCATCCTGGCTTTCAGCAGCCAGCTGTTCTGCATGCCGCAGCTCAATGCCGTGTCGCGCTTCTATCCCGAGTATGTGAGGTCGCCGTCCGACGTGCAGCCCTTCCGGGCTCGGATCGGACGATCGCTCTACCGAACCCTGGCGGCGCTGACCGGCTGCGTGCTGTTGGGCGGAGCGGTCGCCGTCGTCGTCTGGCGGCAGGTGTCGTATCTGGTCTTCGTCGTGGCCGCTTGCCTGTTGGCGGTCGAGGTGCTGCGGCTGTTCGAGATGAACCTGCTCAACGCGGCTCGGCGTCAGCGGCCCTATGCGCTGTGGCAGGCGGCTGAAAGCTGGAGTCGGCCGCTGCTGGCGATTCTGGTGGTGGTGCTGTGGGGAGCCAAGCCCGAGTCGGTGCTCGTCGGCTACTGCCTCGCTACCCTCGGCGGCCTGGTGCTCTTCCGCATCGCGCTGGGCACGCCCGCCGCTCAGCAGGTCGCGGCGAAGTCTCTGACGGCTGAATTCGACCGTGAGATGCGGCGATTCGCCCTGCCGCTAGTGCCCTTAGCGGTCGTCTCTTGGTTACACTCCGCAGCCGATCGCTATCTTCTCGGGGCACTGCTCGACATGCACTCGGTCGGTCTCTACGTCTCAGCTTACGGACTCGTCAATCGACTGATGGCAGTCATTCCCCAGGTACTGCTGATCAGCTTGCGCCCCGTGCTGTTCGAGGCGGTCAGCTCCGAGACGAAGGACGAGCGTCGAGTCGTGAGGCTGTGGCTCGGGACCGCCGGGGTCGCCCTTGGCCTGGGATGCCTGGTGCTGTGGCTGGCGAGTGATCTCGTTGTGGCTCTATTGCTAGCGAGCACCTATCGCGAGGCGGCCGCGCTGCTGCCGGTTCTGGGCCTCGGCTTCTCGTTTTTGTTTATGTCGCAGATCTTCAACACGGTCAGTCTGGCCTACAAGCACTCCAAGGCGGTGCTTTATTCGGAGCTGGGCGCCGCGACCGTGGCGCTGGTGGGAGGCGTCGCTTTGATCCTGTCCTGGGGGCTCTCGGGCGCGGCCATCGCCACCGCCATGGCCTACTTCGTTCAGCTCGTGCTGTCCTACCGTTTCGCGCGCGCTGCCAAGACGACTCGAGAGGCTGTGGCCGCATGAGAACCCAGGCGTCATTCCCTCGCCTGAAGCTCGCCGTGAGCACAGCTCTGTGCGCTCCTTGGCTGGGGCGGATGATCGGCGCTGCGTATCGAGACCGGATTCCCTACCGAGGACTCAGGCTCGATGTGCGGGATGCTGATCTGCCGCCGGTCTCCAAGGCTCTGCTGTTTTGGGGGCTCTATGAGAGCGCCGAGTATCGCTTCGTGCGGGATTACTTGCGCTCCGATCTCGACGTGATCGAGATGGGGAGTGGCGTCGGGGCGATCTCGTGTCAGGTCGCTCGGAGGCTCGACCCTGGGAAGAGCTTGGTGTGCGTGGAGGCAGATCCCAAGCTGGCGAGCGCTTTGCGCCGCAACCTGGCGGCGCACGCCGCCCACCTCGAGGCGCACGCGCTATCGGCGGCCGTCAGCTATGAGGCGGGAGTGGGTGACAGCGTATGGTTCGAAGCCAAGGCCAATCACCTGGGATCGAGGCTCGCTGCCAGCCCGGTCGATCGTGGCGAGGTTGCGGCGCCTCAGGACGAGTCGAACGCGGGATCGAAGAGTCAATATCTGGAGATCCCGGTCAAGACGCTGAGTGAGGTCTGGCAGCAGCACTCGGGCGGCGAGTATCAGTTGATTCTGGATATCGAGGGGGCGGAGGTCGGTTTGTTCGAGTGCGAAGCCGAGGCGCTGGCCAGCTGTCGGGTGCTGGTGCTCGAGTGCCATCGAGCCGAATGGCAAGGTGAGGTCTATCGGGTGGATTCGCTGATCCAGAGGATCGAGCAGCTCCACCATTTCAAGCTGGCCGATCGCTACGGCCCGGTATGCTGCTTTGTGCGCTAGTCCTGCCAAGCGCCGCTACCGGCTGGCCATCGTCGCACCCCACGTGGTGCAGTACCACGCTCCGCTCTACCGCAAGCTAGCCGAGCACGATGCGCTGGACGTCCACGTGTTCTACCTGGATCGGACCGGGGTCGAGCCGGTCTACGATGCCACGATGGGCGTCCACATCGTGTGGGATATCCCTCTGCTCGAGGGCTACCCTCATACCTTCGTGCCGAATTGGTCGCCGCTGCGCCACGGGCCGTCGAGCCTGCGGCGTATCAATCCCAGGCTGGTCCGGCATCTGGTGCGAGGTCGGTGGGACGCCATCCTGATCCAGGGCTACCTGGCACCCTCGGATTGGCTGGCGTTCGCGAGCGGTCGTCTCTCGGGCACACCGATTTTCTTCCGCGGTGAGGCCACCCTGCGTGCCGGCAGCGGCGGTTGGCGCGAGTGGCTCAAGACGCGTCTGCTCCGGCGAGCCTTTGCCTGGAGCCGAGCCGTGCTCTTCAGCTGTCGCGGCAACCGAGAGTTTTTCCTCCACTACGGCTGCCCCGAGGACAAGCTGTTTCCGATCCCGTGCGCGGTCGACAACACGTTTTTCCGCAACCAGTGCGATGCCTTGGCCGACGAGCTCGCCGGCATCCGCAGCGAGCTCGAGATTCCGGCCGAGCTGCCGATTGTGCTCAATACCTGCCGCCACATACCCAACAAGGGTCACAGAGATCTCCTGCGAGCCGTGCGTCAGCTCGCGGACGAAGGAATCGAGCTGGCGCTGGTCTTGGTCGGGGGCGGCCCGGAGACCGAGGCTCTGCAGCAGCTGGTGCAGGAATTGGAGCTCGAGAACGTACGCTTCACCGGCTTTGTTCGGCAGCTCGAGATCGTCCGCTACTATGCCGTGGCGGATGTTTTCGTGCTGGCGTCGGAGTACGATCCGTCGCCGAAAGTTCTCAACGAGGCGCTCAATTTCGAGCTGCCGATCGTCTGCTCAGAGCGACCCGGGACGGCTGGTGACGTCGTGGTAGACGGTGAGAATGGCTATCTCTATGACTATGGGGACGTCGATAGGCTGGCGGCCGCTATCCGCAGGCTGCTGCAGGATCGCGCGCTGCGGGAACGCATGGGGCGTCGATCGCTGGAGATTGCGGACGCGTGGTCTCTCGAGGCCGACGTCGAAGCGGTGCGAAAGGTTTTTGAGAGCTTGAATAGGCCTGAGAGTCGAACGAATGCTCAATTCCCAGAGTGAGCGCATGCACTTGGCGCCAGGGGTGCACCTGGAGTTTCAGACTCCAGGGCCTCAGCGTCACTTCTTTGGCTACTACGACAAGTCACCGATCGACGGCGACGGGCGTCGTTTGCTGTGCCACCGCACCGATTTCGATGGGCGTCTGGTCGATGACGAGGACCGGGCAGAGGTCGGCTTCTGGGATCTGGAGACCGGCGAGTATCATCCCCTGGCCGAGACGCGCGCCTTCAACTGGCAGCAGGGCTCGATGCTGCAGTGGCTCGGCCCCGACTCGACCCGCCGGGTGATCTTCAACGACCGCCGTGAGGATCGCTTTGTGGCGGTCGTGCTCGATCTCGAGACGGGCGCCTCCCGCGATCTTCCCACCACCCTCTACTCGCTGGACCCCAAGGGGCGTTACGCGGTCACGCCGTCCTTCGAGCGGCTGGCCTTTTGCCGCCCCGGGTATTGTTACGCCGGGATTCGGGATGAGCGCTGGCACAGCGACCGCCCGCCTGGCGATGGCGTTTTCCGGATGGACCTCGAGACCGGCGACACCCGCCGCATCGTCGCCCTGGAGGAGCTCTTGGAGCTGCAGCCCTTGGCTTCCATGGCCGCGGGCGAGCACTTCGTCGAGCATATGCTGGTCAACCCGACGGGAGAGCGTTTCGCGTTCCTCCACCGCTGGAAGATGGACGATGGCGGCTACTACTCGCGGAGCCTGACGTGCGATGCGGAAGGGCGCGACCTCTATCTCTTCCCCGACGGCGGCTTTTATTCGCACGGCCACTGGCAAACGGAGCGCGATTTCGTCATTTACGGTCGACCGGCGGGTACGTTCTCCAAGGTTCGCTACAGTGGTGGCTGGCTGGGGGCCACGGTCAAACCCGTCTTGAGGACCTTTCGGGGACTCGCTCACCGAGCGGTAGGGCGGTGGGCGCACCGCCAGCTGACGCCCGATGGCTTTCTGAGGATCACCGATCAATCGGGCCAGCGAGACGTCATCGCGGCTCCGGATCTGCCGCGGGACGGGCACATGAGCTTCCGTCCAGGCGATCCGTCGTGGATGCTGGTCGATTCCTACCCTGATCCCGAGAGGCGGCAGCACCTGATGGCCTACCACGTGGAGCGCCAGCTCTGCCGACCGCTGGGCTGGTTTGTGACCCTGGCGGATCAGCAGGCGACGGGTTATCGCTGCGATCTGCATCCGCGCTGGAGCCCGTGCGGCAACCGAGTCGTCATCGACTCGTTGCACGAAGGGCTGCGACAGATCTATGTCCTCGACGTGCGGCAGGCCCTGGAGACCGAATCGTGAAGGTGCTCTACGTTGGGGTCATTCACCCCGGCTGGGTCAACACGACATGGATGCGTCAGCGGGTGCTCGAAGAGCTGGGGCACGAGATCCATCCGCTGTGTTTGAGTCCATTCTTGAGGTGGGGTGGCCGCTATGGCGGGGCGATCTTCCGGCGCTACCAGTGGGGGATCCCGTTGGCGCTGGCGAACCGAGCGATCCTAAGCGCGGCCAAAGCGTTTCGACCCGATCTGCTTTGGATCGACAAAGGGGCTTGGGTCACCAAGGCCACCCTGCGTCGAGTCAAGAAGCTCTGCGGGGCCCATCTGCTGCACTACACGCCCGATCCGTTCTTTCTGTTTCACCGGTCCAGGCATTTCGTGAGCGCGGTTCCGGCATACGACGCGCTGGTGACCAGCAAGCGTTACGAAGCGGAGACCTACCGCAGCCATGGAGCCCAGCGTCTGATCGTCACCAAGGTGGCCTTCGACACCGAGTATCACCGGCCGATCGAGCTCTCACGCCAGGAGCGGCTCGAGTACGGCTGCGAGGCGGTTTTCATCGGCAGCTATGGTGAGGGCCGCGAGCGCTACCTGAAGCCACTGGTTGCCGAGCGGGTGAGTCTCTCGGTGTGGGGCGAAAACTGGACGGCGCGCTGTCCGGATCCTGAGGTGCTGGCGGCTCATCGCGGTCGTTCCCTCGTTGGCCTGGACTATGCCAAGGGACTGGCTGGGGCCAAGATCGGGCTGGGGCTGCTGTCGCCGCTGGTCCCGGATCGCAGTACGACCCGATCGGTAGAGATCCCGGCCTGCGGCGTCTTTCTGCTCGCGGAACGCACCGATGAGCACCAGGAGCTGTTCGAGGAGGGTGAGGAGGCCGAGTTTTTTGACGGCAGCGAAGAGCTGCTCGACAAGGTCCGGTATTTCCTCGCTCATGATTCGGCGAGAGAGCGGATTGCGGCGGCGGGCCGCAGAAGGTGTCTGGAGAGCGGCTATTCCTATCGTGATCAGATCGCAGGCATCATCGAGATGCTTCCTTGAGCATGTGACAAGATCCTGACCATGAGCTCCCCGAGCCTGTCCATGAATATGCCTCGCGCCCGCCCCGCTCCGCTGCGGGTCAACGCCTTGATGGTGTCTTTTCTGTTCGCGCTTCTGGGGTTTGTCGGCTTCGTGTGCTCCCTCTGGCTTCCCGCCAAGGTGTCGTTCACGTATCTGACCCTCTTGATGATCGGATACCTGGCGTTCGAGATCTTGCGGTTCTCGCGAATCCGTCCCTCACGTTGGCTGGTGAACCCGGTGGTCTTGAGCTCGATCTTCGTGTTCGGCCTGCCGTTCGGTATCACCAACGCGCTCTACTTCCTGCCGGAACGCTACAGTGCCGTTTTACCGAGTGCGTGGCTGGGGGATTTCTCCGGCATGGACAAGGCTATGCTGATGGCGCTGTTGGCGGCCTTCGCCATGTGGCGGGGCTATTACTCGAGGCTGGGTGGGAACATGGCCTCAGCCGTTCAGGGCTGGCCGCCGCTCTCGAACTTCCTGCGTCGAGACTTCGAGGTTCACTTGCCGGTCATCGGCATTCTCGTGGCCGTGAGCCTGATCAGCCGCCTGCTGCGGATTCGCCTGGGCGTCTTCGGCTACAACAGCGAGATCGACCAGCTCTATGCGGCGAGTCGATTTACCGAGTTCTTGAGCCTGGGCTCTTCGCTCGGCACCCTGGCCCTGGCGATCTTGAGTCTGAGCTACTTCTTCGAAGCGAAGGGATACCGACGCACGCGGATTCTGCTGGGCGTCCTGCTGGTCTCCGAGATCGCGTTCGGTCTGATCTCGGGAATGAAGTCGCTGGCGATTTTCCCGCCGCTGGTGGTGGCCACCTGTGCCTACATCGCCCGCGGACGCCTGCCGAAGTGGGTGCTGATCGTGGTGCCGCTTCTGCTGATGTTCTCTTACCGCGTCATCGAGCCCTTCCGAGACCTGCGGTTCATGGACCCGAACTTCCAGAATCGTAGTTTGAGCTCGATCGTAGATACGCTCGAGGTCAGCACCTCGGAAGAGGGCGCTCGCTTCCTGCGGGCGGACCGGGCGCCTTTGCTCTTGGAGGTCGCCAAACGGCTGAACCTGACGCTGATGGCTGCGATCGCGATCGAGTTCAAAGACGATGGCAGGTTGACCGAGGAAGACCCCGACTTTTTGAGGAATATCTTGAGCTCACCCGCATTTGCGGTGATCCCTCGATTCCTTTGGCCGACCAAGCCCTATGAGGACATCGGCGGCTGGTTCAACAAGACCGTGCTCGGGAGATCGTTCACCAACGCGGTGGGTATGAGCCCGGTCGGCTACCTCTACCTGGCGGGCGGCGCAACGGTGGTCGCGGCGGTGTTCTTTCTGATCGGCGTTTGGCAGCGGGTGCTCGCAGAGGGGCTGCTGCCGGCCGGCAGCGGCGGCTGTCTGCTGTTCGTCAGCCAGCTCAAGGTTTTTGTACTCATGCCGACCTCCGTCTATCCGATCCTGGTGTCGGCGATCCGAACGCTACCCATGGTGGGCGTCGTCCAGTGGGCGATGTTCAAGCGCTAGCGTACCCAGCGGGTATCTCGACGCCTTCGAAAGATCAGAGCATTGGGTGACTGAGATGGGGCGCGCGAGCCAATGAGACGGGGCTCAGGGAGCAGGCCCAAGATCTGCCTGATGGCCACCACGATGACCGCCGGAGCGGGCGGTATCGCCCGGGTTGCCCGGCTGATGGCCAGGTCGCTGGCTGAGCTGCGTCGTGACGGCGTGATCGATGCGACGGCCTGTTCCCTGGTCGAGACCGAGCCGCCAGCGGGAATCGATCTTCCGATGACCGTATGTTCCGGCAGCCGTGCGCGCTTCGTCGCTCACAGCCATGCGCGAAGCTGGGGCCATTCTCACTTCATCTACGACCATCTGGGTACGGCTCGAGCTCATTGCCGAATTCCGGGTTTGCGGAAGCCCTTTCTCGGATACCTGCACGGAATCGAGATCTGGGAAGACGCTCGTCGAGACCGGCTCGAGGGAGCGCGGCGAGCGGACGCCTTGCTGGTCAACTCGCACTATACGCTCGAGCGCGCCCGGGCGCTTCATGGCGGCATGGAGGCCGCTGAGGTTTGCTGGCTGGCGACAGAGGAGGACGAGCCGCCCCTCGAACAGCAGCACTCCCAAGAGAGACCCCGGGCGCTGATGGTCAGCCGAATCGGTGAGGCGTACAAAGGGCACACGCTGTTGGTGGATAGCTGGCCGAAGGTTTGTGCAGTGGTACCGGGCGCGGTCCTCACATTCGTGGGTGATGGTCCCGGTTTCGATGCGCTGAAGCGTCGGGTGGACGCGTCACCGGTCGCCGGAAGCATCGAGATGCTGGGTTTCGTCTCCGAGACGGAGCTGCAAGACGTTTATGGGCGCTCGTCCCTCATGGCGCTCCCCAGCCGCCAGGAAGGATTCGGTCTGGTGAGCATCGAAGCCATGCGGCACGCGCTGCCGGTGCTCGCTACGGTTCATGACGCTAGCTCCGAAGTCAACGTAGACGGCGAGACCGGTCGCAATGTCGACCTCGATGAGCCGGGGATGCTCGAGGATCGATTGATCCAACTGCTCAGCGATCCGCAGCAAGCGCTGGCCATGGGGCAGCGGGGCCAGCAGCGCTGGCGCGAGCATTTCCGATATCGGGCGTTCAAAGGCCGGTTCGAGCGTCTGCTGTGGAGCTTCTTGGAGCGCCAGTGACCTCGGTATCGACGCAACCATGAAGTCCAAGCTCGCTCTTCTGTTGATCTCGACACTGTTGGCGCTCTACGGCGTCGAAGTCGGTCTGGGGCTGATCGACCGCACGCCGGATCGCATCGAGGTCGCGCGCTCACAGGGGATCGAATTCGACCCCAGGACGCCGCTAGAAGTCGTACGGGACCTTCGGGCCCAGGGGTCAGAAGCATTTGCGCTGCTGTCGCCCGCGGAGTTCCTGCCCGCCGGCGTGGCCTTGAGCGACGGCAACGCCCTGCCGCTGGCTGGCATCTCGAACGTTACGACGGTGTGGTGCAACGAGAGTGGCGACTATCTGGTCTACGCGGCCGACCGGCATGGCTTCAACAATCCGCAGTCGGCCTGGGCGGAAGACGTCGAGATCCTGCTGCTCGGGGATTCGTTCGCTCAAGGCGCCTGCTGCGTCTCGGGCTCGGATGTCGGCAGTCTCTTGCGGTCTCGCGGCTATCGGGTCCGGAATCTCGGGATGGGCGGTAGCGGCCCGCTACTTTCGCTCGCGGTGCTGCGAGAGTACGTCGAGCCGCGCGCGGCGCCGAGGGTCTTCTGGCTCTACTTCGAAGGTAATGATCTGCTGAATCTCAAGAGCGAACGGCAGTCCCAGGTGCTGATGCGCTACCTCGAGGATCCGGAGTACTCTCAAGGACTGCGCGGCCGCCAGGGGGAGCTCGATGCGTTCATGAAACGCTACTTCGACGAGCATTCCCAGCGCAGCTCCGGCAACGAACCAGCCGCTTGGCGACAGTGGATTGTGCCGCGCGTCAAGCTGACGCATCTGAGATCTCGACTGTCGCTGCTGCGCACCAACGTCCCCGAGGATACTGTGGGGCTCTTGCGGCGCGTTCTCGAGCAGGCCAGAGCCCGCGTCACCCGGGAGGGAGGAGAGCTCGTTTTCGTCTACCTGCCTGCC
This sequence comes from Acidobacteriota bacterium, assembly GCA_039030415.1. Taxonomy (GTDB): domain Bacteria; phylum Acidobacteriota; class Thermoanaerobaculia; order Multivoradales; family J023; genus JAAELT01. The sequence continues at coordinate 20,579 of JBCCEE010000047.1, forward strand.
TACTCACGCTACCTCTCGCAGCCTGCAAGCCAGGCTGATCGAGATCCACTGTATCGAGATCCACGGTATCGAGACCCACGGTATCGAGACCCACTGTATCGAGACCAAGTCCTCGCGTTGGTGCGCGACCTGGGCATTCCCATGGTCGATTTTCACCAGGCGCTGTCGGAAACCGATGAGCCCAAGCGTTTCTTCCCGCTGGGGCTGGCGGGACACTACAACCCAAGCGGTTATCGTCTGCTCGCAGAACAGCTGGAGCAGTATGTGGCAGCCGACGCGGCTACCGAGCTGCGCTAGCGGAGGCGGAGCTCTTGGTGGCGGAGCTCTTGACCGCGGAGATCAGGAAGACCCGAGTGTAGATCCCGCTGCCCTTGCTGCCCGTTTCGGCGATGTTCCAGAGTGCCAGCACGCTCCGGATCGCTCGCCAGAGCATGACGCGGCCCCAGGAGGCGACGCCTAGCGCCCGCGGCCCGGCTTCGCGAGCCTCGACGCGCTCGAATCCGCAGAGTCGCAGCAGCCAGCTCAAGGAGGCGGGAGTGAAACACACTTCGTGCGTGAAGTCGCCATAGCGGATGGCCGGTCCCCAGGGACTTTCGGCGTTGGGGGTTTGTAGCACTAATCGTCCACCGGGTTTCAAAGCGCGATGGCAGACGTCCAGGAAGGCCAGCGCTTCGTCTTTTCCGAGGTGCTCGATGATGTCGAATCCGGTGGCTAGATCCAGCGTGGCGGCTTGATCCGCCAAGTACTCGAAGAGGTCGCCTTCGACTACGCGCGGGGCGATCTTTTGGGCGAGCTGCACTTGTTCGCTGCTGCGGTCGACGCCAGCAAGGCGGGTATAGCCGAAGGCGTCGAAGGCGGCTAGCACATCGCCGGCCCCACATCCCAGGTCCGCGATCGTCGCCTCGCGATCTTCAGGCAGCCATCCCGCGAGAACCTTCGCCAGATACCGTGCCCGACGGCTGGCGGCAGCGCGGTCGACGCGCAGCTCTTGCCCGTGGCCTCGCGAGACGTAAGCGGCGTAGATTCGACTGCGATAGTCCGTTGGCGGAGCGCTCATGATTTCAACCCGGGATGCGGTTCGCCTCGCGCGGGCCAAACGACCTCGGGCTCCTTGCCGGTCGCCTGAGCTTCTTCGACCTTGAGATCGATCCAGTAGAAGAATGCAGCGCGCAGGAAAGCGTAGCGGAAGCCGGCGCGGCCATCGAGGAATCCGAGCCGGAAGATGAACTGATAGAGGAAAAACAGCAAGTGCCTACCCGGCAGCCGTGCGTGGGTTCGCTTGAGCCACATGCGGCGCTCGGTGGACGAGCCCCAAAGTCTCGGTTTGACCTCACCCGTGAGGTCGCCGCGTAGAGTGCTGGCAGCCTCGAGCGAAGAATAGCGGTTGTGCTTGCTGATCCAATCGTTCAGCGAGCTTTCGCTATGGTGGTCGATAAACGACTGCATGCGGACGATCGGCCCATCCAGGATCACATGCTCGTTGACGGGCCGATCCTCGAACCGTGCCTCGCCGGTACGCCAGAGGTGGCGCACGTAGGTGCTCGAAGCTCCGCCTCTCATCAAAGGCGTTCCGACAAAGAAGAACTTACGGCGAAAATCGAAGCCGGCGGGCTCGCTCTGGGCGGCCTGCAGGCAGCCCGCGAGCTCTGCTTTGAAGTCGGCGGTCACCCGCTCGTCGGCGTCGAGCTTCATCGTCCAGCGGGACGTGATCGGCAGGTGGGTCAGCGCCCAATTCCACTGCGCCGAGTAGTTCTCGAACGCATGCTGCACGACCTGTATCCCTTCGTCGGCTCGCGCGAGAGCGATGTCGACGGTCGTGTCCGTGCTGTAGGAGTCGACGACGAAGACCTCACGGGCCCAGCCGCGAACCGAATCGAGGGCCAGCGGCAGGTTGAGCTTCTCGTTGAACGTCAGGATGATGACCGCGACATCCGCTGGGCCCGTTTCCGGCATCAATCTCTCCTCACCCAGCTTGGAGGAGCTCCTCCCTCGATCAGCCAGTGGTAGGTGGTCTGCATCCTATCGCCGACCTGCTGCCAGGAGAAGTCACGCTCCATCCAGGCGCGTCCCTGTGCGCCTCGCTGCGCCAGCTCGGGCCTGGGAAGGGCCATGGCGTGGCCCAGGCACTCGGCCAGCGCGGACTCGCCCTGCTCGATCCACCAGCCGCAGCCGTGGGTCTCGAGGCCAGGCCAGGGAGCGTTTCGGCTGACGATGGCGGGCAGGCCATGGGCGAGGGCTTCGGCCACGGCGACGCCAAAATTTTCGGTATGACTCGGCAAGACGAAGAGATCTGCGCTGCGATAGGCGGCGCGCTTGGCGTCGCCATAGACCGGACCCGGGAAGTCGACTCGTTCGACGCCCAAATCGCGGCCCAGTCGCTGCATCTTCTCGAGGGTGCCATCCTCACTCGGCCCGACGATGTGCAGCTCCCAATTAGGGAATGACTCCTGGACGGCGCGCCAGGCGCCGAGCAGCACGTCTACCCCTTTGACCGGGTGTAGGCGGCCGAGAAAGAGCAGCCGGCGCGAGGGCTCGGAGCGAGGCTCGGCGTCGCTAGCCGGTGGGATATCGATCCCGTTGGGTATCAGGGCGACCGGCGCGCGCAGCCCGGCCGCGCGCAGGTCGCGGTATTCGGCTTCCGAGGTGGCGTGCAGGCAGGCTGCTCGCCGCAAGGTGTTGGCCTGGCACAGCCACCACATCAGGCGTTTGCGCCAGCGGCCCTGCTGTAGCGCCCAGGAAGCCAGTGTGCCGCGAGGTGAAGCTACCAGGCGACAGCCGGAGCCTCGAGTCACCACCTGGCCCGGGTAGACGTTGGCCAGAGTCCAGAGGCCATGGTTGTGCAGGATATCGAAGCGTGTGACGCGATCCGCCAGGGCTCGTTTCAGCTGCGGTGAGATATGCAGGCGCCGCGGCCAGGCCCACTCGCCGTGGGTGATGCACCGATACCGGGCATCTTCGGGTGGGTTGCCCAGCAGGACATGCAGCTCGACCTCATTGCCGAGCGCCGCCAGCGCCTGGCATAGCGCAGGAACCGAGTACGAGGGGCCGCTGGCCTCGTCGCGGATATACGGCACCATCTGCAGAGCTCGCACGTCGTCGCTTCCGTGTCATGGAGGGTTTCCGTTGTGGTAGCGGATCAGCGGTCATCTTGACATACGGCATCTTGACATGCGGCTCTTGACGTGTGGCATCTTGAAACACGGGATCTTGAAATACAGTCGGTCGAGCGCGGCTCGATTTCCTATACGCTTCCGGCCCGATACGCTTCCAGCCCGAGACCTGCGTGCCAAAGCGCCTCGGGCCTCCTCGAATCGTCTATGTGCGGAATCAACGGTATCTTCGCCTACGGCTCCCAGGCGCCGGCGCCCAGCGAGCAGGAATGCCTGGCGGTGCGAGACGTGATGTCTCACCGTGGCCCTGACGGTGCGGGCCTGTACCGCGATCCCGAGCGACCGGTGCTGCTCGGCCACCGTCGGCTCGAGATCATCGATCTCACCGCTGGCGGTTCTCAGCCGATGGCCACGGCGGACGGCGATCTGGTGATCACCTTCAACGGCGAGATCTACAACTATCGCGAGCTGCAGGCGGAGCTGGAGGCGGAGGGTGTGGCGTTGGCGAGCGCCAGCGATACCGAGGTGCTGCTCCACCTCTACCGGCGCCGCGGGGAGAGCATGGTCGATGCCCTGGAAGGCATGTTCGCGTTCGCCATTTGGGACCGGCGACGTGAGACGCTGTTCCTCGCTCGTGACCCTCACGGCATCAAGCCGCTCTACACCTCCGACGACGGCTCGGTCTTCCGCTTTGCGTCGTCGGTGCGGGCGCTCCTGGCGGGCGGGGGGATCAGTCGCGAGGTCGATGCCGAGAGCGTCCTGGGTTTCCTCGCCTGGGGCAGCGTTCCGGAGCCCGGGACGCTGTGTCGGAGCGTTCGCGCCTTGCCGGCCGGCAGCACCCAGCAGGTTCGACCCGAACGGGTTTCGGCGCCGCGAAGCTTCTGGTCCCCGGCATCGGCCTACAGCGCATCCGCCCCGGCTCTCGGTGGGCAAGAGCTGCGTCATCAAACGCGCCAAGCGCTCCTGGAAAGCGTCGGCAGGCACCTGGTTGCCGACGTTCCGGTCGGCCTGTTTCTGTCGGCTGGTGTCGACTCGGGCGCTCTCCTGGGCTTGGCGAGCGAACTGCATCGAGGGGCACTCCAAACAGTGACCCTGACGTTCGAGGAGTTTCAGGGCAAAGCGGAAGATGAAGCGCCGCTAGCCGCCAGGGTTGCGCGTCACTATGGGGCAGAGCACAAGGCCGTCACGCTGTCCGTGGCGTCGGCTCGGCGAGATCTCGATGGGTTCCTCGCCGCGATGGATCAGCCGACGGTCGACGGGCTGAACGTCTTTTGGATCTCGCGCGCGGTACGGGAAGCCGGGCTCAAAGCGGCGCTCTCGGGGCTGGGAGGGGACGAGCTGTTCGGCGGCTACCGGACGTTTTCCGACTTCGCACGACTCCGAAGGTTCGGCTGGTCGAGGCATGCTCCCTGGGTTTGGCGGCTTGGCCGCAAGCTGAGCCCGCGGCGTAGGCGGGCCAAGATGGGCTATCTGCCGACCGCTCTGGCGCGTCCCGCCAGCATCTACCATCTGTTGCGGTGCCTGTTCACTCCTGATCAGATGCGGCAGTTGGTGAAGCCCGAGGTCTGGCACCAGGCCGGTGGCCAGGAAGCCCTGCTTCGGCCGGTCGAAGAAGCATGGCAGCCGGCTCCCGAAGCAGATTGGACCCGCGTCGCCGTCGCCGAGCAGCACGTCTACATGCATCAGCAGCTCTTGCGGGATGCGGATTGGGCCTCGATGCGTCACAGTCTCGAGGTACGTACCCCGCTGGTGGATCGCCGGCTCACCCAGCAGCTCGGCCCACTGTTGGCGGCTCAGCAGGGTAGGGACGGCAAAGGCCCTCTGGCCTCGAGCCCCGAGCTTCCGCTGCCGGCCGAGATCACCCGCCGGCCCAAAACCGGTTTCGGCCTACCGATGCAGACTTGGATGCAGGAGGACTGCCGAGCCGGCCGCATTCCTCAGCTACCGGAGTGGCTGAGTGGGAAGCGTCAACGACCGTTCGTCCACCAGCTGGCGAAGGGTGTCGCCAATGGCCAGCTGCACTGGTCACGAATCTGGGCTCTCAGGGTGCTGGAAGCGCAGCTACAGGAGCTGGCTCGAGACGGCGCGTCCTAGTGTCACGCGTCCGCCGCGCCGTTGCTGGCAGAACGTACCTCCTCGAGTAGCTCGAGGTAGTCTATGGCCTGGATGGCGCGATTGTAGTGTTGGACGACGAACTCCCGTCCGGCCCGGCCCATACCGATTCTCTTCTCCGGCGCTTGCACCAGGCTGCGAATGGCCGCGGCCAACGCTTTGGCGTCCTCTGGAGGAACGAAAACGCCGCCGCCGGCCTGCTCGACCAGCTGTCGCGCCTGGCCATCGACGGTGAGCAGGATGGGTCGCTCCATGGCCAGGTATTCGAAAATTTTGCTCGGCAGCACATCTTGGAACAGTGGCGTGTTGCGCAGGGTGACGAGCCCGAGATCGCAGGCGGCATAGAACAGCGGCACCTTTTCCTTGGGCTGCTGGCCGATGAACTGAACGTTGGCGAGCTGCTTCTCTTGCGCCAGCCGCTGGAGCCGTTCCTTTTCGGCACCTTCGCCGACGAACGCGAACAGGAGATCGGGATGATCCTGCTGCAAGAACTCTGCGGTCTCGAGCACGACGTGTAGAGCGTGGGCCATGCCGTGGGTGCCCAGGTAGAGGAGCACGAAGCGATCGCCCCACCCGTACTCTCGCCGGACCGCGTTGTTCCTCGGGCCTGGCTCGAAGAGGTCGGTGCGGATGCCGTTGGGGATCTCGCTCATGTGGGCGAGCGGTACGCCGTAACGTTGGTGGATCTGTTGCCGGTATCCCTCTCCGACGGTCACGATGCGATCGCTGCGACGATACAGCGCATGGGCCAGCCGCCGCAGCGAACGGATCACCAAGTTCTCCTTCATGGCGTCCACGGCGATGATCGACTCCGGCCACAGGTCGCGGACTTCAAAAACGAACGGCACGCGGAACGCCCGCGCCAGGAGATAGCCTGCGGCCCCGCACAGCAGCTGGGGTGAAGTCGCGACAATGACATCCGGCCGGCGCACTCGGGCCAGGCCGATCAGCACCGCTGAGATCATGAAGGAGAGGTAGGAAAGCATCCGCTTGAAGGTTCCCTTGTTGGGAGCCGCGTAGACGTAGGCCCGGACCAGATCGATACCGTCGATGCGCTCGCGCCGTGTCCATCGCCATCGGTCCTGAGGCGCCTTGATACCGACCGGGTGGTGCGCAAAGGCCGTGAGTACCGTGATCTCTTCTCCGCGCTGGGCCCAGACGCGCGCCAGCTCGTGGACGCGGGCCGAAGGAGCGCCCATTTCGGGCGGGAAATACTGGGAGACGTAGAGGATCCGCACTAGCTTGGCTCGACTACGGTATGGACTTCGACAGGAAGAGCTCCTTGCCACCGCCACCCGATACGCGTGGCGCTCTGCTCGACGCCGTAGGCCGGATGGTAAGGGCGCGACTCGCGATAGCGGGTCACCGGCTGAGGGCTGGAGAGCGAGACATTGACGCGGAGCTCGCCCGAGGCGAGCCGCCAGCCGTCGTTGGTGTTCTCGACCTGCCAAGTTGGAGCCACCAGCAGTCCCCCTTGAACCCGGTGATCGCCAGAGCCGGCGACGTAGTCTTCGATCCTCAGCGGACCGTCTTCCTGAACGGAAACCCTACGGCGATGGTAGGGTCGGCCGGGTAAACGATCGTAGCCATCGTGGGAGCCCTCGGCCTGCAGCCCGTGGGTGTGCAGGTCGCAGCTCACGTCGTGCGGCCGAGCCCTGCGACCGACCCGGAAGATCTTCCACATGTCGCTCGAGTCGGTATCGTCGATGCAGACCGTGTTGTGAGCCGCGGTGCTGCGATCGTACCGTCGCCGGTCATCCTCGTCGTAACAGATCGACCCGGGGTCGACAAACAGGCGCTGGCCCTGAAATGAGCACTCGAGAGAGAGGTTGTCAGCGTGAGCGTGACCGGGCTGGTAATCGGGTCCGACGGGCCCGACGTCGAAAAAGAGCGTCCAGCGAGGTCCGTGCCAGACCACCATGCCGGTATCCGCGAATACCCTACCGCCCTGGCGCGGCGATGGGTCAATCGAGACGCCGATCCACCGGCCTTGATCGAGGGCTGCGACGACCTTCTCGGCTCCTCGCAGCGCGGCGTCGTTGAACAAGGGAATGTCGCCGTCCGGGTGGCGTAACCAGGCCAGGTATTCGGCCATTGCGGCCCAGGCTTGCGTCAGCTCGGCTCGGGCTTCGCGGGTTTCTACGAGTAGCGCGAGCGTCAGCAAGTCCTCCATGATCTCGACGTGGTACCCGGGACTGCGCTCAAAGTGGCCGCCGTCGGCCAGGATCTGCTCCGCCGCCTGCCCTACCGCCAGATCGGTCGCTCGCTTCAGCCAAAGGCTCGGCTGGGAGCCTTCGAAGAACCTCCCGGCCCAGGCCAGACCCAGTGCGTCACGCATCAGGTGGTTACCGCGCAGGTCCCACTCGAGGTGGGCGTTCAAGTAGCTGGCTTGCTGCCAAAAGCTGCGCAGGAACTGCGCCTCGAAAACCGGCCGAGTGCCGAAGAGCTGATAGTCGGAGTGCTGATACATGCGCGCCCACCAGCCCAGGCGGGTCGCGATGGCATAAGCATTCCAAGCGAGCGCTAGGGATCCCGGCTGATTGATGGCGCAGCGCCTGATCCAGTCCGAGAGGTAGTGTCGGATCAACTTGATTCCGAGCTCCGGCCGAGCCCTCCGTTGATTGCTTTCGGCGAGCGCTTCTAGCCACTCGTGGTAGTGCAGGGTTACGGTCCAGAGTCGATCCGTGGCGCGCTCGCCAAGCCGCCAGTCAGGCTTCGCGAGCCCCAGCTCGAAGCGAGTATTCAGCAGCTCGACGTTGCCTTGCGCCAAATCCTCGACGCCTAGACCGGGCGAGCGAAGCTTGGGGACGATGGGGAGGTCTTCGCGAACGACAGGTGGTTTAGATCGATGCCATAGATGCGTCTGGGGCGAGCCCAGGGCGGCACGCGCCCGGCGCTCGGCGGCGTAGCGCAAGCGCCAGAGCACCTGAGACGGCCGAAGGTGCCGGACCGTATGTAGGAAGTCGAGCGACACGCGGGTCTTCCGAATCCAAAGGAGGGGCTACTCCTCGATCTCTTTCTCCTCGAGGATCTTCCAGCTGCCGTCTTCCCTGACCAGATCCAGCAGCTTGGGGACTTCGTCTCGATAAGTATCCGAGCGGTAGGCCTGAACGAACGTCGCCACGGCAGCTTTGGACGCGACGGAGACGATCTTGAGCCGGTTCAAACGCACGCTGATGCGAGCCGGCTTGGAGATCCTCTCACGGCGTAGCTTTTCCCAGGCGCTCCGGCTCATGCCCAGAGGAGGCCGAAAATTCTGTGCGTAGAAGGAGAGGTAGTCGTCGACTCGCTGTTCGGACCATGCCGCTGCCCAGCGAGATATCGTGTCGCGGATTTCGGAGTCGACCTCGTTCTCGGGTGCCGTTGCGGGCTCTGCGGTTTCTGACTCCGACTCCGTGTTACTTTGCAGTGGAACGAGCTCGATGCGGGCTTCGCGCGCCAGCTCCTCGCCATCCGCTGGTGAGACGGGTATCCGGATTTCTATGAGGTGCCCGGCCTTGACCTTGTCATCTTCTGGAATTTGAACGACCGCCTGTTGGGCCTCCGCGTCGATCAGGACGCCCATCCCCAGGTCGATCCTGCGCTGCTCCTGTTCTAGGGTCAGCTGATAGAAGAGCGTTCCGGTGTCTCCTATTTGCAGCCCTGAAGAGATTCCACGGTCGATGGTGGCTTGATTACCCTGGACGCTGAGGATCGAGGCGATGAGTAGCACAAAGGTTGTCGTAGGCATGAATACTCCGTGGGTCAGAGCGATGGGAGTAACGCTGGATGATTTTACGAGCTCGGGGGTCCGAGTATGGTCAGGCTTCCTGACGTTGTCAAAGCGCGCGATCAATTGCTCGGCTGGCGTTTTCTCAGAACCGCGAGGGTTCGATGAGCATGCACATAGAAAGGACTCACCGGGTAGCCCAACCGCTGTAGGGGGCCCGCCATGAAGAGATTGGCCAGGACGCGGTCCGTCAGGGGCAGAGAGTGTTGCCACCGCTGGATCTTGTCGGGATCGAACGGTTGGCGCAGCTGTTCTTCGGTCGTCCAGTAGCCATCCGGTGCGATACCGCCGTGTCGAGCCGGGAGCTTCTCGGGATTCAGCGTCGCAGCTTCGAGCTCGAGGGAGAGCGAGGCGAATAGCTGCTCGAGTACCTTGGCGGGTTCGATGAGGAGATCCTCGAACCGAACCTCGATGACGCGTCCGTCCAGTTCGCGATCGGCCCGTAGCTCGCGATGGATCGAGACGGCGCGGTTCCAGCGACCGCAGATCCTTCGCCGATTGAAGTTCGCGTGATGATACGAATCTTGGCCGCTGGCAGCGAGGCGCTTCTCAACGTCTCGGTGGGAAGCGAGCACGTCGCGGCCATCGCGCAGCACGTGGACGAAGAAGCTGTCTGGGAAGATTTCGAGCAGCTGGGGCGCCGC
>JBCCEE010000048.1:0-29969 GCA_039030415.1 Acidobacteriota bacterium
CATGACCGATTCCTCCAATAGCAACAATTAGTGAACAAGAGCCCAGCGCCTTTGCGACTATGCCAGGCAAACACTTGCCCAGAGCTCGAGCTCATAGCTCGAGCCGTCCTCCAGCAAGGCCTCGATGGGTCTCTACGCGATACAACTGGAACCAGGTGAAAGAGGGTTAGCTCGACCGGTATCGAATTGCAGCGTGAGGCTGACAGGGCTCACTGGCCTCGCTCGTCGAAGGGCCGCACGGCTCGCTAGTCACGCGGCTCTGTAACCCCAGCCACACTTCCGGCAACCAATAGACGCGAAGCGGACGATGTTAGGCTGCCAACACGCACAGGAGGATTGAGCTCGATGAAGGCTTCGGACCTGTTCGTCAAGTGCCTGGAAGCGGAGGGAGTCGAATATGTCTTCGGCGTTCCGGGCGAAGAGAATCTCGACATTGTGGAGTCGCTGCGCACCAGCTCGATCCGGCTGATCGTCACCCGTCATGAGCAGCACGCGGCGTTCATGGCCGCGACGTACGGTCGGCTGACCGGCAAAGCCGGCGTCTGCCTGGCGACGCTCGGGCCGGGAGCGACGAACCTGGTGACCGGCATCGCCTACGCCCAGCTCTGCGGCATGCCGCTGGTGGCCCTCACCGGTCAGAAGAGCGTGCACGACAACTGGCAGGGCAACTTCCAACTGGTCGACGTGGTCGGCACCTTCAGGCCACTGACCAAGTGGAACACGTCGATCGTCGCCGCCCAGACCATCCCGCGCTTCATCCGCCAGGCGTTCAAGGTGGCGGAAGGTGAGCGCCCCGGGGCGGTGCACCTCGAGCTGCCCGAGGATGTGGCCGCCGAACAGGTCGCCGAGCCGCGGGTTCACCCGCGCAGTACCCTGAGGCGCCCGATTCCGGATGACAAGGCGATCCGGCTGGCAGCAGAGCGCATCCGCGCGGCCAAGAAGCCGATGATGATCGTCTCGGCCGGTGCCAACCGCAAACGCATCAGCAAACAGCTGCACCGGTTTCTGGAGAAGACCGGCATCTACGCCGTCACCACCCAGATGGGCAAGGGCGTGCTGTCCGACGACTCGCCCTACAGTCTGTTTACTCTCGGCATCCACAAGAAAGACTTCGTACACTCCGCCCTCGACAGCGCCGATCTGGTGCTCACCGTCGGCTACGACATCGTCGAGTATCCCCCTTCGGTGTGGAACGCCCAGCGCGACAAGGCGATCCTCCACATCGACTTCAACGTCGCCGAGCCGGACGAGTGCTACCAGCCCGAGATCGAGGTCATCGGCGACATCTCCCACAGCCTTTGGGCGATCTACAGCCGGCTCGATGGCTTCCGCTTCGAACATCCTGAGCTGGCGGCGCTGCGCAGCCGCCTCGACGAGGCCCTGCACCCCGAAGTCTGCGACACCTGCTACCCGCCCAAACCGCAGCAGATCGTGAGCGACGTCCGCCAGGTGATGGACCGGGAGGACGTCATCTGCCTCGACAACGGCATCTACAAGCTGTGGTTCGCGCGCATGTACAAGACATACCACGAGAACACCGTGCTGCTCGACAATGCCCTGGCGACCATGGGCGCCGGACTGGGCTCGGCGATGGCCGCGAAGATGGTGTGGCCGGAGCGCCGGGTGATGGCGATCTGCGGCGACGGCGGCTTCATGATGAACAGCCAGGATCTCGAAACCTCGGTCCGCCTTGGCCTGGATCTGGTGGTGCTCGTGCTGCGCGATGACGCCTACGGCTTCATCCGCTGGAAGCAGGCCGGCATGGGCTTCCCGGACTTCGGAATGGAGCTGGGTAACCCCGATTTCGTCAAGTACGCCGAAGCCTATGGCGCCCGTGGACTCCGGCTGGAAGCCGGCGAGCGCCTCACCGAGGTGCTGGAACGGGCCTTCGAGCTCGGCGGCACGGTGCTGGTGGACTGCCCGATCGACTATTCAGAAAACGCACGGCTGAGCGCCGATCTCACCCTCGAACCCCCAGGAGACGCGTGATGACCCTCGAAGTCCTCAATCCTGCTACTGGCGAGAGCCTCAAAACCTACGACGAGATGACCTCGGCCGAGGTCGACGCCGCCATCGACGACGCCCACGAGTGTTTTCTCGGCTGGCGAGAAGTCCCGTTCGGAGAGCGTGCCGAGCTCATGCACGGCGCGGCTAGGGTACTGCGCGCCAAGCAAGACGAGTACGCCCGGCTGATGGCCCTCGAGATGGGCAAACCGGTGCGCGAGGGGCGTGCCGAGATCGAGAAGTGTGCTCTGACCTGTGACTACTACGCCGACCAGGCCGAGACGTTTCTCAAGCCCGAGCCCATCGTCACCGAAGCGGCAAAGAGCTTCGTGGCGTTCGAGCCCCTGGGCGTGGTGCTGGCGGTGATGCCATGGAACTTCCCGTTCTGGCAGGTCTTCCGCTTCGCCGCCCCGGGTCTGATGGCCGGCAACACCGGCGTGCTCAAGCACGCCAGCAACGTGCCGGGCTCGGCCCTGGCGATCGAGGAAGTCTTCCGCGAAGCCGGCTTTCCAGAGCACGCGTTCCGCACTCTGCTGATCGGCAGCCGGGCGGTTGCGCGGGTCATCGAGAATCCCAAAGTGAAGGCCACCACCCTCACCGGATCGACCCCGGCCGGGCGAGCCGTGGCGGGGACCTCGGGCGAGCGGCTAAAGAAGTCGGTACTCGAGCTCGGTGGCAGCGATCCTTACCTGATCCTCGCCGACGCCGACATCGACCACGCAGCCAAGACCTGCGCCACCAGCCGACTGATCAACGGAGGCCAAAGCTGCATCGCCGCCAAGCGCTTCATCGTCGTGGCGGAGCGCCGTGACGAGTTCGAGCAGAAATTCCTCGAGGCGATGGGGGCCCGGCGGATGGGCGATCCGCTCGACGAGACCACCGACGTCGGACCGCAAGCGCGCCACGACCTGCGCGACGAGCTCCACGACCAGGTGCAGCGCAGCATCGACGCCGGCGCCCGCTGCCTGCTGGGCGGTGAAGTCCCCGACTCCCCCGGCGCCTTCTACCCTCCCACCGTGCTCACCGACGTCGTTCCCGGCATGCCGGCCTACCACGAAGAGCTGTTCGGGCCGGTAGCATCGATCATCGTAGTGGCCGACGAGGCGGAGGCGATCCGAGTGGCCAACGACAGCCCCTTCGGCCTCGGTGCCGCCGTCTTCACCGCCGACGCCGAGCGCGGCGAGGAGATCGCCCGCCACCACCTCGACGCCGGCTGCTGCTTCGTCAACGACTTCGTGCGCTCCGATCCGCGGCTGCCGTTCGGCGGCGTCAAGGAATCGGGCTACGGCCGCGAGCTCAGCCACTACGGCATCAAGGAGTTCGTCAACGTCAAGACGGTTTACGTGCGCTAGATTCGCATTGCGACTTGCCGGATGGCTGCCGCCAGGGCTTCGGGCACTTCTTCCTGCAGGAAGTGCCCGGCCTGGGTACGGGTGACCTCGGCCTGCGGAAAGACCCGCTCGTGTCGCTTCAGGGCGCGGCCCAAAATCGGGTCGCGCTCGCCCCACACCAGCGCCATTGGACCGCCGAAACCGAGGGCCCAGGCTTCGCCACGGCGCAGTTCGGGCATGCTCGGATGATCGGGGCCGTCGGGCACCATGCGGGCGAGAGCGAGGGGCGCTACGCGGTTGGCCCAGCGGCGCAGCGGCCAGCGGTAGGCGCGGGCGACGTCACCGCGGATCGAGCGTCGGTCTCCCTGGGTGAAGCGCAGCGCATTTTGCGGAAAGCCAAATCCTCGAAACACTAGATCGCTGACGCCACCCAGGCGAGCAAACCGGTGGAAGACGGTACCGCGCGGCACCTTGGGCAGCGCCACCGCGGTATTGGCGAGCACCAATCCGGCGATCCTCTCCGGCACTCGGGCGCCTACCCCGGCAATGATCGGGCCGCCCCAATCCTGCCCGACCAGAATCACGTCTTCGAGATCCAGCGCCTGCACGAGCTCGGCAATGGCGTCGGCGTGGCGCTTCACCGAGTGATCCTCGATACGTGGCAGGACGTCCGACAGGCCGAGGCCGAGCAGATCCGGCGCGATGATACGGCAGTCGTCGAGCTCGCCGATGACCCTGCGCCACAAGAAGCTCCACGTTGGATTGCCGTGCAGCATCAGTACCGCTCGCCCCTTGGCCGGCCCCTGGTCGATGTAGTGAATCATGCGATCCGCATCACGCCCGTCACGCAGCGCGTAGGTGCGGCGGTGCAGCGGCAGCTGGGCCGCGATGAAGAGCGGCAAGGCGGGTGCCTTCGACATGACTATCTCTCGATCAGATCGAACGGTATCCTTTAGCCTCTCAGTCTAGCTCGACACGGCCAGCGGGTCGCAGACGGGCTGAGACCTCGCGAAAACTTCCTCAATCAAGTAGACATTCAGCCTGATCGAAAACACCTGAGGCAGGTTCTGGAATTCCTCGATGGTCGACGAAGGTGCCATAAAGTTCGAAGCTGCTCATCGCCACGAGCCGCTGCCTGCGCGCCGCTTCGGCGACGCGGCCTGCCGCCTGCTCGCCTGGCGTGAGATCTTCGCCAAGACCGGCCTGGTGGGCCAGGAGCCGGGCCTCTACGGCGGCTTCGGCTACGGCAACGTCAGCTGTCGCGTCGGGCCCCAATCAGCACCTCGCAGGCGACGCGGGTTCTTGATCACCGGCACTCAGACCTCCGGCAAAGCCTGCATGTCGCTGGCGGATCTGTGCGTGGTGGAGCGCTGCGATCCCGAACGCAACCGGGTCGAAAGCTACGGCCCGGTGCTGCCGTCCTCGGAATCGCTCACCCACGGCGCGATCTACGCCCTCGGCTCCCACATTCGCTTCGTCTTCCACGCCCACACGCCCACGATCTGGCGGCGCGCTCAGGCGCTGCGCATTCCCACCACCGATCCTCGGGTAGCCTATGGCACGCCGCAGATGGCGCGCGAGGTCGAACGCCTGTGGCAGACCACAGCCCTATCCGACGTCTGCATGCTGTCGATGGGTGGCCATGAGGACGGCGTCATCGCCTTCGGCCGTACCGCCGAAGAAGCCGGCCAAGTCACCCTACGCTACCTCGCCAGAGCTTACGAAGCGACCTGTGCCGAAGGCGGCGGACTCTGCGCCGTCTGAGGCCGAGCAAACCATCTTCGGCAATGCGGTAGCGGTCGAACTGTAGCGAGCGCCCGTGTGGTAGGGTCCTACTGCCGCTACAACACCATCCGACGGAGCTGGGTCGCCGCTGCTCGCGCTCGAGAGCAGGGCTGGCTCATCTCCCGAGCCATCCCGCTGACACCAAATTCAGGAGATTTGGCGCATGCGCAGAATCACGCTACTCGCTGCAGCCTTGCTCGGCTTTTCGGCACTCTCGCCGGCTGCCCTCGCGCAAGAGATCGACCAGAGCCGGGGCCACGACTCTCGGGTCGACTACGAATCACTGACCCGCTTCGGCCCCTGGGACGATCGCAATTATCAGCTCACCCAGGACGACCTCGCTCTGCTGGCGCCCAATGAGAGCGAGCTCATCGTCAGCGTACCGGCCTTCTACCGGGTCGAGCTGCGTCGCACGATGACGCTGCTGCAAACCGGCCCGTCGCAGTATCCGCGCAGCGCACTGCCTCGGTTTCTCAATCGCTATGCCGGTTACCTGGTGGACGGCAAGTTCTACCGTCAGGCTACCCATGAGGACGGACGCTGGCAGGTAGTGCAGAGCGGTGGCCTGGAGAGGAGCCAAGTCCTGACGAAGGCTCTCGAAGGGGAGGTGCGCGTGACTTCACCCAACGCTGCGGCCGAATCCGCGGTGGCGATCAATCCGATCGACACCAACATCGTGATCGCCGGCTCCAACGGTCCCGGCGGCGGTCAGAGGATGCACTTCTCGTCCGACGGTGGAGAGACCTGGACTCAATCCGCCCCCTTGCCCTTGGGCGGTACCTGCTGCGATCCGACGGTCGCCTGGTCGTCGGACGGCTCGAAGGCCTATGCCGCCACCCTCGGTTTCGCGGTGTTCGTTTACCGCTCCGCGGACAACGGCGCCACCTGGACGGACCTCGATAACGAGCCCGGCAACGACCCGCGGCGCGAGATCGGCGGCGGCGTCGACAAAGAGTACCTGCACGTCGACACCT
Source organism: Acidobacteriota bacterium (assembly GCA_039030415.1). Classification (GTDB taxonomy): domain Bacteria; phylum Acidobacteriota; class Thermoanaerobaculia; order Multivoradales; family J023; genus JAAELT01. The sequence continues at coordinate 6,095 of JBCCEE010000048.1, forward strand.
ACCCCGATTCACCCCACCTCGACAACGTCTACCTGACGTGGCACGAAGGCAACGTTTTGCAGTTCGCTCGCTCTACCGACATGGGCCATACGTGGACCGAGCAGGCGTTCTCGGGCGCCAGCGATATGACCGGCATCGGCAGCGATATCACCACCGACAAGCAGGGCAACATCTACTATTTCTGGCCGGCGACCCAGAGTCGCAAGATCTGGCTGCGCAAATCCACCGATGGTGGCGTCGACTTCGACCCAGCAATCGAGGTCGCCATGACCGAGGGGGGCTTCGACTTTCCGATCCCTTCGATGGAAATCCGGCGCGTCTTCATCTACGTCTCCGCGGCAACCGATTTCTCGGACGGTCCCTACGGCAACAGCATTTACGCTTCGTGGACCGACAACACCGGCCCGGATTCCGGTATACCCGCCAACAACCACGCGCGGATCCAAGTCGCCTACTCACGCGACGGTGGGGACACGTGGTCGATCACTACGCCGCACGAGACCGCGGACTCCGATTCGGTCGACCGCTGGCACCAGTGGATCGCGGTCGGGCCGGACGGTACGGTCTACGTCGTCTTTTACGACACGCGCAATGACCCCACCAGGAGTTCGGTCGACTTCTATTTCTCGCGCTCGACCGATGGCGCCCAGACCTTCAGTAAGCCAGAGCGTCTGACGACCGTGGCGTCACCCAATATCTCGGGGAACTTCGAGTTCGGTGACTACAACGGACTCGACGTCGTCATGGATCAATTGATCGGCGTCTTCACCGACAACCGTATCGAGGATACGCGAGGCGACGACTCGGTCGACATCTACGCAGTGGGTCGGACGGTCGGTATTCCCGGCTTGCTCTTCGCCGACAGCTTCGAAAGCGGCGATACCAGCGCCTGGTAGGGCCGTCTCAGGACTCCGTCGTCTCTTCTTTCTCGGCTCGGGGAACGAGAAAGAAGAGACGTCCCGGCTGCTTCATGACCCCGGCCCGCTCGGCGGCCTCGGCTCCCCGCCCCCAGAAGAAATCAGCGCGGTTGGCGCCGCGGATCGCGCCGCCGCGATCCTGGGCGAAGACGAAGCGGTTCAGCGGTGCCTCGGCCACGGTGCGACCGTCGGCTCCCATGGCCGGCAGGTCGGTCTGCACGAAGCCGAAGGCGCCGGGCGGAAAGAGCTTCTGATCGACGGCGATCGAACGTCCGGCGGTGACCGGGAATCCCAGGTTGCCGAGCGGCGGACCGTCCAGCCAGCGGAAGAACACCACGGACGTGTTGTAGTCGAGCACGCGATCGACGTCGTCGGGGTGCTCGGCGAGGTAGGCGCGGATCGACTGCATCGAGACCTTCTCGCGCTCGATCTTGCCTTCGTCGATCAGCAGGCGGCCGATCGAGCGATACTCACGACCGTTGGCGCCGGCATAGCCGATGCGACGCTCGCGACCGTCCGGCAGGCGCAGCACGCCGGAGCCCTGGATCTCGATGAAGAACAGGTCGACGCGATCCGCAGCCCAGGCGATCTCGCGACCGCGTAGCGCGTTGGTCTGCCGGATCTCGCTGCGGTCAGGATACGGCACCAGCGTGCTGCCCCGCAGACGCCCGGCGGTGCGCATGCCCTTCCAACGCTCGGAGAACAGGCCGAGGTCGACCCGAATCAGGTCACCGGGCGGGCCGTAGATCGGCACGTTGTACTGCCGGCTGCGGCGCAGGCTGCCTTCGATCACCGGCACGTAATAGCCGGTGAACAGCATCTCGCCCTCAGCGTCCCCAACGCTCTCCAGCACGTCGAACGCCTGGGCCACCCGCACCGCGAGCGCTTCCGGGCTCAGGTCCGCAGCCAGCCACTCGGCCAGTTGCACCAGCGCCGCGCGGAGCTCTGATACCGACACCTCCCGCGGCCCAAAAGTGAAGACCCTGTCATCGGGCTGCCGAGCCAGCCAGCGGCGGTTGCGCTCGAGCGCCAGCTCGAAGCTGTCCCAGTCCCCATCGTCGAGCAGCAGCGGAAATTGATCGCGCTCCACTTCTCGCAGCGCGTTCGCCTGGGTGACCGGCGGCCGCTCCTCCTCGACGGGGGGTTCGTGCGGTGGCAGCGGCCCGGAGCGCCCGCACGACAGCGCTACGATGAGCGCCAACCCCAGGCACGCGACCCGTCGAGTCGACCGGCCGAAGAGGTCCGCTAGGAATCTCGCTTCAGAGGCCACCTGCCGGTTACCGGGCCGCCGGTGCCGCCAAGCCCTGGTCTCAGCCACCGTACTGCAAGGCGGCCGGGACGATGAAACCCATCTTCTCTTTCATCTCGTTGACCTTGGGCTCGGCGACCGCACGTGCGCGCTCGGCACCGATCGCCATCAGGCGATCGAGCTCTTGGGCGTCCGCCATCAGCGCTTCATAGCGGCTACGGATGGGCGCCACCGCTTCGACCACGACCTCGGCCACCGCCTTCTTGAGATCGCCATAGCCGCGGGCCGTGCTGAAGTCGGCAACCACCTCGTCCTGAGGCTTGCCGGTCAACACCTGGTAGATGGTCAGCAGATTGTTGACTCCAGCCTTCTCCGGAGAGTCGTCGAACACGATCTCGCGCCCAGAGTCGGTTACCGCGCGCTTGATCGAGCGCCGGATCTCGGCGTCCGAATCGGTCAGCGCCACCGCATGCCCGCGCACCGAAGACGTGCTCTTCGACATCTTGGCGGTCGGATCGTCGAGCCCCATGATGCGGGCACCCACCCTAGCGATCTTCGGTTCCGGCACCACCAGCGTCTCGCCATAGAGGCGGTTGTAGCGCTGGGCGATGTCGCGAGACAGCTCGATGTGCTGCTTCTGATCCTCACCCACCGGCACTTCGTGAGCGCTGTAGAGCAGGATATCGGCGGCCTGCAGCACGGGGTAGGTCATCAATCCGGTCAGCACGCTCTCCTGCTTGGCGGCTTTCGTCTTGTACTGCGTCATGCGCTCGAGCCAGCCGATCGGCGTTACGCAGTTCAGCAGCCAGGCCCCTTCGGCATGCGCCCGCACGTGGCTCTGGACGAACAGCGTCGTGCGCTCCGGATCGATGCCGGCGGCGAGCAGAAAGGCCATCAGCTTGCGGGTCTGATCGCGTAGCTCGACGGGATCTTGATGGACTGTGATGGCGTGGAGATCGACCACGCAGATGAAGTTCTCTTTCTCCCCCTGCTCGTCGACCCAACGCTTGATGGCGCCGAGATAATTGCCGAGATGGAGGTTGCCAGAGGGCTGGATGCCTGAAAAGACGCGGCGCAGCGATGTGGTTTCGGACATTGCGAGAGGCCTGAGGGGTAGTCAACAGGAACAAGATTCGACGTACGGCACGTGAATGCCGCGCGACGGTATCACAGCCGCAGCAGGTCTCGGCGTCGGCTGGTCTCGACCAGACGCGTCAGAGCAGCTTGGTCCCCAACGGCACCGGTCGGTCCGGGGTGCACAGCACGACCGCTCCGTCTTCATCGTGGAACCCGGTCACCAAGCACTCGGATTGAATCGGGCCGATCTGCTTTTTGGGAAAGTTGACCACCGCCACGACTTGGCGGCCGACCAGCGCTTCCGGCCGGTAGTGTGCGGTGATCTGGGCGCTCGATTTCTTGATCCCGATCTCGTCGCCAAAATCGACCCTCAGAATATAGGCCGGCTTGCGAGCCTGCGGGAACGGCTGCGCGTCGACCACTCGGCCGACCCGCAGCTCGACGCGCGAGAATTCTTCCCAGGAGATCGTCTCCACGCTACTGTCTCTCCTACCTACGGTCTCTACGCGCTGAGGTCTCAGAAGCCTACTGCAGCGACGACTTCTTCTTTTTCTTGTAGCCGGCCGGCGGCTCGAACACGTCGGCGGGGATCGGTCCCTTGCGCACTTCGGTAGCTTCGCTGGTGCTCTGAACCTTGAGACCGACGACCCGGGTATCGACCTTGGTCATCAACGGAAAGCCGTCGATCTCTTTCATTTCTTCGTATAGCTTGTCGAAGCGACTCGCCATCGGTCCCATCGCGGCATAGGCCATCTTCTTGGCATCGTGGTAGTGGTACGGTGCGCTCAGACCGCGGGCCGCCCACAGGTCGAACTGGAACTTCTTGCCGATGGTCATCAGGTAGTGGTCGCACTCATAGCCAGCCACCTGACGGCTCTCGGTGCCCTTGGTGACCTCGACTTCGCCCGCTCCGCCGAAGACAGCACCCATCATGCCACCCATGTTCTCTTCCAGCTGGGCAAAGTGCTGACGCAGCTCTTCGAGCGTGGTCTCTTCGTAGGTCTTCTTCTTGTTGTCGATGTGGATGATGCGCTCGGATTCCAGATCCATGATGGTGTCGTAGCGCCCATCGGACGTGCGGACCTTGTTCTGAGTAATGTATTGGGTCGAAGGGACCGACTTGCCCTTGCCATCGGTAACCGTGGAGATGATGGTGAGATCTTCCGCCGTCACCGGCAGGCAGACCATGAGCGACAGCAGGGCGAAACAGACGGGCAGCACACGAATCTTCATGTTGCAGATGTCTCCGAAAAGTTGAAAGACGGCGATCCAGGCTCAACGTCGGCCAAGCGAGAGAGGCACGTCACCTGACTCTTGATCGACCCTCGCCACCGACTCGTGAGACCTTGGACTGGCTCGCGATTCCTCAGAAGCGGACAATGGCTCCCAGGGTGATGGCGTCGGTATCCGCTTCGTCGAGATCGTTGAAAGCACCGGCTCGGTAGTTGGCGTTGATATCGATCCGAATCTTCGGCAAAAGGGTTAGGACGTATCCGACGCGCACCGCGAAGAAAGGATCCGAGAAGTCGTCCTGAAGGCCGCTGGAGTAGGTGATGCCAATACCCAGGGCGCCGTAGATCTTGCCGCCGATGATGACGTAGCCGACCGGGGTCAGTGAAGAATTCGGTGAGCCCGCGAACCCACCGTCGTAGTACTCGAGATCGACCTCGAACTTCATCAGCGACCCAGGATCGTATTGATACGAAAAAACGTAGGCGAAACCTTCGTCTTCGATGTCATCGAAACCATCATCCGCCAGGTCGTCGACGGTCTTCCAAAAATGCGTACCGACACCCCAGCGATGCGGGCTCTGTGCTTGCGCGGTGGGCGCCAAGCTGGTGCACAGGCAGATGAATGCCAAGAGCCAAAGCCAGGAAGGCCAGCGCAGCCGCAGCGAAGGTGAGAACGGTTTCATTCGGGTTTACCTCTCGGGATTCGCGAGGATGAACGGACTCTCGATCCGCCGGATTGGCGATGGCCCGATGCGGCGTGAGGATAGCACAACGGCTATTTCTCACCCGGCGCTCACCGATCGGCCTCGCCGCTGCGGCTCGCCGGCACGGCCCGCAGGCTGCGTCGAGCTGTTAGTATCTTTTGGACGATTTTCGTCGGCGATTCACACATCAGCTTCCCGTCAGCAACCTCAGAGCGCGCGACGCGACGCTGCGGCCCGCAGGTTCAAGTCCGCGGGTCTCGGTGCGCGAGCTTCGGTGTGAGGAATGCAAAATGCGGGTTGCAACTGCAAAATGCGGGTTGCAACTGCAAAGTACGGGTTGCAACTGCAAATTGGGGGTTGCAACTGCAAAATGGGCGTTGCACCAGTCACCGATTGCCACACAGCCTGCGGATTTGCGCGCCCGATGGCGCTTTATCTATTACACCCAAGGTCGCTCTGCCACCGTCCGTGGAGAACCCAACGATGAAGCTTTGGTCCTGCCTCGCTCCGTCACGCCCGCTCCGCGTTGTCCAGTGTTTGTCGAGCCTGTTACTCATCGCCTTCACGTCCACGGTTCTGGCAGCCTCACCCGCTCCGAGCGATCCCGCCGGCGAGCTAACGTGGATCACGATCGGCGCCGATGCCTTCGCCACCCTGCAGCAGGCCACCGACGTGACGCGCGGCCACCAACCTCTGAACAAGTTCGCCGAGCGCTCGGGCGTCGTCCTGACGCGAGTCGCCACCCGCGACCTGCCCGATATCTCAGCCAAGATGCATACCGCTCATCGCCGCTGCGGCGGCTTCTTGGCGCACCGCAGTCTGGCCGAGGCGCAGGCGACCCTTTCTCGGGTCGACCAAGCCCAGCGCGGGACGATCGAATACCTGCTCGATCAGCAGCCTCTCGTCCAGCAGCTCGCTAGCCTAGTGCAGGAAGCGCCGATCCTGTCGACGATCGAGGCCCTTTCGACCGACTTCAACAACCGCTTTCACGCTCATCCTTCTGGCACCCTGGCCTCGGAGTGGATCCGTGACCGCTGGCATAGCTTCACCCTCGCTCGTCCGGACGTCACCGTCGAGCTGGTGAATCACCCTGGCGTCAGCCAACCGTCGGTGGTGCTGACGATCCCCGGCTCCATTCGGGCCGATGAGGTCGTCGTGCTCGGTGGGCACCTCGACTCCATCGCCAGCGGCTCGAGCAATCCCGACTTCCTGGCACCCGGAGCCGACGACGACGCCTCGGGCATCGCCGTGCTGACCGAAGTCATCCGGGTGGCGATGGCCGGCGACTTCCGCCCCCAACGCACCATTCGCTTCATGGGCTACGCCGCCGAGGAGATCGGTCTAGTGGGATCTCAGGACATTGCCGCCAGTTCCCGCGCTGCCGGCGTCGACGTCGTCGCCGTCCTGCAGCTAGACATGACCGCCTACAACGGCTCGACGGAAGACTTCGGCCTGCTCAACGACTTCACAAACTCGACCCTCACCACCTTCCTCACCCAACTGATCGACACGTATCAGCCTGAAAGGCAGTGGACTCTGACCGCCTGCGGCTACGGCTGCTCCGATCACGCGGCGTGGCACAACCAGGGATTCCCTGCCGCGATGCCGTTCGAGACCCGCTTCGGCCAGCACAACCCGACCATTCACAGCACCTCGGACACCTTGGCGACGCTCAACAACAGCGCAGCCCATGCCGCCAAGTTCGCCCGCCTAGGCGTCGCATTCATGGCCGAGATCGGCATTGACGACGCCGGTGAGCTGTTCGCCAACGGCTTCGAAGAAGGCTCTACTGAAGGCTGGACCCACACTCTTCCCTGATCCGCTACGCCATTACCCGCGTAACTGCTGCCGAACAGATTCGACAACCCCAAAAGAAACCAACGCTGTGGATCCTCGTGGAGTCTCACCGATGAAGCTCAAGCACCTGATCGCATTTTGCCTGCTAGGCTCATGCCTCGCATCCAACGCCGCGGCAGCCGAGCCCGAGGCCACGACGTGGATCACCATTGGCAGCGATGCGTTTGGGACCCTGCAGGAGGGCATCGACGTGACCCGCGGCCAGCAGCCACTGATCCGCTACGGTGAGCGCTCCGAGGTCATCTTGACCCAGGTCCCGACCCGCAGCCTGGCCGACATCTCAGCCAAGCTCCATAGCGTCTATCACCGCTGCGGCGGCTTCATGGCTCACACCAGTCTGCAGCAGGCCCAGGCAGCGCTGGAGAGCTCCGGCAACGTGCAGCGCGGCGCACCGATCGTCTACACCCTCGATCAGCAGGAGACGGTCGAGCGCATGTCCCGGCTGGTTCGCGAAGCACCGATCCTGGCCACCATGGAGAGCCTGTCGACCGAGTTCAACAACCGCTTCCACGCTCATCCATCGGGCACCTTGGCGTCGCAATGGATCCGTGATCAATGGCAGGGCTACGCTGCCGCCCGCCCCGACGTGACGGTCGAGCTGGTGTCGCACTCCGGGCTGACGAACCAGCCGTCGGTGGTGCTGAGCATTCCGGGAACGACGCTGCCGGGAGAGGTCATCGTGCTCGGAGCTCATCTCGACTCCATCGCCGGCGGGTCGAGCAATCCGGATTTCCTGGCCCCGGGTGCCGATGACGACGCCTCGGGCATCGCCGTGTTGAGTGAGATAATCCGCGTCGCCATGGCCGACGACTTCCGGCCGCAGCGCACCGTCCGATTCATGGGCTACGCCGCCGAGGAGATCGGCCTGGTGGGATCTCAGGACATCGCCGGCGACTACCGTTCTGATGGCGTCGAGGTGGTCGCCGTGATGCAGTTCGACCTCGCGGCTTTCCAAGGCTCGACCGAGGACATCGGCCTGCTCAGCGACTTCACCAACAACGCCCTCACCACCTTCGCCACCGAGCTGATCGAGACCTACCAACCGGATCTGCTGTGGGCGTCGACCGCTTGTGGCTACGCCTGCTCGGATCACGCCTCCTGGCACAACCAGGGCTTCCCGGCGGTGATGCCGACCGAAGCCCGCTTCGGCCAGCACAATCAGACCATCCACACGACTTCCGATACCGTCGCCACGCTCAACAACAGCGCGGCCCATGCCGCCAAGTTCGCCCGCCTGGGAGTGGCCTTCACGGTGGAGATCGGCATCGACGGTCTCGGCAGCGAGATCTTCGCCAACGGCTTCGAGGAGGGGTCGACCGGCGGCTGGTCGACCGCCAGTCCGTAGCAGCGGCCGGTCGATGGCTCAGCGTTTGATCCAGCGCCGGGCCTTGAGCTCGAAGCGCGGCAGCGAGCCGAAAGGCACTGCGGATACTGGAATCCGCAGCTGAAAGACGCGCCGGAACGCCGCCTCCAGACGCTTGGCAACGGCTGGTGCGGCTTCGCCGGCCGCGTGAGCTTCGATCTCGACCTTGACCTCGGCAAGCGCCGCCCGGGTCGACAGCTCGACGCGGAACTCGGCCACCTCGGGTACGGTGCGAACCACCTCTTCGACGGCGCTCGGGTACAGATTGACGCCGCGCACCACCACCATGTCGTCGACCCGCGACAAGATACCGCCTTCGAGCGCCAGCTCTGGCGTGCCGAGCTCGCGGGCACCACGGGTCGAAGCGCGGACCAGGTCGCCGGTGCGATAGCGCAGCAGAGGCGTCCCGTGCCGGCCTAGCGTGGTCAGCACCAGCTCGCCCACTTCCCCGGGAGATACTGGCTGTCCGGTGTCGACATCGAGGATCTCCGCCAGGTAGGACGATTCGACGACGTGCAGCACGCCGGGATGCCGGGGATTGCCGAAGCTCACCGGCCCGACCTCGGTCATGCCATGGTGATCCATGACCCTCGCGCCCCCCCACAGCCGCGAGATGCGATCGCGCACCGCGGGTAGGCCGCCTCCCGGCTCACCAGCGACGATCAGCACCCGAACGCTGGTCTGGCTGAGATCGATGCCGTGCTCGGCGGCCACCTCGGCCAGGCGGATGGCGTAGGTCGGAGTGCAGCATACCGCCGTCGCCGCGTTGTCCCGCAAGACGTCGAGCCGAGCCCGGCTGTTCATGCCACCGCCGGGCACGGCCAGCAGGCCAGCGCTGGCCGCGGCGTCGAATGCCGCCCAGAAACCCAGGAACGGTCCGAAAGAGAACGGGAAGAAGACGCGGTCTCCGGGCCGCAGCGACGCTTCTGAGAATACCCGCTGCCAGACCTTCTGCATCCACGCCCAGCCATCGGCGGTATCGAGCCAGCGCAGCGGCCTACCGCTGGTCCCGCTGGTTTGGTGGAAACGCACGTACCGCTCGAGGGGATAAGTCAGGTTCGTGCCGTAGGGCGGATGCCGCAGCTGATCCTCCACCAGCTCGTTCTTGGTAGTGAACGGCATCGCGGCACAAAATGCTTCCAGGCTCGCTAGACCGCCAATCAGGCCTGCTCGCTGGAGTCGTGGAGCGTAGAAGCGATTGCCCGGCACCAGCTCAGCGATCAACCGCTGCAGCTGAGCGAGCTGCCAGGAGCGCAGCGATTCTGGATCGTCGCTCGGCGGCGAGTGAGTGTCTACAGTCACGGGCCGAGTCTATGCCAGGGTCGCGCTGGAGTGAGCGGCAGGGTCGATCACTCACGAACCGGCGGCAGGATCTCGACCACTTCCGCCAGCGGGCGCCCGCTGGGACTGCTCAGCACGTTCTGCCGCCCGTAGAGGGTCGCGGATGCCTTCAGCTCGAGCTGGTGCTCGAAACGCGCATCGCTATCGAGGCGGAAGAACAAGCGCGGCGAGCTGGTGTAGGGCACTTTGAAACGGGCCAAGATCGAGCCCAGCGGCAAATTGCCCTCCAGGATGACCCAGCGAGCCTCGGTACTGAACGCCGCCAGGTCGATGCGGATCGCCCCGAGCTCGTGCGGACGCCCCGAGTGCTCGCCGAACAGAACCACCTTGCGCAGCAGGTCGGTACCCTGCCGCCGCTTCTCCAGCGTCCGCAGCCAAAGCGGCTCACTATGGAACGACTCGAGCGTCGAGGTCATGTCGCTGTCGTGCACTAGCAGGCTGCGGTGGGGCTCGGGCATGCGGCTGTCGCCCACCTCTTCACGCACCAGTGGCAGCGGCTCGCCCGGGTCGAAGAACTCGGTCAGCGGATACAGCAGGTCGAGGTCCGACGGATGGGATAGCTTTGCGCTGGAGGTTGCCATGCAACAAGTCTACGGCGGTCTTGCGCCATATGTTCTGCAGCCGCCTGCAATGGGGCGGAACTTTACAGGCGGTTTACAGCCTGAGCCTGCGCTCTGCCGATTCAGCGGGCCTGCTGGAAGGTCTTCCAGCTCGCCCGGGTTGCGCGGCCGTTCTCTTGATAGAGCTGCTGCACCCAATGCGCGTCTTCGAGGCTCAGCGGCCGGCCGACCTGCGCTGCCGCGGCGACGTGCTTACTGCGGCGCTGGCCAAGGATGACGCAGCCGGTCGGTGCATCGGCCAACAGGGCTCCCACCAGTCCATGTAGCACCGGCTCCGGCTGATCGGCGAACCGCTTCTGGAGCTCGCGACGGCAGGTCCTCAGCCGCGAGATCAAGCCAAAGTCGCGAAACTCCGGCAGCGCGCCGCGATGGTCGCCGACTCCGAACGTCACCGGTCCTTCGAAGATTCCGAGCAGCAAGGCGTGCTTGAGCGGCGAGAAGAAGGCGATGCCAACGTCGTTGTTCTCCACCCACTGCTTGAGGCCGCTACTGGCGTAGTTGTCGTCGACGACATTGCGGTAGCACTGGATGGCGTCGGGATTCACCCGGCTGGCGTAGTGGACGATCGCCTCGCTCTTCCAGTCCGACAGTCCGATGAACCGAATCCGCCCCGCCTGGCGAAACGTGTGCAGGAGATCGACCGCTTCGTCGAGGTACTCGCCGTTGGGCCCGAAGTCGCAGTGATGCAGATAGTAGAGATCGACCCAATCCGTCCGCAGGTTACGCAGCGAGCTCTCCAGCTGGCGGCGAATCTGCTCGGGATGGTAGTAGTGGCCGTGGGATCCGGGATCCCAGCCAACTTTGGTCGACAGGAAAATATCCTGCCGCCGCACCTCGTTCCAACAGCTGCCGATCAGGCGTTCGGCTCGCCCGGCGCCATAGACGTCCGCAGTATCCCAATGGGTGATGCCGGCGGCATGCGCCTCGATCAGGCTGCGACGAGCTTCCTGCTCGTCGGTACCGAACCAGCCGACTGGACGACCACCGACCATGCTGGAGCCACCGTGTCCCCAGGTGCCCAGGCAAATCGTTGGAGTCTGAGCTCCGGTGCGGCCGAAACGGACGGTATTCATAAATTGATCAGTCTCTTACCCAGAGCATGCGCTCGAAATCAGCCGTCGACTCGGGTACCGTGGTGACGGTCATCCCTACCGCCGTGAGCCCAAGGGTTGGATTCAACCTGGATCCCTATCATCAGTCGGTGGAAGAGGGAGTCGAGATACAACCAGGCTTTCGGGCGCCGAATTCAGGGCGCCAGGGAGCTTAACACGAGTGGTCGCCGTCGCCGTAAATCGGGCCCGCCAAAGTGGAGCCAACGGCGACTTTTTTTGCCGCCTTCCGGCCGGCCTACCCAGCGGCGGCGCGCCTGAGTTGACATGCGAGCTCGGTGCAATATCATTGCGTCGTCATGATCATCACAGGCGTCACCGCAGCGGAGATTAGCTCGCACATCTGAGCGAGGCACCGGTGATCGAGCCCGAGCTCTACGGCCTCGCCCTCCGGCGAGGCCGTTTTGGTTTGGTCGCCTGAGGTGATCGCTGGAGTTGATCGTCTTTGATCCGAGAGAGTTGTTATCAGAGATCGCGAGGCAGATGATGAGCGAAGAACAGACAGCCCCCCAAACCGACTCCGGCAGCTCGGACGCGGATCAGAGCGCCCCAAAGGCCGCCTTGTTTCGCCCGGTTTCGACGCCCCTCGACCTGGTGGCCCTCGAGCATCGGATTCTGGACTTCTGGCAAGAGTCCCAGGCGTTCGAGAAGCTGCGCGAGCGCAACCGCGACAAACCTCCCTGGTCGTTTCTCGATGGCCCGATCACCGCCAACAATCCGATGGGCGTCCATCACGCCTGGGGGCGCACCCTCAAGGACGTGTTTCAGCGCTTCCACGCCATGAAAGGCCATTCGCTGCGCTATCAGAACGGCTTCGACTGCCAGGGGCTTTGGGTCGAAGTCGAAGTCGAAAAAGAGCTCGGCTTCACCTCCAAGCGCGACATCGAGGAATACGGGCTCGAGCGCTTCATCAACCAGTGCAAAGAGCGCGTGCTGAAGTACAGCCAGCTGCAGACCGACCAGTCGATTCGCCTCGGCTACTGGATGGACTGGGACAACTCGTACTTCACGATGTCCGACGAGAACAACTACAGCATCTGGTCGTTCCTCAAGAAGTGCCATCAGCGCGATCTGATCTACCGCGGCACCGACGCCATGCCCTGGTGCCCGCGCTGCGGCACCGGCATCTCGGATCAGGAGATGGCCGAAGGCTACAAGGAGATCGCGGACCCCGCGGTGTTCGCCCGGCTGCGGCTCACCGACGTCGCGCCGGAGAGCGAAGCCGAGTATCTGCTGATCTGGACGACCACCCCGTGGACCCTGCCGGCCAACGTCGCCTGCGCGGTCCATCCCGAGCTCGACTACATCAAGGTGCGCCAGGGCGACGCCATCTACTACCTTTCGAAAGACCTCGAGCAGATCCTCAAGGAGAAGGGGCCGCACGAGGTGCTTGCCGAGCTCAAGGGCGCCGACCTGGTCGGTCGCCGCTTCGCCGGCCCGTTCGACCATCTTCCGGCCGGCGAGTCGATCGCTGCCGAGCATCGGGTAATCGCCTGGAAGGACGTGCAGGCCAACGAGGGCACCGGCATCGTCCACATCGCTCCCGGCTGCGGTAAAGAAGACTTCGGTCTCGGCAAAGAGGAAGGGCTGCCCCGACTGGTGCCGATCGACGAAGCCGGCAACTACGTCGACGGCTACGGCCCGCTGACCGGCCGCTACGCCAGCGATGTCGCCGAAGACGTCATCGCCGAGCTCAAGGCCAACGGCAGCTACTACAAGCGCGAGACTTACACCCACCGCTACCCGCACTGCTGGCGCTGTAAGACCAAGCTGCTCTACCGCACGGTCGACGCCTGGTACATCAACATGTCGTGGCGCGACGAGATCAAAGAGGTGGTGCGCCAGATCCGCTGGATCCCCGGCTACGGCCGCGAGCTCGAGCTCGACTGGTTGACCAACATGGGCGATTGGATGATCAACAAGCGTCGCTACTGGGGGCTGGCGCTGCCGATCTGGGTGTGCGACGACTGCGACGATTTCACCGTCATCGGCGGTCGCGACGAGCTCGAAGAAAAAGCGGTCGCCGGCTGGGATTCTTTCGACGGCAACACCCCGCACCGGCCGTGGATCGACGCGGTCAAAGTCGCCTGCCCGAGCTGCGGCGGGGAAGCATCGCGCATTCCCGACGTCGGCAACCCTTGGCTCGACGCCGGCATCGTTCCCTTCTCCACCATGGGCTACAACAGCGACCGCGAGGAGTGGCAGCGCTGGTTTCCGGCCGATCTGGTGCTCGAGTGCTTTCCCGGGCAGTTCCGCAACTGGTTCTACGCCATGCTCACCATGAGCACAATGATCGAGAACACGCCGCCGTTCGAAACCCTGCTCGGCCACGCCCTGGTGCGCGACGAGAAGGGCGACGAGATGCACAAGTCCAAGGGCAACTCGATCCGCTTCGAGGAAGCCGCCGAGAAGATGGGCGTCGAGGAGATGCGCTGGCTCTACTGCCGCCAGAACCCGGTGTCGAATCTCAACTTCGGCTACGGTCTGGGCGAAGCGATCCGGCGCCGCGTCTTCAACACCTGGTGGAACGTCTACGCTTTTCTGGTCACCTACATGGAGGCCGACGCCTTCGATCCGGCCCAGCCCAAGGTGCCGTTCGCGGACCGTCAGGACATCGACCGCTGGGTGCTGTCCAAGCTGCAGGAGCTGATCCAGACCGGCAACGAGCGCATCGCCGACTTCGATACCGCGGCGCTGGTGCGCAAGGCGGATAGCTTCATCAACGAGCTCTCGACCTGGTACGTGCGGCGCTGCCGGCGGCGCTTCTGGCGCCCCAAGAGCTCGGACGATCAGGACAAGCTGGCGGCGTTCCAGACCCTCTACGAGGTGCTCACCACCCTGGCCGAGGTGCTGGCGCCGATCGTGCCGTTCCTGACCGAGGACATCTACCAAAACCTGGTGCGCTCGATCGACCCCGACGCGCCGGAGAGCATCCACCACCGGCCGTATCCGACCTACGATCCGAGCCTCCACGACGAAGCCCTAGCGCGCGAGATGGACGCCACGCTGAAGATTGTCTCGCTTGCCCTGGCGGCTCGCGAAACGCAGTCATTGCGCGTGCGCCAGCCGCTCGCCGAGCTGACGGTGGTGCCGGCGGACGACGTTCAGCGGCGCGCCGCCGAACGCTTCGGCGAGCACATCGTGGACGAGCTCAACGTCAAGCGCATCACCGTTGGCGAAGGCTCGGCCCGCTTCCTGTCGGTGAGCGTCAAACCCAACTTCAAACTGCTCGGCCCCAAGTACGGCAAGCAGATGCGTAGGGTGGCAGCGGCTGTCGGCAAGCACGACAGCGCGGCGCTGGCGGCGGCCATCGACCAGGGTGAGCCGATCACCGTCGAGGCGGACGGCGAGAGCTGGCAGCTCGAGCCCGAGGAGCTGACGATCGACCGGCAGGCCAAGGAAGGCTTCGCAGTCAGTGAGGACAAGGGCCTGGTGGTCGCCCTCGACGCCAACGTCACGCCCGAGCTCGAGCGCGAAGGCCTGGCGCGCGATCTCATCCGCCATATCCAGCAGTCGCGCAAGGAGCTCGACCTTCAGGTCACTGACCGCATCACGGTGCACTACCAGACCACCGAAGACAAGCTGCTGGCCGCGATCGACGAGCATCGCGACCGCATCGCCTCCGAGACCCTGGCGGGTAGCGTACAGCCGGCCGAGGCGGCCGAAGGCAAGCCGATCAACATCCTGGGGCTCGCGATCACCCTTGCGGTCCAGCGCGTCTAGGAGGGTGCCGAGGCGTCGCCAACGCCAGCGCATACTCGGAGGGGGATTGCTGCTGTGGGTCGCGGCGGCGAGCTGCCGCCCGTCGCCGCCCCCCGCGGCTACCGCGCCAGCAACGCCCCAGCCGACGCCGGTCCTGCTGGATCGCGCCCAGCTCTACTCGCCCCGCGACGCGTTCGACTGGCAGCTGGCCGGCGAGCTGCCGATGGAAGCGGCAGCGCTGGCGGCTCAGCTGCCACACGCTGCTGGCTCGGGCATTCAGCTGCAGGGCGAAACGGTCGTCCGCTGGCCGGTCGAGCTCGACGCTAGCGAGCTCGACGCGCTTCGCGTCACCCTGCTCTATCCGCGGGGAGCGGAGGCCGAGCTCAGCTGGCGCTCCCCGAACCAGGACTTCGACGCCAGTCGCAGCCTCTATCAGCGCCGCGGCGACGGCCAGGTCGCGCTCGACCGCATCCTGGTCTTCGAGCTGTTGTCCCACCCCGGGTGGTCGGGCCAGATCGCCGAGCTGCAGCTGCGGTTCGTGCTCCGCCCCGACGAAACGCGTTTCCTGAAGCGCCTGAGGGGTCAGGTCTACCGCTGGAAAGACGCGGTACTCGACCCCACGCGCTCCTGGCAGGTCGACCTCGGACACTCCGCCCGCACCGCCTGGCTGACGCCGGATGGGCAGGCCCTCGAGCGGGCGTTCGAGGTGCCAGCGCAGGCGCGGCTGCGCTTCGCCTACGGCGCGACATCGGCGCCGACCCGCGGGATCGACTTCCGGATCGAGCGGCTGGCGGACGCTGGGGCCATTGACCTCTTCGAAGACCTCTTCGAGGCCCGACTCGATCACCACCAGCTCGACCGCTGGCACGAAGCCGAGCTCGAGCTCGAAGGCGAAGGGCCAACGCGGCTGCGCTTCACGGCCCGAGGCGACACCGGCAGTCGCGCCCTGCCGGCCTGGAGCGGGCTCGAAGTGACGCCGCGGCCGGAAGACCCACGCCCCAGCATCGTGCTGATTCTGGTCGACACCCTGCGCGCCGACCGCCTGCCGCTCTACGGCTACCCCCACGATACCGCCCCACACCTGACCGCCTGGGCCGAACGCTCCGCCATCACCTTCGATGACGCGGTCGTCCAGGCGCCCTGGACGCTGCCGTCCCACGCCTCGCTGTTCTCGGGCCTGAACGCCACCCGCCACGGCATCAATCATACCCACACCGTGGTGCCCGAAAGTCAGCAGCTGCTCGCAGAATGGCTGCGCGACGCCGGCTACGCTACCGCCGCGGTGACCGGCGGAGCGTTCCTGCATCCCAAGTACGGTCTCGCCCAGGGCTTCGATCGCTTCGATACCTGGCCGACGCTCGGCGAACCGGAGCGGGAGCTCGAGACCGCGGTGGATCGCGCGATCCGCTGGACCCAGGAGCTGCCGCGACCGTTCCTGCTCTTCCTCCACACCTTCGACGTCCACGACTATCTGATCTACCGCCGGACCGCTGGGGCTGAGCATGAAGCGGCCGGCGACTGGTATGACCAGCGGATCCGCCATACCGATAGCCAGCTCGGTCGCCTGCTGGATCATCTGCAGGCGACTCTCCCCGAAGACGAGCTCGTCGTCGTGCTGACCTCGGATCATGGCGAGGGACTCGAAGACGGACCGGCGGGGCACGGTTTCCTCAGCGAGAACAACCTGCACGTGCCCTTGATCGTCCAGCTGCCGGCCGGGCACGAGGGCAGAACCCGCGCCGGCCAGCGCATCCGCCGGCAGGTGCGCTCGATCGACATCGCACCCACTCTGCTGGCGCTGGCCGGCGTCGACCACCCCGAGCTCGACGGCACCTCTCTGCTGCCCGTGATTCGAGACGCCGAGGCGCCGTTCCCGGATCTCGCGCTGAGCTACGCCGCCAAGCGCAACCTCGGCCTGGCATTGCGCCACGGTGGACGCTGGAAGGCCATCGTCGACAATACCGCTTGGACCGCCGACGCACCGCAGCACCGCTTCTTCGATCTGCGCAGCGATCCGCTCGCCGTGCGCGATCTGGCTTTCAGCGAGGCAGCGCCACCCCTCGCGCCTCTACTGAAGCAAGCCTCCGGGCTGCTCGAATCCCTGCCTGGACTGCGGCTGCGATTCACCAACGCTTCCGACGCGCCCCTCTACTTCCGCCTCGGGAGCCGCATGATCGGCGTCGAGACCGTCAAGGCGCTCGGACTGCCCGCCGATCGCGTCATACGAGACGGTGCCTATCAGGCCCGCATCGAGGTCCCGCCGTCAGCCGACTTCACGCTCCATCTGGAAGAAGTCATCGACGATCCGCTGCGCGTCGTCGCGTGGCGCGCCGGCGAGAGCGAAGTCGACGGCACCAGCTTCCAGCTAGCGGCGGCCGAGGGTCTGCAGGCTATCGTCGCCACCGACGTCGGCTGGCGCCTGGAATCGCCGACTGAGGCGACGCCAGCCTCCGGCCTGACCCTGCGCCAGCGCGGCCGGCTGGAGGCGGCACGGCACGGACCGGCCAACCTCGACCCGGATCTGCGGCGCCGACTCCAGGCTTTGGGTTATCTCGACTAGCTGGAGGCGCGAGCCGTCCCTCGGCGACCCGCAGGCGTCCAGTGATCCACTAGGCTCGCGCCCATGACGCGTCACATCCTGCCTCAGCTGCCCGTCTCGCGCTCCCCGCACCGTCGCCGTCAGGCCCTGGGAGCTCTCGTCCTGACCCTAGCCCTGGCGAGTTACGGCACCGCTGGCCACGCCGGCCCGAGCACCGACGCGGCGCTCGCCACCGGGGAGATCCTCGATCCCATCGCGACCCTCGGCGAAGACGACGAGACCTATGCCCTCTACCTGCCCGAGGGCTACACCGCCGGTAGCGAACTCCGCTGGCCGATCCTCTTCGTGCTCGACCCGCGCAGCCAGGGGCGACAGGCCGCCGAGCGCTTCAAGCCGGCCGCCGAGCGCTTCGGCTACATCCTGGTCAGCTCCAACAGCACGCGCAGCGATCTCGCGGACGGCACCCCAGATCCCAACCCCGGTGCCATGGTCGCGCTGTTTCGAGACGCCATGACCCGCTTCGCCGCCGACGAGAAGCGCGTTTATCTCACCGGCTTCTCAGGCACCGCGCGCTACGCCTGGTCAGTAGGCTTTGGCTTGCCGGGCAAGATCGCCGGGGTCATCGGCTGCGGCGGCGCGCTGCCCGGTCCTTTCGAGCCATGGCGTGACGTCACCTTCGCGTACTTTGGAACCGCTGGTGAGACCGACTTCAACCACCACGAGATGCAGCTGCTCGACCGGGATCTCGACGCTACCGACGTCGCTCATCGCTTCACGTACTTCCCGGGCGGCCATGAGTGGGCTACTCCCGAGGTGCTGGTCGAAGCGCTGGGCTGGATGGAAGTGCAGGCCATGGGAGCCGGCACGAAGCAGCGCCAGGACGAGCAGCTCGCCAGGCTCTACGCTGAAGAAGCCGCGGCCGCTCGCTCCCTCGAAGCCGAATCGCCGTTCGTCGCGCTGCGCCGCTGGCAGCAGCTGGCTCGCGACTTTGACGGCCTGCACGATACGCAGGAGGCCCAGCAGGCGGCGACTCGGCTCGCCTCGGAATCCTCAGTGCAGCAAATGGGCAAGGCGGTGCTGGAGGCGGCCGAGCGTGAAGCCAGCTACCGCCAGCATCTCGACAACGTGCTGAACCAGGTCATCGGCAGCTCACCGATTCCGCCGCTGCGCTCAGTACTGAGGCGACTGAGGATCCCGCAGCTGCTAGAGCGCTCGCAGCTCGATTCCCTCGCCGGGATCTCGGCTCAGCGCCAGCTCTCGATCGCCTTCGTCAACACCGTCTTCTACCGCCCGCGGATTTTGATGCAGACACAGGATGCGCGCCGCGCGATCCTCATGCTCGAGATCGCCCAGGCGGTCAAACCCGATCACTGGCGCCCGGAAATCAGCCTGGCGGTCGCCTACGCCGGGAGCGGCAAGCGCGCCAAGGCGCTCGCCGCACTCGAGCAGGCGGTCGACGCTGGCTATGCCAACCTCGACTTCATCGAGCAGGCCGACGAGCTCGAGCCCTTGCGCTCGGAGCCCGCCTACCGCGCTCTCGTCGACCGGCTGCGCGACGACAGCTAGTTGATGTCGACCTTGTTCTGGAGCTGCTCGACCAGCCCCTGAACGTATTGCTTCTGCTGCTCCGGCGCTTTGCCGTGCGCGATCTTCATGTTCTTGACCGCGTTGTCGAAGTCACCGACCGCGGAATAGGCGCGGGCTAGCCCGAGCTCGACGAACCAGGTCTCCGGATGCTTCGCAACGTTCTTCTTGAACGCCACCAGCGCCTGCTCCGTCTTGCCCTGACCGAGCAGCTGCCGCGCATAGTTGTGGATCTGTCCGGCGTTGCCCATATCCATCGCCTTCACCATCAGCTCGCTGGCCTGCCCCGCTTCGCCCTTCTTGACGAGCAGCTGAGCCTTGACCGACAGGTTGTTGAAGTTCTCCTGGATGCCGATCGACTGGTCAACCCAGCCCATCGCATCCTCGAGATTGAGGTCGTTCTGCAGGCTGTACTGAGCCGCCTGGCTCCAGCCCTGCCAGAAGAACGCGGAGAGGCCGGTGAGCTGCTCCTCGAAGCTCGCCTTGACGGTCTTGGCGAGATCGACCGACACTTTCACGGGCACGGCGACCTCACCCCAGTGCAAGACCATGTGGGTCGAATCCGCGGTCAGATTGTCGAACGCGATCTCGAACCGCTCCTGGTGTGGCGCCGCCTGCGGTTTGGCGGTGACGCGCAGGGCGTCGTTCTCTTCCTTGTAGGCGAAGCTGCCCCACGCCTGGGTGTCCTTGGAGAAGATGATCGTCCACTCGGCCTCACCCGCTGGCTTGCCGGGAATCGTGTGCAGGCCATAGGTGCCAGCTGCTAGAGGCTGGCCCTGCACCGAGACGTCAGTGGAGAACGACACCAGGGTGTTCTCGTTCGCACCGGTGCGCCAGATCGGGCCGCCGCTCGGTACTACGGCACCCCAGAGATCGCGATCATTGACCGCCGGACGATGGTAGCTGACGTGAATCTTGGTCACGCCGACCCCTTGCGCGACCTCAGCACCCGGACTGGCCAAAGGAGCGAAGATGTGCTGGGCTTGCCGCGGGCCGACCTGAGCGTCGGCGACGCTGGCGAGGGCCAGGGTCGAGATGACGGCGAGAGCCAACCAAGGCAGCCTTGTGTGCTGTTTCATGCGGTATTCCTCCTGAGAACTTTTGAGAGCGGGCATGCGGTCGGGTTTCCCCGGGTTCCGTGCCGAGGGTTGAAGTGGATTGATACCGCTAAATACGCGGACACTCTTGGCGGGTTCCGCGGTCTACCCCGCCAAACCAGCGTCTGAAAACAGAAACGATCCTTCTGGCGACCAACGAGGCTCGATCAGCCCATCTGGGCCCGCTGCCTCAGGCAGTGATCCGCCAACACCAAGGCGATCATCGCCTCCCCCATCGGCACGAAACGCGGCAGCAGGCAGGGATCGTGGCGTCCCTTGGTGGCGACGGTGGTGGCCTCGCCGTCGCGCGTGACCGTCGGCTGGGGCTGCGGCAGAGAGCTCGTCGGCTTGACGGCGCAGCGCAGCACGATCGGCATGCCGGAAGAGATTCCGCCGAGCATGTCGCCGTGACGGTTCGAATCGGTATGGATGCGCGGCGTCTTTTCATCAGCCGGCAGGAACGCATCGTTGTTCTCGCTGCCGCGCAGTGTGGCGACGCCGAAGCCGGCGCCGTACTCGACGCCGAGCACCGCCGGCAGGCTGAACAGAGCCTTGCCGAGGTCCGCCTTGAGCTTGTCGAACACCGGCTCGCCCCAACCGGCCGGCACGCCGGTCGCCACCAGCTCGGCCACGCCGCCGATCGAGTCGCGCTCGCTGCGCACGCGCTCGATCCGCTGAATCATGCGATCCGCCACCTGAGGATCGGGACAGCGCACGATGCTCGCTTCGACGTCCGCCAGGGTCACCGCGGCGGGATCCGGCACGTCGGCGACGAGCTCTCCGACCTGGCGGACGTAGCCCACCACCTCAATGCCGTGCAGCTGGCGCAGCAGCTTCTTGGCCACCGCCCCGGCCGCCACCCGCACGCTCGTCTCGCGAGCGCTCGAGCGCCCGCCGCCGCGGTAGTCGCGACGCCCGTACTTGGCGTCGAAGGTCATGTCGGCATGACCCGGCCGGTAGGTGTCTTTGATCTTCGAGTAGTCGCGCGACCGTTGATCCTGGTTGCGGATCAGCATGGCGATGCTGGTGCCGGTGGTCTCGCCTTCGAACACGCCGGAGAGAATTTCAGGCCGATCCGACTCCTTACGCTGCGTCGTGATCTTCGACTGGCCGGGCCGCCGGCGCGCGAGATCACCCATCAGATCCTCTTCTGAAAGCTCGAGGCCGGGCGGCACGCCGTCAATGATGACCACGTTGCCGGGTCCGTGGCTTTCCCCTGCCGTGGTGATACGAAACAGCTGTCCGAACGAATTGCCTGCCATAGCTGCAGATCTTAGTCGCAACAGGGCTGTCGCAACAGATTAGGGGCGACACTGTCATCGCAACAGCCAGTCAATCAGCGCGTCGAGCCATCGGCTCCTGCTAGAGAAGCCGCCAACCCAGGCGAGCATATGTTGCATCGCCACGCAACATGCGCTAGTCTCTTGGCATGACGAAAGGGCGCTCTTATCCCAAAGGTGGTCCTGAGCCTTCGTTCATTGCGGAGACGGCGGTGCAGTATGGCATGCCGCAACAGCAGCTCGAACAGGCTCTGTGGCTGGCGGATCGCCTGCTGCCCGAGGAGCTCGAGCTGGCGAAGACCTTCCCCAAGCTCGAAGCGCTCGACCCAGAGCATCGGGGACGCTTGGCCAACAGCATGCGCCGCACCTTGGAAGGGTATCTCGCCAAACCGAGCTCGGATCCCCTGGCCGACGTCGATCCGCCACTGGCCGCTGAAGAGGAAGTCGCCGCGACGCTGTGGGCCGATCTCGAAGCCGAGAATCATCGCGCGCGCCTGCTGAGTGAGTGCGTCAGCTCCGAGCAAGCGGGCCAGCTCACCGGACGATCGCGGCAGGCGGTTGAACGCCTGCGACGCGACGGTCGACTGGTGGCGCTGCGCGTCGGCCGACAGTGGCGCTATCCTGCTTGGCAGTTCGACGTCGACGGCCCGGGCGGTCTGGTACCCCACCTACCCGAAGTCTTGGCAGCACTTCCTCTGTCGCCACTGGGGGCGGCCTATTGGCTCTCGACCCCCAACCCCGAGCTCGACGACGCACCACCGATCCGCCGGCTCAGGCAGCGCCAACCGGCCTCCGTTCTGCAGCTCGCGCAGCGTCTGAGCCACCTGCCGTGAATCGGCTGGCGGCGCCGCCCAGCCAGCTCTCGAGCAGCCCGCAGCTCAAGACTCTGCCGGCAGGAACCGCCCTGCTGCGTTTCTACCAGCCACGCCATGGAGACTGGGCGAGCCAGCGTCACTACGGACCGCTCGGTGACATGCGCTTCGACCACCATCCCGAACCGCTGGGCATCCACCCCGCCCATTCGGTCTGGTACGCCGCGACTTCGCTGCGCGGTGCCGTGGCCGAGAGCTTTGGTCGCCTCGGGCTCATCGATCGCGGTGCCGGAGCTCGCTTGGTCAAGGCGAAGCTAGAGGCTCCTCTGCAGTTGGTCGACCTGGTTGGCGTCGCGGCCCGTGCCGCCGGCTTGACCCAGGAGATCGCCACCTCCACCGAATACGCGGTTTGCCGGCAGTGGGCCCAGGCCTTCCATCGCGAGCTGCCAGCCTGCCACGGCCTGCGCTGGCGTGGACGCCAAAGCGGCTCGCTGTGCGTCGTGCTGCACGACCGCGTCGAGAGGGACCAGCTGTCCGGCGACAGCTGGCCGCTGAGCGACGCGGTAGTCTGGCCGCGCATCGCGCGAGCCGCCCGCGAATTCGCCTTGACAGTGCTCTGACCCTTTAAGCGCGCAGCTCGAACTTGTCGAGATCGAGCCGCTCGTCGACGGCCTGCTGGAACTCTTTGGTGGTCATGGCGCCCACCGGCTCGCCGGTCTTCTGCTCGAGCTCCATGCAGAAATCCCACCACACTTTCTCACGACGCGAGATCTCGTCGAGGTCCCACACCTGGCCGAAGTTCTGCACGTAGCGATTGTGACGGCAGAGCATGCGGAAGGCATAGCGAGTGTTCGGCCGCTTGGGGGACAGCCCGAGGATGTCGACGTCGCGACCGACCTCGTGGATCGGCTGCCCCCATTCGCTGTAGCCGGCGAAGATAGTGCCCAGTTTCTCGAGCGCGTTGCCGAGCCGCTCCTGCTTGAAAGTCGTCAGCAGCTTGGTCAGCACCGGCAGCGTAACGTTGCGGTGGGTGGTGGGATCCGCCAGCTTGATGTCGACCCCGAGCTCCTCGCGCACGGTCTGGACGATCTCGGCCGACGTCACGCGGTTGTCGGTGCCGAGATGGATACGCCGCCCCGTCGCCTCCGGCTTCTTGAGCGCCGCGATGATGCCGGCGACCACGCGGTCGACCGGAATCAGGTTGATCTCGGCGGACGGATCTCCCGGGAAGATGCAGGCCATGCGGGCGATCATCGAGCCCGTCGAACGCTCGATCAGATTGCCCTTGGGCTGCTTGAGCGCCTGATGCGCACGGCCGAAGACGTTGACCGGAGCGTTCACCACCTTGGTGTCGCCACGGTTGTTGCCGGCCCGCGATTCGCCGATGACGAC
>JBCCEE010000049.1:0-29780 GCA_039030415.1 Acidobacteriota bacterium
CCGGCCGCCGGCTGCGCGATCCGGTCTTCCTAATGGGTGACCTGAACGTCAACGGCAACCGATTCATCGCACCGCCGCCGCTGGTGCCGTTCTGGTCCGGTGCCTCGTGGGAGGAGCGCCCTTGGACGGAGTGGCAGTACATCTTTGCCTCGACGGACCCGGCGCAGCCGATCGATGATCAGCACCGCGGCTTCTTTGCTTGCGACACCCGGCCCTGCACCTATGATCCTTCCGCGCCCTCCGATCCGGCGAGCTATCTGGTCGACGCCTGGGCCTACGGCACCTCGCCCCTCGACCCGGGGCAGACCAACTCGGGGGACAACACCGGCGGCAGCTTGAGTTTTCCCAAGGCCGAGGAGGGCCAGCGTCTCGACTACATCCTTCACAACCGGCCGCAGATCCCCGCGGTCACCGGTGACGGTTCGACCCGGGGTCTTTGTCTGCAGCACATCGTCCGTGGATTTCGGAATACCAGCGTCAACGGAGGTGCCGAGAACCTCTCGGATCACCTGCCGGTGACCGCCGACTTCAACCTGCAGGCGCCGCGCTGCAGCCCCTACCCGCACCGCGACGATTCCGTAGCCTCGAACCTGTTCGGCCCCGAGCCGGTGGCCTTCGATGCCGAAGATCCCACGGCTTCCAACCACAAACTGGTCGGCTTCGACGGCACGGTGACCTTTCCGGGCAGCATGCAGTGGTACCTGATCGACCAGGCTTATCCGGTGGAGATCGGCCTCACGGGCTTCCAGGTGGGCTACGAGGTGTATCAGGGGGCGGACCTCTCGAACCCCATCGCCCCCTTCAACGGCGACTGCGAGCTCACCGACAGCTCGTTCGCCTGCAAGTACACGCTCTACGATCCGCCGTACTACGTCCGGGTCTACGGCACCACCGGCCATCCCTCCGACCCGACTCCGGACCGCACGCGAGCCGGCCAGGACTACACGATCCGCTTCCAGCGCTACACCTGCTCGTCGATCGAAGACGCCTGCCCGCTGCTGCCGGCGGTGACCAGCGGGCCGTGGGTGTGGCCCGAGACCCTGCTCAACCCGACCGCCCAATCACCGGATCAGGACACTATGTTCTTCGAGTTTCTCAGCGAGCGCTCCTCGACCGGCGGCTGGCCGGAAGTGACGTTCGCGATCGACTCCAGCTTCGCGGTCGCTCCCAACCCGCTGACGCTGTCGCTGATCCGCAAGAACGGCGCGCTCGCTTGCCCGGTGTCCGAGTGCCCGGCGGGAGATGGCTTGCTGTCTCAAAGCCCAGGCATCGACACCTGGGGACCCGACGCCAACGGCGACGGTCTTCCCGAGCGGGTGGCGACGGCGCGGGCCGGCACCTTGCCCGGTAGTGTCTCCTGGCCGGAGCCCTACTACCTGAAGGTGCGCCGCAGTCCGCTCTACCTCGGCCAGCAGCAGGCTATCCACGTCCGTTTCGAGACGGACCTGAATTACTTTCGGCCGATCGAGCTCTACTGTGCCGAGGAGGAGACTGACTTCGGACTGGACGTACTGCGGGCTTCCTTCACTTTCGATGATCTGGAGGTGGTCGAGGGGCTGCCCCAGCAGTGGGACAACGGCATGAAGCTGGTCGAGGCGGGCACCGCCAACTGGTTTTACTCCTGGCCCTTCGAGCTCGATGGCTCGATGCTCGAGCACTTGATCCCTGGGCTCGACGACATGAATTCTGATGGCACGGTGGAAGATCACCTCTTCTCCGTCACTGACGGCTTCAGCATCGACGCCCTCCCCAAGCAGCAGCGGGCGGATCAGCCGCCCCACCTCGCCACCTACAAGTGGACCGACGACGTGTCGCCGGCGGACGCCGACTACCTCTACGTCATGACCTACCAGCTCACCCACTCGAGGCCGCCCTGCCGCGGCGAAGATCCTTTCCCCAATGGGGATTGCCGAGCGCCCTTCGTCTGTCGCTTCGGGGCCTGCCAGATGCCATGAAGACTCCGCTCCTCGTTTTGTCTCTCTTGGTCCTGCTCACCGCAGTCGCGGCGAGCGCTCAGCCCTTCTCGGTGAACCCGCGCCTCGACCGCCGGGCGGCAAGCCCCCGCGAGCAGGCCGGGCAGCCGAATACGCAGAGCTCGTTCGCCCGCACGGTGGTGCTGCCGGCCGGCAACAACTCGCTCGAGTTCGAATACGGCGTCGACAGCGAGACCGGCGACAATCTCGAGGTCTTGGTGGGCAGCACCGTGGTCTGGTCGATGAGCGGCCTCAACAAGCGGGGGCGGCGAGGCGTCGGCCTGTGCTCGTCCGGCCCGTGCACCATCCGCTTCCGCTATATCAAAAACGCCTCGCGCGACGGCGGCCGGGACGGGGCGTGGATCGACAACGTGAGGATCCGTACCAGCGCCCAAGGCGTGCTCGAGATGCACCGCTTCGACGCGGCTGGCGGCGGACTGCCAGTGGGCTGGACGGGGACAGGCGTGGCCGGTGGTTTCCGCGTCACGCCGCCGCCGCCCGAGCTCAGTGTCGGCCCCGGACCGAACCAGGGTGCAACCGCTCGGCCCGATCAGCCTACCATCTCCTTCCTGGAGCGTAGGATCACCTGGCCCTTTGCGGATCGCAACAGCCTGGAGTTCGACTATTGGGTGGACTCCGAGCCGCGGCGGGACTTCCTGCGAGTCCTGCTGAACGGCCAGCAGGTATGGAGCAAGTCCGGACGCAACGCCTTCGGCCACGCGGTGATCGAGGTGCCGAACGGGACCCACGAGGTGCGTTTCGAATACGCCAAGAACGGCAGCGTAGACCAAGGACTCGACACCGTTCGGTTGGACAACGTCACCGCGCGCTCGGGTGGCTTCGTAGCCGAGGCCCATGGCTTCGACGGCCGAGTGGTGGGCTCGGCACCCCGCATGCCTGGCCAGCGCATGGCGGATTGGCGCACCGGTCGCCGGGCTCCCTGGGCGGTAGGGGAGGCCCTGCCGCCCCGTACCTATGTGCCGGCCCAGACCCCGGGCTCGGCCTTCGCGCCGGGTTGGAAGGTCTTCTCCTCGGCGACGGTGGACGGGCATCTCGGAGCGGAGTACCCCAACCCGACGAAGATCCACTTGAGAGACTATGGCGTCACCGCCGGTTCGTCTGCGGCCCTCAGACTCACCGCCTCCCAGCCCGCTCGGGCGATCTACTTTGGGTTGCGGCTACCGGCCGCGACCCAGGCCGTGGGGGGCGAGTCGGGCCACCTCGAGCTGTTCCTCGACGATGAGCGCAACACCAGCCTGCGTCGACTCGGTTGCGAGCAGGATCATCGCGAGCCTGGCCCGGAAGACCGCAGGATCTTCCTCGACTACTCCGTGCCGGCGGGATCGGCCACCGGCAGCATCACTGTCGCGCCGCTGCGCCGGGGCACTTGCTCGGCAGGCTTTGAGCCTTTCGTAGCCACGGTGGATTGGCAGATTCAGGCGGCGGTGAGGGAGAACCCGTCAGACCCCGGACACCTGCATCTGGAGTTGCGGCTTACCGCCCCGTCGGCCTCGGCGGCCTTCACCGAGGATCGCCTCGGGCTGGCCCTGATCGTTCGTATGGGCAACGGTGCTCACTTCCGCTTGCCTTTCCGGGACGACGCTCGTGGTCCTCAGTCCAGCAACGTGCTCACCTGGGAGACTCTGGAGCTGGATTACACTCCCGGACGATCTCTCGGCTCCGAGGTCCTGCTCGACGGCGCCTGTTGCTACCCGAAGCCGAGCCGAGCAGGCTTCGAGTGGTGAGGCCCAGGAAGCCGTAAGGAGCTCTCTGAGCTCAATTTGTCTGACTGCCATCGCTGCCCTTGGCCGCAGGCTCTCACGACCCTGCTGAGTGGTAATGTAGATTCAGCACTAACGCCAGCGGCCGACGATCAGAGAGACAGCGGAACCACCGAAACAAGAGCAGGCACGTGATGAGCGAAGGGACCGACTTGTCGACGCCGGAACCCGTCCGAAGGTCGTCGAATCCGAGAAACCGTCTCGAGAGCGAAGCTTGGCCGGTCCTCGACGTTGCCGTGGTCGAACAGCTACGCGCTGCGGGCACGACCCGCCGCGTTGAAGTCGGCGACGTGCTGTTCGACGTGGGTCAGGATTCCTATGCCCTGGCCTACGTCGAGCGCGGCGCCGTGTCAATCGTCGATCGCGCAAACGACCACGTCGTAGCCCGGATCGACGCCGGGAACTTTCTCGGCGAGATCGGGATGCTGATGGGCCAACGCACGTTCTTCGCCGGTGTCGTGAGCGTGGCCGGGCAGATCATCGAGGTCCAAGCAGAAGCATTGCGCGAGCTCGTGGCGACCGTGCCTGAAGTCGGCGACGCCGTCGTTGGTGCCTTTGCCGCGCGACGTCGACTCTTGATGGAGTGGGGGGAAGGCGGCCTGGTCATCGTTGGCGACGAAAACGATACGGGCGCCCGCCGCCTGCTGGAGTTCGTCAGCCGCAACCAAGTCCCTCATCGATGGCTCGACCGTTCCGACACGAGGTCTGTCGCGGCACTTGCCGAAACGTGCGACTTGCCCACCGCTGGAACCGCAGTTGTCACGGGGCGCTCCGCCGTGCTCGCAGCGCCTTCGACTCGCGAGCTTGCCCGAGCGGTTGGTCTCGACCTCGCGGCGGACACCCAACAAGTATTCGACTTGCTCGTCGTGGGTGCTGGCCCAGCTGGGCTCGCAGCGTCAGTCTACGCGGCGTCGGAGGGGCTATCGGTTGTCGTCGTCGAAGATACCGCGATCGGAGGCCAAGCCGGCACTTCGTCACGCATCGAAAACTATCTCGGTTTCCCCAAAGGCGTATCGGGAACGGAGCTCGCTTACCGGGGACAGATCCAGGCTGTGAAGTTCGGAGCGCGGATCGTGGCGCCGCGTCGCGCCACCCGGCTGACGCCCCGCGACGACATCTTCGAGGTCGAGCTCGACGACGACACCATCCTTACGACCAAGACTCTGATTCTCGCCAACGGAGTCCAGTACCGGCGGCTCCCGCTAGATCGCCTCGCCGAGCTCGAAGGTCGAGGTGTGTATTACGCCGCAACCGAGCTCGAAGCCCGCTTCTGTCGCAACACCGAAGTCGTCATCGTCGGCGGCGGCAACTCCGCAGGGCAGGCCGCAATGTTCCTCTCGCGATACGCCACATGTACCCACATTGTCGTGCGCGGCGAAGGCCTTGCGGCGACGATGTCTCAGTACCTAGCCAGCCGAATCGAGAGCGACCGACGAATCAAGCTTTGGACCCACACCGAAGTGGTACGACTCGACGGCGGCGACTCGCTCGAGGAGGTCACGCTGCGCAACCACCATAGCGGCGACCAAGCCTCGATCGAATCCAAAGCCTTGTTCGTGATGATCGGCGCCGCCCCCAACACCGATTGGCTCGACGAACAGATCGGACTCGACAGCCACGGGTTCGTCCTCACCGGACGCGATGCCGGCCCCGGCCTCGATTCCTACGCCACAACACTTCCCGGCGTGTACGCCGTCGGTGATCTGCGCTCAGGATCCGTCAAACGCGTCGCGTCTGCCGTCGGAGAAGGATCCGTGGTCATCTCCTCCGTCCACAAATACCTCGAGTCGCTCGACGCCAAAGGAAGACGTCCGTGAGCTGCGAACATCTCACCCACCGGCAGCTCATCGTGCCAACAAAGCGGGGCGGCCAACCGTGTGGCATAGGTCGAGACGCAGTGGCTTCAGTCACGCGGTGACCGTAGTAAAGACGGGGACTGAACATCTCGAGAGTCGCGAGGGTCTAAAACTGGCGTCGTTTTGGATCCGCTTCTGGAATAGTCCTCAATAGGCTGCTCACCATCTAACTATTGCTTTGGAGATTAGGATGAGATTTGACAGAAGCCCAGTGTTTCTGTGTTTGACCTTGGCTTTTTGTTCTGCTGCCCAGGTCTTGGGCGCTCCAGGTCTGCCGTCGGAGCCGGCGATCGGCTTCGATGTAGGTGCTGCCAAGTCGGCCGTGCTACACCGCGCCGAGGCGCAGAGTGCGGCCAGCGCTGCGCTCGGCCCGATCGCGGTGAGTCTCGATCAGGTGGCGGCGCATGATGTGAGCTCTTTGGTGGCTCCTCATGTGGTGCCTCGAGGCGTCGTGAGCGGGCCGGCTGCGAGTTGGATGACCGGTGGCAATGCAGCCCTCGACCTGCCGGCTCCGCGCTGGCCACAAGGATATGAGCCCCAAAGCGAGAAAGCGTTGGGCGATGTCTTCAGAAGCTTCGTCGGCCTCAGATCGGCTGGTTTCAGCTCGGATACCGACTCGGTTCTGGCCGTCGGAGCGGCTCACGTAATCCAGGCTACTAAGGACGGTTTTGCGATCTACGACAAGGGCGGCTCTGTGGTGAGGCTACGAACCCTGTGGCGGACCTTCTTCAGAGATTTGATGCCGACGTTTGGGCCCGTCTTGGCGGAGCCTCGAGTCGTCTATTCCCCAGAGCACGACCGATACTTGATGCTGGTGAATGGTACGGCCTACGGTGTTCAGCAACGAAGCTACTGGTTCCTCGCGGTCTCGCAGACTTCGGACCCTCGGGGTGAATGGTGGCTCTATCGCTTTGATGGTGAGACTCCGGGAAATGAGTCGCGGCTGGGGGATGTCGATCTTGGGGTCGATACCTTTGGTGTCTACGTCACTGGCAACCTGTACGACTGGGAAGAGAGTACCTTCAAGTGGGCGGTGCTATGGAGCCTGGACACTGGCGTTTTAAATGGCGGTCCGGCGCGCAGCTCGGTGCAATGGGATCTTCGGTGGCCCGACGCCAGCCGGGCGTTCGGCCTACGCTCGGCACGGCCGCATACGGTCTCGAGCGAAGGCGCAACGTTCTTCGTCAATACCCGGCCAGGGTCAGGCAATCAGATCGCTCTGTGGCGTCTCACCGGAGACCGTGGCGGCGCGCCGGTCCTCGCCGTCAACGCGATTACCACGCAGCCTTACCAGTCGATCGGCAGCCAGGTCAATCAACCCGGAACCGAGGTCGATATCAATGGCGGCGACTCCCAGGTGCAGAACGCCATCTATGCGTTTCGCCGGGTTTATGCCACCTGGACGACCGATCCGAGCTCAGCTGGCACGTCCTCGGGCGTCCACTGGCTCAAGCTCAACACCGATGCGCGCAGCGTGATCACCGAAGAGATTCTCCATGGTGGTGAAGGCTGGTATTACTTCAATCCAGCGATCACGATCCTTGGTGGAGCCGGCCCATTGCTCAACACCGGCCTCTTTTTGAACGTCGTGGAGCGCGGTAGCGTCTTCCTATCGGCCGCTGGCTACATCTCCAATGTCGAAGGGGAAGATCGCTTCCAGATTCTCGCCCAAGGCGATAGAGCGGTCACCCGTGAAGAGGCGAGCTACAACGGCGCGACCTACGACTTCTTCCGCCCCGGATGGATGTGGGGCTCGGTGCAATATGCCGGCCCGCCACAGATACCCTTGTGGACTCGGATCCTGGCCGTGGCAATGGACGACGAGGCCACCGACGACGGGGATCCCTCCGTCTGCTTTCCCACCCTCAACGCGGCCTGCCTGGTGGGTGGCCGCTTCAGGGTAGAGATCGAATGGCGCGACTTCAGCGGCGCCACCGGGCAAGGTGTGGTGGCTGACGAGGGCACCGACAATTCGGCGCTGCTATGGTTCTTCGATCCCAACAATTGGGAGGTACTGGTCAAAGTGCTCAATGGCTGCGGCATCAACCAGCGCTACTGGGTCTTTGCCGCCGGTACTACCGACGTCGCCTACACGCTGCGCGTGACCGACACTACGACCGGCCGGGTCAGCACGTACTCGAACCCGCTGGGCAACGCTTCAGAGGCGGTTACCGACTCGGACGCCTTCGCGACCTGCCCGTAGTCGCTGGTTGAGCGGGGGATTGCCGGAGATGGGTTGGCGCATCTCCGGCATCTGGACTCGCTCGATCGCGGCCCGTCGTGTCCTTAGCAGGTGAGGAAGCCGTTAGAGCAGATGCAGATGACCCGCTGCCAAGGCGATACGTTCCTGTTGACACAGCCCACTTCCTGGCCGGGGTTCGAGCACGGGTCACCGCAGACGTTGGGGCCGGCCCACATCGGTGTCGTGCCAAAGGACATCACGTCATCGGCGGCGCAGACCGGTGGCGGCTCGTTGAGGACGATGGGAGCCTTGGGTGCAGGCGGAGCTCCGAGGTTTGCTGACAGGCTGACGGCGACCGAGGCGAGAACGAGCATCGAGAGAGTGAGAACGAGTGACTTCAGCTTCATGGGTTACACCTTCACGTCCTCAGCAGGCGTAGTAACCGTTAGAGCAGATGCAAAGAACATGCACCCAAGGCGATACGCTGTTATCGACACAGGCCGTCACTTCATCGGGAATCGAGCACGGGGCACCGCAGAAGGGGGTAACCCACATCGGTGCCAGACCAAAGGACAGCGTACCGTCAGCGGCGCAGACTTGCGGCGGATCGACGAGGGCTACCGGGGCCTCCGAGGCCTGAGGCGCTTCGAGGGTAGCTGACAGACTGACGGCGATCGAGGCGAAAGTGAGGACAGCGAGAGCGAGAACGACTGACTTCAGTTCCATGGGTCCCACCTTTCAATAAGTGGCCTTTTGTTCCCCTGAGCAGCCGGCGATAGTTCCTGGACAATATCGCTGGCCATAGTCCGCGTCAAGGAACGTCGTCATCGACTCTTTGGGTGACATGATGGAAGTGCACACGATGGAGGAGCCTGTCGGCCTCAGGACTGAGATAGTGGGTTCTAACGAGATGGTGACGCCGAGACCGTAATTGGTTTCTCGGAGGTTACGCCGCGAGCGAGAAAGTCGAGGATGCGCTCCTCGACGCGCGGCGACGACATGAAGAGGTCGTGCCCGGCGCCCTCGATGGTCAGGAACGTTGACCGCGAAAAGCCGGCGGCGAGCTCGCGGTGGCTGGCGGGGTAGGTCCGCCCGTCTAGGGTGCCGCTGAGGAATAGGGTCGGCACTTTGCTGCGCAGAGGCGAGCGGAATGCCGCGGGCAGCTCGGTGACGCCCAGGGCCTTGCTGAGGCTCCAGTCCGGTAGCACCGGCAGGTTGAGAGTATCGCCGAGCAACGCCTGGTCCCGCTCGGCCAGGACGCGAGCACGCCGGGCTGGCGACACGCTAGAGGTCGCCTCCATCGCCTCGGGCATACCGGCCATCGTCTCCCCGAAGTAATGTCGCAGGCGGAGGAAAAAGGGCGCTACCTGAGCGGCGTTGCCGCTATCCAGCGCCGCATAGAGCATAGGGATCTGGGCCTGGGTTTCGGGGTTCTTGATCAAGAACCCGGTCAAAATCTGAACGTCGAGCCTGCCGATCCCTAGCTTGACCGTATCGCCACCGCGTGGGTTCTGAGTTTCGACTACGATCGGCTCTTTCTCCAGTCGTTCCAGCACCCGCCGCATCCTCTCGAGCCCCGGATCGGCCTGCTTCAGGACCTCGAGCCCTTCGAGAAAGCTCTGGGTACGACTCGGCAGCTTGATCGTCTCGTCCGGTCCTTCCATGCTGGCGAGCACCGCAGACTCCACGCTCTCCGGGTGGGTGCGGAGCATGGCGAAGGCCAGGTGAGTGCCGTAGGAGATGCCCCAAAGGGTGACCTTCGGCACCCCGAGGCTGAGCCGCAGATCCTCGAGATCCCGGGCGCTCTCGAGCGTGTTGTAGCCGTCCAAGTCGACCCCCTGCTCGCGCCAGCGGGCCGCGCACTCGCGACTCGCCGCGGTCAACAACCGCAGCAGCAGCTCGCGCTCCAGCGGCTGCTCCAGCGGGTAGCGCGCCTCGGGCTCACACGGCTCGATCGAATTCGACATCCCGGTGCCTCGCTGGTCCAGCGCGATGACGTCAGCGTGGCGGCGCAGCGCCATGAAGAGCGGAAAGCGACGCCCGCGTGCAGTGTCGATGCCCGAGCCGCCAGGGCCTCCGGCGAGATACACGATCGGCGGCCCCGGCGTCTCGCTGGTGCTCGCGAAGCGCACGAACTGCAGCTTGATTCGGCGTCCATCGGTGCCGCGACGCTCGGGCACCCAGATCTCCCCCAACTCGGCCGCTACTACTTCGCCAGAGTTGGCCTCGAAATCATAGGGCGTGAAGCGGGCAGGCTCGACCGCAGCCGACTCGCTCGTGGCCGTAGCTGCGGCGCCGGCTGCGGTGGCGAGCGCCGCTACCGCTCCGCAGAGTAGCGTGCGGAACACGCGTGGAAGCTCAGGCGGCGTCGGGATTCGGAGGGGCAGGTTCATTTCAGATCTCCTGGTCTTTCGATGTTGATCGTGTCTACCGGTGGTCTTGAAGGTCGCCCGGCAGCGAGCGAACCTGTTCGATCGGCACTCTCCACACGTTACGAACCCTGGACGCGGATACCGCGCACGAGTCGGTGAACGGCTCGTGGCGTCGGTGAACGGTCGGAGCCTGCGAGGATCGTGGGGTAGGGTAGTGGCCGGCATGAAACGATCCGCGCCTTTTCTGCTCGCCATCCTTGGAGCCGCTGCGATCGCTGGCGGGATGACCGCCTGGCTCACTGGCAGCGGTTTCGTGATCAAGGATTCGCAGCTCGCTCTTGGCATGGTTCGGCACGCCGTTGGCGACGATTCCGCCTGGTCCGCGCCCGATTTCGACGACTCAGAATGGCCAAAGCTCTGGTTCCACCACACGCCGGGAAGCGAGAGCATCCAGTGGCTGCGCGGTAGCCTCGACCTGTCGACCCTCGAGCCGTTTCCCAGGCCTCTTGGGCTCGAGCTCGGGGCGCTCGCGACCTGCGAGATCTTCTGGGACGGCCAGCTCCTCACCCCCTCTGGCGTCGTCGGCACGAATGCCGCCGAAGAAGTACCGGGTAGACTCCTTCAGATCCACTACCTGAACGAGGAGCTGGCGACGTCCGAGAGCTTCGCCGCGGGCCGGCATACCGTCGCCCTGCGTTGCTCCACCCACAACCGTGGTTTCTCGCCTAGTGTCGGCTTCTGGTATCTGCGAGTGGGCGAGTATGGCGCCCTGGTTCGGGAGACCAACAGCCGACCTTGGCCGGCGACCGTGACCCTCAGCGCCATGGTAGTGGTCGGGCTGTTCTATCTCCTGCTCTTCGCGCTCGACCGCCGCGATCGCTCTGATCTGGTTCTGGGGGCTTTCGCTCTCACCGGCGCAGCCCTCCTGGTTGCGGAGTCCTGGCGATCGCTCGTGCCTTATACCTATGACTGGCATGTCGTGAGACTGCTGGTGGTGACGGCGCTCAGCGGCCTGCTCAACCTGTTGCTGGCGCTGTTCTTCACCCTCCGCTTCCCCCGACTGGGGCACCGACGGGCGTTCCTAGCTGCAGTGGTGATCCTCATCGCTCTGCCGGCTGTGCTGGCGGAGGGCTGGGACACCAAAGCCGGGCTGATGTTTCTCGGCGTCGGGCTGCTGACGCTTGGACGCGGCCTGGTTGCGACTATTCACTACAGCGATACCGGGCTGACGAGCGCCGAGATGAGCACCAGAGTCCTGAATACAGGCCAGGCGAGCGCTGCCCTTGCCTCGGCTGGAGTGGCCTGCCTCCTCGCCATTGCCCTGGTGCGTCCCTTTCACTTCCTTGATCAGACCCTCTTCGTCGCGCTCAACGTTCTCCTGATGTGCCTGCTGGCGTCCCACGCGCTGCAGGTGCGGGCGGCGCGTCGCGAGCAGCAGGCGGCCGAGGTCAAATCAGTGCGTCTCGAGATCGAGCTCCTGAAGCGACACATTCAGCCCCACTTCTTGATGAATACCCTCACCGCCATGTCAGAGTGGCTCGAAGAGGAGCCGGCGGTCGCGGCGCGCATGATCCAGGCGCTGGCGGCGGAACTGCGGCTGCTGGGCGAGATCTCAGGTGAACGACTGATCCCGATGCGCGACGAGCTGCGGCTGTGCCGCAGCCACCTCGAGCTGATGAGCTACCGTCAGGATCGCCGCTATGCGCTGAACACTCGCGGGATCGTCGAGGATTCCACCATCCCGCCGGCCGTCTTTCACACCTTGGTCGAGAACGCCATCACCCACGACCAAGGGACCGGCGCGCTCGAGCTGGCGCTGGTGGCCCGGCGCGAGAATGGCCGTTTGCGCTACCGCTTCGACGCTCCGGCCAACGGGGCGCCTGCCGAAGCGCTCGGGGAGGGCACGGGGCTGCGCTACGTTCGAGCCCGTCTGCAAGAGAGCTACGAAGACGACTTCGCCTTCCGCTACGGCCGGGTCGGGGAGCTGTGGCGTACCGAGATCGACTTGCCGGGGAGTCCCTGAGCGGTGCGCGTCATCGTCGTCGAAGACGAGGCGGTGGTGGCGCGGAGGCTGTTGCGCCTGCTGCGCAAGATCCTGGGCCGCGAGCTCGTGTCGCTCGCCCACCACGCGACGCTGGCCGCGGCCGCCAAGCATCTCAACCGCCACGCTATCGACGTCCTCTTTCTCGATCTCAATCTCAGCGGCCGGGACGGTTTCGAGCTGCTGGCCGACTCCGTCAGCCGACCCTTCCAGACCGTCGTTGTCTCAGCGCGCCACACCGAAGCGCTGCGGGCCTTCGAGTACGGCGTGCTCGACTTCGTACCCAAGCCCTACGACGAGGAACGTCTGAGGGCCGCGGTCGACCGGGTACGGGCTGTCGATGCACCGGTTCGCGAGAGAGACCAGCGCACGAAATACCTGGCGGTGCGCAAGCGTGGCGAGATCGTGTCCATCGCCATTTCCGACGTCGTTTTTGTCAAGGGCGCCGATGACTTTTCCGAGCTGCACTGCCGGGACGGCTCGGTACACCTCCACCAGAAGACACTATCCGCCCTGACGCGGCTGCTTCCGCCCAGCTTCGACCGCATCCACCGCTCCTACATCGTCGATATGGAGGCAGTTCGGAGCTTCCGCAGCGAAGAGGGAAGTCGCACCTTCGTCCGGCTGGCGAGCGGCGAGGACCTTCCGGTCGGGCGATCCCGCGCCAAAGCCCTGCGCGACCGCTTGCTGTAGTCGTCGTTCTGTCGCGAGGAAGCATCTACTCCTTACAACAGATCTCCAGCCAGCCCTCTGAGTAGCGATCGGCTCCCGATAGGTCACGTGTGCGCAGTCGCACTTCAAAGCGAAGCCGACATCGACGCCCAAGGGTTTTTTGCAGTTGTTTCAAGGTGGTGAGGGGATCTGACGTTCCGCTCCGCTGGTTAATGGTAGAAGCGGATCGGTGCAAGAGATTGCTGGGTACTCCTCTAAACATGGATCTTGGAGATGCAAGAGTGCCTCGAGCTCCGGCCGCATATAAAAAACCCTGCCTGTCCAAGGTGATGACCCGAAGGAGAGAACCGTGCAAAGAAAGTCTTTCTCATCTACCCTCAGAATCGTGCTTATCTTCACAAGTCTGTTCATGGTAGCTGGGCTCACGCAAGCTCAGCTGGCTCCACCCTGTTGTCAGCTCGGCGACCTCAACGGGGACGGCGAAGTTACGCTGGAGGATTTGCAGCTCATAGAGGATCACATCCTCGAGCTCGATTGTACGGACAACGCATGTCAAGGCGATCTAGACGGTAACGGCGAGCTCGACAAATCTGATCTACTTCTCATGAGGAAATACTTCGACGGCTTGATTCAAACGTTTCCCCGCTGCGGCGATATCGATGGCGACGGGGTGCTCGAATGGGGGAGTGGTGGAGACGACATTAACTGTTTTACGGCAATCTACCTTGGCAACGTCCCTCCCAATTGCCGCTACTTTTCTGTCGTCGATGGCAACCAGGACGGCCGCCTGGACAACCTCGATTTCTTCGCTTTTGCCGATATCGCAAATGGCCTTGACTCGAATGCGCCTGTCTGCGCTTGCTATGAGCCCTACTCACCCTAGCAATCCCGCGATAACTGAAAATTCACAACCCTCAATAAGGAGTTAGCCATGGTCGAATTGATTGAACGGATCATCGAGAAGCTCAGAGCCATCGTCGAAGAAAACGCCGAGGGCTTCTGAGGTCAAAGCTATGGAAAGGTACTCGAGACTGTGAAGCGTTCAACCGACACGGGTAAACACTGGTTTACATGGAGTCGCGCAGGGGTATCCTCAGTCGCCCTTTCGAGTCTGTTGCTCATGCCTAGCGCGCCGATCAGCGCGCAAGGCAGCAACCCTCGAGCAGCCCATGTGGTTGCAGGTACGGCAGCGGATGACGAAGACTTGATCGTGGGCGTTGTGTGGCAGGACTCTGTTGCCTCCGATGGGCTCGAGATCGCCGTGTTGGACGACAACGATCTTCAGATCGCAGCCCAGCTCGTGTGGCCAATTCCCGGAAAGCCAACGCAAACGACGTTTGACGACTTTCTGCACACCGTGCCCGAGAGTGGATTCCAGTTTTTCATCACAGTTCGCGACTCGACTGGGCGGGACGTGCTGCAGCCCCACGCATTTCGAGTCGTGCTCGAGTGTCCTCGCCCGACAGAGCTCTGTCAATGGAGCACCCGGGATGGTCTCTACACCAATGCCCTGGCGATCAGCGAATCGCTCATGACTGCTCTCGATACACTCGAGGCGAGACGATCCGCCAATCTGTTGGCAGACGCTCTGGACGAGCCGCTGGATCTCCGAGGACCCGTGTTCTCATTGGCCGCGCAAGTCGACCGGCTCGACCGGCAGCGAGACCTCGGCAACGGATGCCTTTGTGCCTGGTACCACGTTTCTTTTGAGACCCCAGGCGAGCAGCAAAAGCGGAAGAGTGGGCCGGGGCGAATCTCTGGAGATTCTGGAAGCGAGCAGGTGGAGGCGGAGGGAAAAGGCGCGATCGCCAGCGCAGCTGGCCAAGTCCTTCACTTTCCGATGTCTCACAAAGCCACTGTGACCGGGACGAGTCGACAGACTTTGAAGATCAGCTGCCGAAGGATCCACGGCTGGATCGAAGCAACTGATCTTCCTCTGCCTCCCTCGCCTGGGAGGCCATATCGGGCGATTCGGTTCCCGATCTTTGAATCGTGTCCAGATTCTTGCCTTGGAACCTTCAATTCCATGGCGATCGTCGACTACTCCCTCGCTGCCCGCGTTCTCGATCCTATGTCAGGCTCGAAGCCCGTCGCATGGGCCGAGGTCGATGGCTTCCTCGCTAGATACGACGGAGCCAATCAAGCCCAAATAGACCCTTGGGACGACACGCTCGAGTGGGTGGCTGGAGATACCCAGGCGGAACAATCGAAAGCGATTCGAATCCCCACAGAGGGATTCTTCGTTGATCACAACATCCGCGAAATGACCACTACGCTCTCGGGTCGAGTTACCGTTGAATTGAAAGCAGAAGAAGCCAAGGCCTGGAGTTATGCGACGGCCGAGCTTACCGACACTTGGCTGCTGACCAGAGGCCAAGCGGCCTGCGCCATACATCCTACCCGCGTCGCGCAGCTGTTCACCTTGACCGTTCCGAGGTGCTGGATTCCAGACTTGGGCGCAAGCGTGGATTGTGGCGAACCGCTGATCGAACCCTGGTTTTAGCGGGGGAATTGGGCATCACGCTCTTGAATCACCGCAGAGATCGAGCTCGGCGGTGATTTCCTCGAGACTCTCATGACCTTCCGGAAGCTCGTTCTGGCGCAGCTCCAGAGCTTGGCGCAAATCCGGTAGGGCTTGGGCGCAGTTCCCCAATTCGATGAAGATGCGGCCACGCAGCAAGAGCGGGTGGGAGAGCCGGTAGTCATGTGGCATCGAAGCGCGGAAGGTGGCCACCACCCGGTCTAACAAGGGCAAGGCTTTCTGATGGCGTCCCTGAGCGGCATGGAGAGTCGCGATTTGATAGAGGTTTCGAGCCGTGGACGGGTGCTGTTCACCTAGTTTTTCGCGATGCAGCTCCAACGCTCGAAGATAGAGCGCTTCTGCTTCTTGGAAACGATCGAGTCGCTGGTTCAACATCGCGAGACTCACCAAACTGCCGGCGATCTTTGGGTGGTCTTGGCCGAGCTGGGCGCGGCTGATCTCCAAGGATCTCTCCAGCCATGGGAGCGCCTCGTCGACCTGTCCCTTGGCAGCCAGAAGCTGGCCCAGATTGTGGTAGCTGGTGCCGACGATCCAATGATCGTCGCCATACAGATTCGCGCGGATTCGAATCGTCTCGCGAACCGCTTGCTCTGCTTCTTCGAACCGCCCCTGTCCATGCAGGACGACGGTCAGGTCTCCCAGATTGGTGGCGACATCGGGATGATTGTCGCCGAGATGTGCGCGGCGTAGCTCGAGCGTTTCTCGAAACTTGGCCTCTGCCGCGTCGAAGTCCCGCTTCAGGGAAAGTACCTCGGCTAGCAGCGACATGCTTTCGATCAGTGCAGGATCGGCGGGATCCAGCAAGACCCTCTGCAGCTCGAGTGCTTGCTGAGCGAGGTTCTCCGCCTCGTCTAGCTGGTTCATCTGCTTACGCGCTCCCGCCAGTAGCGTCAGGGTCAGGGCGTACGGCGCAGTCTCGTCCCTACCGGCCGCCTGCAGGGATGACTGGGTTGTTCGCAGCAGCTCGTTCGCGGCTTCATACTCCCCTTGCGCCAACAGTGATCGAGCCAATTCCTGCTGGGTCTCGATCACGGGGAGATCAGCGTCTCCATGCAGCTCGCGTCGATGAGCCAAGGCTTCATCCAGCAGCTCCCTGGACTTCCGGTTGTTTCCCAAGTTGCGGTAGACCCTGCCCATGATCGCCATCAAGGAAGCACGGAGCTCCGGCTGGTGCTGCAGCTGTGTGGCAATGCGTCGAGCGCCTTCATCCAAGACTTCTTCGGCCGTGACCCTGCCTTCTCGGACGATCTTGGGATCCGGCACCTCGAAAATCTCGACCAGCAGCTCGGCCACTTGCTGCGACTCGGCCAGATGTCGTTCTGCCCGGCTACGTTCAGCCTCGGCATGCAGCGTGGCTCGGGTAGTCACTACGACCGCTGCTGCCGAGGTGGCCAAGATCGCTACGGCGACGCCGACCGAGATGGCATGACGCCGAACAAACTTGCGGGCCAGGTAGAAGGGGGTCAAACGACGCGCCGACACCGGCTCGGAGCGGAGGTGCCGCTCGATGTCCTGCGACAACTGCAGAGCCGACGCGTACCGACGGTCAGCCTGCTTGCTCAGAGCCATGAGCACGATGCTGTCCAAGTCACCGCGTAGCCGGTCGCGCAGCTGCGGTGCCGTGGTTCCGCGACATCGCGCCAGATCTCGGGCGCTGGCTTCGCCATGACGCTCGCGGTTCGAGGGGAGGCCAGCAAAATGAGAGCTGGGAGCTGGCGGCTCGGCATTTGAGATCACGTCTTCGATCGCCCGCGGGGATCGGCTGTGAAACTGATACGGAGGTCGGCCGCAGAGCAACCGGTAGAGCAGGACCCCGAGCGAATAAACATCGGTCGCCGTGGTCAATGGCTCTTCTCGGACCTGCTCGGGGCTGGCGTAGTCGGGTGTCATCCAGCTGTTGCCGGCGAGTGTATGGACCGGGTCGGCACGACTGAGCTCGGGAAGCAGCAGTTTGGCGATCCCAAAATCCAACAGCTTGGGGGTCCCGTCTGGCGTCACCAAGAGATTGTTGGGTTTGATATCGCGATGGATCACCAGGTTGGCATGAGCGTAGTCAACTGCCGAGCAGACTTGACAAAAGAGCTTCAATCGCTGGTCGATGGTCCAGCGGTGATTGTCGCAAAAGCGATCGATCGGCTCACCGTCGATCAGCTCCAAGACAAAATAAGGTTCGCCGAGATGGCTGGTCCGGTGGCCCAGCAACCGGGCGATGTTCGGATGGTGGAGGCGGGCCAGGATCTCGCTTTCTTGTTGCAGTCTTCGTTCGGCATCTCGAGACGTCAGGCCTCGCTTTAGAACCTTGATCGCAACGTTCTGTGTAGCCTCCTGTGTAGCTTCTTCCGGTAGCCTGGCTCGGTACACCGAGCAGAAGCCACCCGCACCGATCTGGCTCACAATCTCGTAGGGGCCAATCCGGTCAGGGAGTTTTTGCAGGGCGTTGACAACGGCTGAGTCGACGATACCTCCGATCTCGGAGCTCGCCTGACGATTGGCCTCCAGCATCGCCTCGACTTGATCGATCACGTCGGCTCCGTCGACCCGCTGAGACTCTAAGAACGCTCGGCGCTCGGTCCCGTCGAGCAACCTTGCCTCGTGGAACAGCGCCTCGAGTTGTTGCCATCGCGCTGGGTCCATGACGAGCCCCGATCTACCGTTCCCTTTTTTGAATCTCGCTGGCTAGCCAGGCTTTTGCAGCCTGAAAGTCACGTTCCACCGTAGCGTGGGAGATCTCTAATATTTCTGCGGTCTCATCGATAGTCAGACCGGTAAAAAAACGCAGCTCAACGACCCGGGCCTTGCGCTCATCGAACTTGGCCAGAGCTTCCAGGGCATCATCCAAGACCAGGATTCCGGACGGCTTGTCGACCGAGATCAGGCGAGCGTTGTCCAATGCCAGGTGGGGAATGCCGTAGCCACGCTTGTCACTCTTGCGCTCGCGCGCCAGATCCACCAGGACTCGGCGGACCAAACGGGCAGACAAGGCAAAGAAATGCCGCCGATCTTGCCAATCTACGTCGGTCTTGAGCAGCCTCAAGAAGGCTTCATTTACCAGGCCCGTTGTCTCTAGCGAGATCTGCCGGGACTCTTTCTTGAGCGCACCTCGGGCGATGTTTCGCAGCTCACCGTAGATCAGAGGTGTCAATTGCTCCAGCGCCGAACGATCACCTGCTGTCCAACGGCGCAGCAGCCCGGTCACCTCGTCTTGAAGGCCATTGGAGGGGTTCCCAGCGGGTTCCAGCTCGGGCGCCTCCATGGTTTATCGTGATTGCTGCGGCATCGTTTCAGGCTCTCAGAGGCCGATGCCTGAGTCTATACGCAATCTTGTCTGGCGCTGGGACGTGTCTAGCCTGGCACTTGCTCGTGTCTGGCCAACGGCGACCCTCGAAGGCGCAGCTACTCCTTCCGCCGGATCTCCAGCCAGCCTTCGAAGTTGCGATCGATGAAGCCTTCGCGATACTCACGGGAGTAAATCGCTCCGTCGCTGCTGCGATAGGTGACGTTCTTGACGCGCTCGCTCTTCGAAGAGTACCCGACGTCGACGCCCAGGATCTCTTCGCAGTCCTCCGGCAGCTCCAGGTTGACCGCGCCGCCGGTCCACCGCGAGAATCTCCGTGACTGGATGATGTCGGAGCCCGTGCCGTGCGGCACCCAGCGGATGGCTCCCTCGAGCGGCGACACGTCTTTGAACTCCTGGGTGTAGACAAAGCCGTCGGCGGCCAAGAACGTGACGTCCTTGACGGTGCTGTCTCCCCGTTTGTCGAAGCTGATGCTGATGAATTCGCCGGGGACTTCGAGCACCTGGCGCTGCGCTTTGCCGCCGATGCGCGAGGCGGTCCGGCCGCAGGCGACCAGTAGGACGAGACATAGAGAGAGTGCGGTGAGAGCTCGTATCGGTGTCTTCATAGCAGCTCTTTCGAACCGTCCGGGTGTTTTATTCGCCTGGGAGTTTCATGCGCCTGGGTGTTTCATGCGCCTGGGTGTTCATTCGTCGCCGTGCTTTACTCGGCGGGCGACGAGGAGCGTCAAGTCGTCTTCCGGGCTGCGTCCGGCTGCCCATTGCTGTGCTGCGTCCAGGAACCCCTGCAGGATCTCGTCGAGAGGTTTTTCGGCAAGCTCAGCGAGGAGCGGCTTCAAGGCGGCGTAGCCGAGCATCCCATCGTTGGGATCCAGGGTCTCCGGCAGGCCGTCGGTCATCCCCAGCAGCAGGTCCCCCGGCTCGAGGACGACTTCGGCAACCCCATACTCGTGGCCAGAGATCGTCCCCAGGGGAGGAGCCGGAAGCTCGATCTCCTCGACCCTGTGGCTTGCCGCGCGATAGCACAGGAAGGGGGGCATGCCCGCCGAGGTCAGCTGCCAACGGCCGACGTCGTAACGTATGAGGGCCAGGGCCATGTTCATGCGGCCGAGCTGCATCGCGTCGATACCCCGGGCGATGGTGTCGAGGACGTCGGCGATGTTGGTTCGGCCGCTCGCGGTCTGAAAGAGACTCTTCGCCGACATCGCCAGCATACCGGCCTGCAGACCGTGACCGGTCGCGTCGCCGAGGGCAAGGGTCAAGGTGCCGTCGGATTCGACGAAGTCGTAGTAGTCACCGCCGATCTCGGTGGCCGGTTGCATCGTGAAGCCCACCTCGACGCCAGGGATCCGCGGGCGTTGCTCGGGGAGCAGGGAGAGCTGGAGCTTGCGCGCCTCTTCGAGCTCTTCGGTCTTCCTGGCGTTGTCGACTTCGAGCAGGCGACGCTCGATCTCGCGCTGCCTGGACTCTTGCTCCTGCTCGAGGGCTTGCTCGGAGAGCTCCCGAACCTGGACCAGCTGCTGCTCGAGCTCCCGGTGGGTGGTCGCCAGGTGATGGGCGAGCGAGATCGAGATCGAAATGAACAAGAAGAGCATGCCATAGGGATAGATCTCCCGGTCGACACGACCGAGCCACCCCAAAGCATTCAAGACCTGAGCGATGCCCGTGCCGCCGACGACCAAGAAGCCCAGAGTCAGAATTCTGTTGCCAGCGTCTTTC
The DNA here is from genome assembly GCA_039030415.1 of Acidobacteriota bacterium. GTDB lineage: Bacteria > Acidobacteriota > Thermoanaerobaculia > Multivoradales > J023 > JAAELT01. The sequence continues at coordinate 20,434 of JBCCEE010000049.1, forward strand.
CTCTTGATCGACGTCGCTCCCGGCACCATGGTCGCGACCACGACAAAGGCGTAGCTATAAAAGGCCGTCGGCGTGCCAGACACGGCCGTCCATACCAGCGCGAGCAGGCCCAGCATGAGCTCCAAGCGCAACATCCAAGACCACTTGTTCTCGAAGTAGAGCTCGTTGAAACAGGCGAACCCCATCAGCATGACCACGCCATTGGCAAACGCCGCCTTGGTGAAGAGCACGGCCCACAAGGGGTTGCTCTCATAGTCTTCCAGGCCCATGAATCCCACCAGCCCCGCGAAGCCCGCAGCGGCAATCGCGAAGTAGAGATTGCTCCGTTCCAGCGGACGAAATGCGAACAGGCAAACGTGGAGGAGCGCAAAGGCGAGCGCGGCACCCACCCACAGCTTCCAGCGGCCAGCTCGACCACCGAGGTGCGTGTAGAGCCGCTCCAGGTTTCCCTCGAGGTCGGTGATGAAACCTACGAACCCCAGCCGGTCGCTACCGGGTCGGCGCGTCTCAGAAGCATTCGAATAACGCACCGCGAGGACATGCTCCTCCGTGTCATAGATCGGCAGCAGCTGAGTATCCGGCGGCCAGTGGGCGATCTCGTCCGCCGGGTCGGACGCTACCTGGCCGTAGCTCACCAACAGCTGGCAGTCCAAGTAGACCTCGGAGGCCCCGCGCTGGCGTAGGCTCAATCCCAGGATCTTACCGTCGAGGTCTGGACTGCGCCGCAGCCGCAGGCGAAACCAGCCAATCCCGTCCCAGCCCGACGCCGGCGTTTCCTCCAACCACGCCGTCGGCAGCGGTTCCCACGACGCATCGTCCAGCTCGGGCCGGCACCACGACGGATCATCTCCAGCCCGGTACCTCCAGTCCTCCAGCAGGATCGCGCCGTCCTCCAGATCGGCCGCGGAGAGCGTGACGATGCCAGTGTCGTCGTTGTCATCAGCCGCGGCGCTGGATGGCTCGCCCAGGACCATGACGAAGATCGCCAGTGCTGCCGCGCCCCAGAGTGAGAGTCGATCCATGGCGAGCTATCGTATGGCAAGTCGGGCCATACGAGCGAAGCGCGGCAGATCTGGCGGCACCTAGATTCGCACTGGCCGGCGCTTGCTCAGGTACTTGTCGACGTAGTCGGCGGCCATCTGGCCGCTCTTGAAACAGGGGCTGATGCCGCCGCCGAACACGCTAGCGCCGGCGAGGTAGAGCCCCGGTATGCCGATGTTGGGTAGGAAGCGGCCGAGACCGTATTGGCTCGGGCTGTGCTCCGGCCCATAGATACTGCCTTCGCGACCGCGCACGAAGTGCCAGACGGTGGCCGGCGACGAGCTCTCCTTGTGCAGCAAATGCTGGCTCAGGTTCGGGACGTAGCGCTCGACCTCGGCGATCAGCCGGTCGGCGATTCTCTCCTTGGCCGCCAGGTACTCGTCACCGCGGCGCATGGCGCGGTTCTCGAACCACGGCTTGAAGGGATCGGCAATGGCCATGGTGATCAGCTCCAGGGTGTGAATCCCCGGTGGCGCCCGGCCGGTGTCTGGGTCTTTCAGCGTCGGCGCGGTGAGGAAGAAGGCGGGCGGTTCGGGAAGCTCGCCGCGGTAGACCTGGTCGTAGACGGCGTCGATGTCGGGATTGACGTAGTGCCAGATGTTGGCGTCGGTGATGCCGTACTCGGTGAGATCGAGATCGGTGGCCAGGAAGACGCAGAAGGCGCTCAGGCTGGGATTGAGCCCCGGAGCTTTCCTGCGCGTGCGGCGGCTGGCTCGGACGCCGTCGAGCAGTTTCAGGGTGTCGGTGACGTCGACGTTCGACACCACCGAGTCGCAGAGGTAGCGGTCGTCCTTGTGGGTCGTGACCTCGAAACGACCGTCAGCGCGGCGCCTTATGCGGTCCACTCGCTGGCTGCGCTCGAGCTCGGCTCCGAGGCCGGTGAGCGCCCGCACGTAGGCGTCGCGGATCGCGCCGCTGCCGCCGACCGGATAGTAGGCGCCGGCCAGAAAGTAGTTGAGCAGGACGATGCCGGCGAGCGCGCTCAGGCGCCCCGGCGGTAGGCCGATGTCGCCGCCGCAACCGCCGAAGGTGCTGATCAGCAGCGGGTCGTCGAAATAGCGCCTCAGGATCTTGGCGAAGGTCAGGCGCTGCAGGCGCAGGACGTCGCCGGCGAAAGGCAGCATCCGTCCCAGGTTGCGGAAGGTCAGGCCTTGGCCCACCTCATCGCTCATCAGCGCGTCGATGCGCTTCATCAGCTCCAGGAAACGGCGGATGTTGTTCGCTTCCTTGGGGAAGTCCGCCACCAGCCGGTCGCCCCAGTTGTCGATGCCTTTGACCAGCCGCGACTCGTAGCCGCGAAACACGTAGCGGTCGATGCATTCCGGGTTGATCTCGCGGAACTGCACTTCTTCCAGCCCGAGCTCGTCGAGGCCGGTACGGAAGGTCTCGCCGGGGCCGGCCTGGGCGATGTAATGAATGCCGACGTCGAAGTTGATCTTCTTGCGCGCGAACGGGTTGAGCATGCCGCCGAACGCCTTGGAGGCTTCCAGGAAGTGGACCGAGTAACCCTGGCGCGCCAGCTTGAGGCCGGCGGTCAGTCCGCCGATGCCGGTTCCGATGACGACCGTGTCGAAGGATCTTTCCATGTCAGAGACGCCCGCTGAGCTCGCTTTGATCTAAGGTACGGGGTTCACGGTGCGGCCGTCGCTCTGGAGATCCTGGGAGACTCCGCCGGTCGCTCGTCGGCGACTTCGGGCTGCCAGTCGACCACGCCGCCGGTTTTGGAGAAGGTCAGCGTGCCGCGGGCCAGTGAGGGCAGGTCGATGCGGCTGACGGTCCTCGCCTTGTCCGGCCAGCGCACCTCGATCGAGGTCGCTGCCTCGTCACCGAGACCGAACATCAGATCCTCCACGCGATTGGAGACGAAGCTGCCGTCGCCGACCCGCTTGACGCGCAGGAAGCGGTCATTGATTATCGCCTTGGCGCCGATGGCGTCGCGGTTGAGGGCGCCCTCGGAATCGTCGATCAAGCGAACCCGGAGCCAATTCTTCTCGCGGTACCGGTTGATGAACAGGCGCGAGCTGCCGGGCTCGAAGTTGGTGGGCACCGGGTAATGATAGCTGTGAGCGGGCAGCACCTGCGGCCGACCGTCCTTCATGATCTTGAGGTTCTTGGCCGTCGAGCTGCGGCTATCGTAACCGCCGCCATTGCGCAGCAGCAGATCCCGGAAGCCGTCACCGTTGAGGTCGGCGGCGATCGCACCGCGGCCGGACTCGGCCGTCTGGATCAAGTCGCAGTTGGCGATGTGCTGCTGCAGGCTCGGCCCCTGTTGCGTCCAGGAGCTGCGGTCGTAGCTGTAGACCACGTCACGTTTCTGCCAGTTCTTGGTCGGCGACCGGCGGTAGACGTAGCCGTCGCTCTCCAGCCGGTCGTACTCGAGCTCCGAAATGTTGTACGCGTGGTGCTCGGCGGTGAGATCGATCAACCGCAGCGCCCCGTCCTCGATGCCGGCATTGATGAACAACCGGCCGGGTCCGGTGCCCAGGATCGAGGACAGGCCACCGCCGCGGCCGTAGAGGCTGCCGTGGTAGAAGAAATCGTTCAGACCGTCGTTCTGGACGTCGAACGAGGTGACCCCCCAGGTGAACTCGTAGGGGTCGAGACTGTCGCGATCGAAGGCCAGGCCGTTGGGCAGGGTCCGCAGCTCACGGATGTTGTTGGGCAGCGACGCGTCGGGCGGCATGACGGTGGAGTGCTGTACCCTGACCTGGAAGCGCCGGTCGGTGTCGGCGCCGTCGATGATCACGTGCCGGGTGTCGTGCCGGCCGTTGATGAACACCGACGACAAGACCGCGCTCTCCATCACCGGGTCGAACAGGTCGAACGGATCCGAGCCGCCGAAGGCGTGGCTGAAGATCGCCCCGCCCAGGTTGCCCGCGAACATGTCCTCCTCGAGATCGCCGTCATAGTCGGCGGGGGCGACGCCCATCCACTGGCCGCCGGTGCGGTTGGCGGTGTGGGGCTCGTGGGTGAAGCGCTGGCCCTCGCGGTTGAGGTAGAGGCGCAGGTAGCCGAAATCGTTGACCGACCAGATGTCGGGATAGCCGTCGTCGTTGACGTCCTGGAAGGTGGTCGCCCAGGTGATCTGGCCGGCATCCGCCCGCTGGCCGTTGATCGACATGATCTCGGGTTTGAACGGCTCGACCCTGAGGAACAGGAACGAGTATTCGGGAGGCAGGAAGGGGATACGCCGGATCCGGTAGTAGTCGGGCATCGGAAAGCCCTCGTCATAGACGCCGTCGGCGTCCATCTCCGAACCACGCTCGACGAACTTCAGCTCGCCGGTCTGGGCCAGCTGGTTGACGTAGAGGCTGTTGGCGCCGCCGGCCCACCTCTTCGAGCCGCCGGGCCAGAAGTCGCCGTCCATGACGTTGCCGGCGTAGAAGTCGAGATCGCCGTCGAGGTCGATGTCAGCAACCGACAGCGAGACCGTGCTGCGGTAGTCCATGATGCCCGCCGACAGGCTGACATCCTGCCACTCGGGCAGCCCGTCGCCGTCCTTGTCGCCGGTGTTCAGGTACAGGCTGTTGGCGCCGAAGAGCTCCATGCCGCGCCGGCTCTCGCGCCTGTCGTCACGGTTGTGCCGCGGCTCGTATTCGATTAAAAATGGCCCCATTGCGGTCAGCGCCTGCTTGGCGTTGCGGGCCTTGCGGCCCTTGGGCGAGACGAACTGCCACAGCACGTTCTGGGTCGAAGGGTGCGACCACAGCATGCCGGGCAGGGCGTTGCCGACCAGCAGGTCTTGACGGCCATCGGCGTTGAAGTCCGCCGCTACCGCCACCGCCGACTGGCGGCCCCGCCGCTTCTGAGTGCCGGAGCAGGCGGTGCGTGGGAAGAGGTGGTCTTCGATCAGCAGCTCTTCTTCGACGTAAGTGTCGTTGCCGGCGCCGCACACCAGGTCGGAGAGCTGGGCGAAGATCGGTCTGCCGTCGGCGTCGTTGCCCTGATTGAGGTACAGCGCGTTGTGCTGGTATCGAGGCTCGTCTAGGAGGACGCCGTGCTCGTCGGTGGGCCGGGTCCAGTTCTGCCCGTCCTGGCCGAAGTAAACGTCGAGGCGGCCGTCGTTGTTGGCGTCGAAGACGAGCAGCGCTCCCATGTACTGGGAGAACATGTTCGACCAGTCCTTGGCGTCGTCGTCGAAAGCGTCGATCTCGTCAAACGGCACGAGATGCTCGAAGAGCGACGCGAAATTCGCCTGCACTGCCGCCGCCTGCTGGCGCAGCTGGTCGAGGGTGCTCAGGCCGCCCATCTGCTCGGAGACGACGATGCCCTCGTCGTAGAGGTGGGCGCGGATGGCGGTGAGCAAGATCAGGTGGGCGGCGTAGATCAACGCCAGGCCCAGCACGACGCCCCACAGCAGCTTGCGGCGAGTCGACTGGCTGGCGCGACGCTTCTCGTCGGCCGCACGGGAATCGGCCGCCCGGGAATCGGCCGCCGGGGAATCGGCTGCCGGGGAATCAGCCGCCGCAGGCGCCCGACGCTCGGATGCAGAAGCAGGTTTGATTCGGGCTCCCTTCAGATCAAGTGACTATCGGACATTGTCGTCGGCGTAGGTGAAGTAGAGCGGCGAAACGTAGGCTTCCGTGGCCGCCTGAAGCTCCGCCAAAAGCTGCTCGGGGATCTCGACCCGATATTTGACCAGATCGACGATACGCTCGAACGAAGTGATGGTGATCTCCCAGTGAGGCTGCGGCACGAACGGCCGCGTCCGGATGAAGATCTGCTCGATGCCGGCGTCGTGGGAATTGAGCCCCCACAGCTCGCCGTCCTGCTCCTGAATCAGGTAGGCGAAGCTCGGGGCCGGACCTTCCTCGATCAGGTAGCGCCGCCGCTCTGCCAGGTCTTCGGCAGCGAGCACTCCGACGCCGAAGCCGGCGAGCGTGTAGTCCTCTTGCCGCACCAGAAGCGGCAGCGGCAGATTGCCGATGACGATCGACTTGCCCCCCACGTAGAGGGTCATCTCCAGATGCGTGGCGTCGCGGTGGTCGGGCGGACGATCGCTCCGGCGCCAGTCGTAGTGGGTCAGGGGCCGTACGCGACGGATCTCGACCCCTTCCGGCTGGCCGAGAAACGTCAGGTCGAACGGCTTGCGGTCGGTCAGGGAGTAGACTCCGGGCGCGATGAAGTTCGACATGTGAACGGGATGAGACACCAGCTCGCCCAGCTTCACGGGCGTCGCCAGCTCGCCCTCCGGCGTTTCGATCTGGACGAATCGCCGGCCGAGCTTCTGCCGCGAGCCCTGGGACGAGTAGCCGACCGGTCCTTCGGGATCAGCCAGGGCGAGAGCAAAGCGGCCGACGTCGCTCTCGACCGTGCGCAGTCGGTCTAGAGCGAGCCGGCGCTTGTCGGCGCTCCACTGGACAGCCCCAGCGGCGAACTCCTCGTCGACGCCGTTGGTCCGCGCCACGAGCTCGGCGTAGGCTTCCGGGTCGAGGGTGAACCAGCCGTGGTAGATCTCTCCCGCCCGGTCGCTGGCGTTGATCTCCCACAGCCCGGGCTCGAGGCAATTGTTGATCACCGCCATCCGGTAGGGGCGGAACTCGGCATTGGGGACGAACTGATAGTCGCCCGCGAGGACCCAGGGGACTTCCGCCGGCAGGCTGGTCTCGAAGTGGGTCATGGAGTCTCCCGGGCCGCCGACCGGTATGCTAAGACCGTTGCGCGAGTATTCGGCCAGCATCAGGTTGAAGGCGTCGAAGTCGTCCGGCGGCGAGGCCGGTGAGTAGTGCAGCCGGGCGACGGTCTGCTCGATCGGAAAGTTGTGGACGGTGAGGGTGTGCTCGTCGCTGCGGCTCTCGAAATCGAAGCGAGCGAGGGCATCGTCATCGATCGCCAGGTGGATCCGTTGCAGGTTCTCGAGCCAGTGGTGGCCGCGCAGGAAGCTCTGGGTGGAGGGGGTGTAGAGCCCGCCGTCGGACAGCCGGTGCTCGACCGTCGAGGCGACGTCGAATGCGCCCAGATCCTCGAGGCCGCCAGTACAGCCGTTGAGCGACAGTCCCGTGGCCACAATTGCCACCGCCGCTGCTGTCGCCTGGATCCGTCTTCCCTCCATCAGCTCTGTCGTCTTTCAGGTTTCACGCCGCGAGCGAAATGCCTCCCGCGACTCAGGTCCCGGTGTATTTGGGCTTGCGTTTCTGCATCATCGCCATCATGCCTTCACGGATGTCGTTCGACTCGACGATCTCCAGCCGCTGGCGGTCGAGGGCCGCGTGGGCCGCCTCGTGCCCCTCGTAGACCGCTCGGTGGGCCGCCTCTAGGGTGCCGCGGACCCCCAGCGGGGCCTGGATCGAGATCAGCTCGGCGAGCTCGATGGCGCGTTCCAATTGGCGGCCGCTCTCGACGATCTCCTGAATCACGCCGATGCGATAGGCCTCCTGCGCGTCGAAGGCGTCCGAGGTCAGGAGATAGCGCATGGCGTTGCCCCAGCCGGCGCGTTCGACCAGCCGGGTGGTGGCACCGCCGAAAGGCATCATGCCGCGCCGGATCTCGAGCTGGCCAAAGCGGGCATTCTCGGCCGCAATCACGATGTCGCACGCCAGCGCTAGCTCGAGGCCGGCGGTGTAGCAGTAGCCTTGAACCGCGGCGACCATGGGCTTCGTGCGGTAGGGCGGCGTCAGCCCCCAGGGATGGAGCTGCCCCTCCTCCTCCGGTGCCCAGGACTCGCGCTTCATCTCCGGGCGCATGGCCTTGAGATCGAGGCCGATCGAGAAGTCGTCACCGTCGGCGAAGACCACCGCGCAGCGGCAGTCGCTACGCTCGTACTCGCCGTAGGCCCGGCCCAGCTCGCGGGCCATGTCGGGAGTGATGGAGTTGCGCTTCTTGGCTCGATCGAGGCCGATCAGGAAAACATGGTCGTGGACTTCAGTGCTGATGTTGTCTTTCGACGTCCGCGCCTGACCCTCGCCGCGCTGCGAGCGGCGGCTTTCGCCTCCCAGCCGCTTAAAGAATCGTCGCATGGAGTTCTGAGCTCCTGGTCAATCTATCTGTAATTAGCCATGGTACCATATGGCAAGATCCCGTGGCTCGATGAGCCCGACGCCATTCGATCAGATTCCGAGGGGGGCGCAAACATTGTTTCATTCCGTCCGGGGAAGCGGTCCGCCGATTGTCCTGCTGCACGGCATTCCGACCAGCGGCCGGCTGTGGCACTACGTGGTCGATGATCTCGAGCACCGCTACACCTGCATCGCGGTGGATCTCCCGGGCTTCGGCGAGACGACGCTTCCTCCCGAGGGTTCGCTGTGTCTCGACGACGTGGCGCAGCAGGTCGAGGGCCTGCGCGAGGAGCTGGGGTTTCCTTCTTGGCACGTGGTCGGCCACGACGCCGGCTCGGCGCTCGCGGTCCACTACGCGGTGGCCTACCCGCGGCGGGTCGAGCGCATGGCCCTGGTGGCACCTCCGGTCTTCCCCGAATTTCGGCGCATCTGGCCTTTCCATCTGCTGCAGGTGAAGGGGCTGGGAGAGATGCTCGCCCCGCTGGTGGTCTTCATCATGTGGAGCGGCGTGCTCCAGAGGGGAATCGACTCGTCTCGACCGGCGATGCGCGAGATCTTCGACGCGTTCCGGCGGCCGTTCCGCGGCGTTGCGGGCAGCCGGCGTCTGCTCCGCATCCTGCGCTGGGGAGACCCCGAGGAGATCCTGGGGCGGACGGCAGCCCTGCTGCCGGGGGTCGAAGCGCCCTGCTTGGTGATCCACGGGCGACACGACGAGGTCGTGCCGTCGAGCTTCGGTGAGCGTGCGGTCGAGGTCCTGCCCGACGCTCGACTGGTGTGGCTCGACCACGGTCACTACCTGCCGCTCAGCCTGCCGGAAGAGGTCGCGGCCCACGTCGGCCCGTTCTTGGCCGCCGCTTAGGCTGCCTGCAGCTGGCGTGCGATCTGTCGCGCCGATTGGACGCCCTCCTCCAGGTAGGAGCCGGCGTTGGGCACCGCCCAGGTGCCCGTAAACCAGAGGTTGCGCTTGCCCTGGAGCTGCGGGATGTCCGTCTCCAGGTACTTCTGGGAGTCGACGGTAGGCAGCACCCGGATCAGCTGGTTGCGGTAGAGGATCTTGTCTTCCGCCGGCATGATCACCGGGTTCCACGACTGGAAGATCTGGGTCTCCGTGTCGAATTCGCCGACCCGGCTGGTCCAGACGGTGAACTCTACCTGGGCGTTCTGGTCGCGGCGCAGGCGGTAGAGGATCGCCGCCCAGTCCTCGCGGTCGTGGGGCATCACCCGGTCATCGGTGTGGACATAGATGTTGGCGATGCTGTCCTGGAACGACGACCAGATACGCCGCTCCTCGTCGCTCGAGTCGGCGACCAG
>JBCCEE010000050.1:0-29705 GCA_039030415.1 Acidobacteriota bacterium
GAATCGTTGGTACTTCTACGTCGAGCGGGCGCGAGCCATGGTTACAGTCGGAGCTGCTATCCGGAGGAAGACGAAGCCCCCGATTGAAGCGTTGAAACTGCTGCTGACGGGATCAGCGTCAGGAGAGGTGCCTGAGGAGATCGAACTTTTGATGAACTTTCCAGACAACACTTTGGTCTCGCGTGGGATGTGGCTTTTTCTCAAGCCGGTGCTCGATGAGTGGATGTACCTCGGTAATGTCAGGCCTGAGATCCCGTGGGACTGGGAGCCTCAGTCACCGAATTCGGCAATGCAGCTGACCGGCGGTACCTTTGGGCTTCTTGGCGTTCAGATCTTGGCGGCAATCAGTGGTGCCAACCATGTCGCAATGTGCGACGCTTGCGGGTATCCTTTCGTACCGTCGCGGAAACCTCAGCAGGGTCGTCGAACCTACTGTCCGAATGCGGAGTGCAAGCAGGCGGGGAATCGGGCTCGCCAGAGCGACTATTACAAGCGCCACAACAGTCAAGAAGGGCCTGAGGAGGGTAGCCTAGCCTTGGGCACGTGAGATTGTCGTGACCGGTGCCCTTGCTCGGCCGCTCATCGTTGCCGCCAACGTCGCTCCAATTTGTTCGTTCGCTTGGCGCAGCGGATCATCGGCCAGATGGGCATAGCGTTGGGTGGTCGTAATCTTGGTGTGGCCGAGGAGCTTGCCGATGACTGGTAAGTTCTGTCCCGCGTTGACGCCGTAGCTGGCGTAGGTGTGGCGCAGATCGTGAACACGAACATCTTCGAGCTGGGCTTCGCGACAGATACGTGGCCAGACGTTCTGGAGTGATGCGCGGTGGCTTCCCGGCTTGGACCCTACGATGACGTGGGGGTTGTCTTCGAAGCGCTCGACGCTAGCCAAGACTTGCAGCGCGGCTGTATTGAGCATGACGGTCCGCTTGCCAGTCTTGGAGTCGCTGAGATGCAGACAGCAACGCTCGAAGTCGACCTCATCCCACCTCAGCTTCAGGATCTCTGCGCTGCGGCATCCGGTAAGGATAAGAAGTCGGATGGCGGCGATTGCATGCGGCGATGTGCCCCAACCCTGCTCGGCCTCAGTGAGAACATCACCAAGCCGGCCGAGCTCGGCCTCTGATAGGTAGCGCTCTCGACTCTCTTCTTTGAAGCGCTGGACGTGGCGACACGGGTTGGTGCCCTCCGAGCGCCAGCCCCAGATCTCAGCCAAGTTGAACGACTTCGACAGCAGCGAGATGACCTTGTTGGCTAAGGCCGGTCGGTTAGCCATGTCGGTAATCAGCTTGGCGACGTCGGCCCGCTGAATGTCCTTGACCTTGCGCTTGCCGAGCTTGGGCAACACCGCACTGTCCCACAGCTGGCGAGCTCTCTTGACGCTGCGGGGCTTGTTCTTGATCTTGGCATGGTCGCTGATATGACGGTCGGCAAGGTCAGCGACGGTCGGGGCGTGGTTGGCTTCGCGTCGATCGGCGGCAGGATCTTGGCCCCGGCGCACAAGTAGGAAGATCTCGAGAGCAGCTTCGCGAGCCTGGGGCAGAGTCAGCTTGCCGTATTGTCCAAGGACATAGAAGCGTCTCCTTCCGCGGCTCCAGTAGGAGACGACGAAGGACTTCTTGCCCGTCGGATAGATCCTCAGGCCAAAAGAGGTGAGCTCCGTGTCCCATAAGTAGCAGCTTCCCGGTGCTTCATAGACCGCCTCGTCAATGGTCCGCTTGTTGAGCCGGACCTTCATGGGGCTGACCCCCAGGGCTGGCTGAAGGAGGTGGTCTGATGTCGGTTACTTGGGCCTTGAGTAACCCACAAGTAACCAACTGGGGGAGTAAGCTGGCGTAATCGAACGTTGACCATGCACCCACCCTAAGGCGGTAAATGCTTTGTGGTCAACCAGTTAGAGTAGTCTGGAGAAAACGAGAGTAGGCCAGCGTAAGGGGCGATGGTTCCGGGACTAGGATTCGAACCTAGATAAGCAGCTCCAAAGGCTGCCGTCCTGCCATTAGACGATCCCGGAACAGGATCTGGGCAAAATAGTATTACAAGCTGCCCGGTGAGCCAACTAGGCTTCTTCGGTGTCTTTGAAGATGGCGGGGAGCTCGCCGCCGACGTTGGGCTCGGACTCGTCGCCTCCCCACCATTGCCAGCGCAGGGTACTGCTGCGGTCCCGGCGCAGGGGGGAGCGCCGGGACTGTGTGGTGTCCTCGGGCTCGGCGCTGAGGTGGGGCTGGCCGAGAGCAGACTGCCAGGCGCCGTCGTGGGTTGGCTGGGCGTCTTCGTCAGTAGCGGGCTTGCGGGAGCGACGCGAACGACGGCGACGGCGGGGCTTGCTGGTCTCTTGATCACCGTTCGACGACGCCTCGGCGGCGGGAGCGGATTCGGTGGCGGCTTCGTCTCCAGCGGGCCCCGGGGAGTCGACGAGGCCGGCGTTCCAGTCCAGGGCGTCGCCCTGATGGGCTGGAGCCTGAGCTTCGGGCGGGGGAGCGGCGGCGTCGCCGTTTTGGGAGCTGCTGCGGCGGGTGCGGCGACCGCCGCGGCGCCGGCGGCGTGAACGACTGGGCTTGCTGGGGGTGGAGTCTTCGCCTTCGGCGGATTCTGTCTGTGCGTCGACAGCTTCTTCGGTAGCCTCAGAGGCCTCCGCCTCCTGGTCTTTGCCCGCGGCTCGGTCTGTGGCCTGCTCCTTGGCCTTACCCTTCGCCTTGGCCTGTTCCTTGGTCTTGGATCTGCCTCGACCGCGGCCTTTGGTCTTGGGCTCTTCAGCCTCTTCCTCCGGCGCCTCGGCGGCGTTCTCGGCGCGAGCCTCGGCTTCTTTCTGGGCCTTGGTCTTGCGGCGGCGCCGACGTTTGCGAGTCTTTTTCTCGGGTGGGCTGTCGGCTTCTTCGGCGGCATCCTGCGCGGTGAGGGCTGCCGCCTGGCCGCCAGCAGCGAGGTCTGACGACGACAGTGCCGGCGCGACGGGCTTGGGGACGATGGCGTTCTCGCGCTGCTGGTAGTCGATACGCTCTTCCGAACGCTTGAAGTTGGTGGCGGAGATGATCTCGATGTGCAGCTGGAATTCGGCTTCGAGAGCGGCGAGGCGAGCGCGATGCTGGTTCTGCAGGGCGTCGGCGATCTCGGGGTGCACGGCGACCGTGACGCGCTCGATCAATCCCGGCGCGACGCGGGCTTCGATTTTGCCGAGCAGAGTGGCGGCGGCGAATTCGGCGCTCGGCACTGTCCCAGCGCCAAAGCAGGTCGGGCAGGGGCGGTGGGTGCGCTGGTGCAGCGCTTGCTTGATGCGCTGGCGGTTGATCTCGAGCAGGCCGTTGGGGCTGATACGCCCGACGCTGTAGCGGGCCTTGTCGACCTTCATGGCGTCGCGCATGACCTTCTCGAGCTTGGACTGGTGGCGCCGGGTCCGCATGTCGATGAAGTCGACGACCACCAGACCGCCGATGTCGCGCAGCCGCAGTTGGCGCGCAACTTCGTGGGCAGCCTCGATGTTGACGTTGAGGATCGATTCGTCGTGGTCGCCGCGCTGGGTCGCACGGCCGGAGTTGACGTCGATGGCGGTCAGGGCCTCGGTGGCGTCGATCACAATCGAGCCGCCGGAAGGCAGCGGCGCGCTACGTTCGTAGATGGTCTCGATCTGCGGTTCGATACGGTAGCGCGTGAACAGCGGCAGGCGCTCTTCATAGCGGATGAGGCTGGTCTTGGAGCGCGGCATGAAGGCCCGCATGTAGGTGCGAGCTTTCTCATAGACGCTGTCATCGTCGACGATGACTTCCGCGATCGACGAGTCGAGGTAGTCGCGCAAGGCCTGAACGATCAAGTCCTGATCGCTGTAGATCAGCTTGCTACCGCGGCCCTTCTTGTACTCGGTGTTGACCCGCTTCCACATTCGCAGCAGGGCGTTGAGGTCGCGGCTCAGGGTGGTCTGGTTCTGCTCTATACCGTTGGTGCGCACGATCACGCCGTGGCCGTCGGGCAGGTTGAGCTTGCTCAATCGCTGCCGTATCTTCTTGCGAGACTTATCGTCTTCGGCTTTGCGCGAGATGCCGCTGACGTCGTCGAACGGCGTCAGCACGAGGTAGCGGCCGGCGAGGGCGACGCTGGTAGACAGCGCAGCACCCTTGGTGCCGCCGCTGTCTTTGGTGGCCTGCACCAGGATCGGTTTGCCTCGCTCGAGTACCTGGTCGATTCGCGGACGCTTGACGTCTTCGGGCGGCTGGCGGTGGTAGGCAGCCGGCTGAACGTCGGCCACCGGCAGGAAGCCGTGGCGGTCCTCTCCGATGTCGATGAAGGCTGCTGCGAGGCTGGGCTGAATGTTGGCGACGATTCCGCGGTAGATGTTGCCGCGGCACAAATTCCTATCGGTGATCTCGACCTGGTAATCCTTGAGCTCGTTGCCGTGGACGATCGCCACGCGTACCTGCTCGGCCCGCTGGGCGTTGATCAGCATTCTGGTAGTCAAGTGAGTTACTTTCTCCGAGCGCCGGGAGGCGTGGGCCAGATCCCGGAGTGCGCTCTGGTGACATTGGGTTCGGTGGGCAGCGCGCGGACGCGGTGCCGTGGAGAGGCCGTGTGCGAACGGCCGAGCAGGCGAGGGCAGGCACACTTCGGCCAAGAGCATCGACGCAGTCGATGCCCTCGTAGCCGTGAGTTGCCGGTTGCCTTGCCCGCTTCTGACGATCCCCTAGCTGCGCCACGGGCCATCGGGCTGCGGGCGTCTCAGCGATAGAAGATCGGGAACCGTTCAGGTTCAGCCTCGTTCATCAATTCGTAAACGGTTGCGAAGATTTGTTCGGTATTCGGTTTCGACCAGTAGTCGCCGTCGGACCCGTAGGATGGCCGGTGCTCGGCGCCGGTGAGCGTCCTGGGCTCGGCGTCGAGCCAGTGGTAGCCCTGCTGGTTCTCGAGCACCTGCTGCATCATGAAGGCGGTGGCGCCTCCGGGAACGTCTTCGTCGAGGAAGACGATGCGGTGGGTGCGACGCAGGGACTCGCCGATCACTCCGGGACGGTCGAACGGTAACAAGGTCTGGATGTCGATCAGCTCGACCTCGATGCCGACCGCGGCGAGCTTGTCGGCAGCCTCGAGGGCGAGGCGGCAGCAGGCGCCATAGGTCACGACGGTGACGTCGCTACCCGGGCGCAAGACTTCGGGCACGCCGAGAGGTAGAGTCATCTCGGCGAGGTTTGACGGAAGTTTTTCCTTGCTGCGGTAGCCGTTCAGCACTTCGATCACTAGAGCGCTGTCGTCGGACTGCAGCAGGGTGTTGTAAAAGCCCGCGGCCTGGGTCATGTTGCGTGGCACGCAGACATAGACGCCGCGCAACATGCCGAGGATGGCGGCCATCGGCGAACCGCTGTGCCATATGCCTTCCAGCCGGTGACCGCGGGTGCGGATGATCACCGGTGCTTTCTGGGCACCGCGCGTGCGGTAGCGCAGGGTTGCCAGGTCGTCGGAGATGATCTGCAGAGCGTAGGCCAGGTAGTCGAGGTACTGCACTTCAGCCAGTGGCCGCAGTCCTCGCATGGCCATGCCGATGGCCTGACCGAGGATCGTACACTCGCGAATTCCTGTGTCGGAAACCCGCAGCTCGCCAAACTGCTCTTGCAAGCCGGCCATGCCTTGATTGACATCGCCGAGCTGCCCGACGTCTTCGCCGAAGGCGATCAGCTCGGGGACCCGTTCGAAGGCAGCTGCGAAGCAGCGGTTGAGGATCTCAGAGCCGTTGAGGCTCGTGGCGTCGGCATCGAAGGTGGCGGCGACCGCGGGAACGTCCAGCGCACGCTCGGCTGATTCGCTGTAGAGATGAGTGCCGTAGGTTTCTTTCCCCTGGCGATCCAGGCCGCGACTCCACTCGATCAGGGCGCTCTTGGCGGGCAGGTCTTCGTCGCGCACGGTGAAGAGGACTTCCCATGCCGCGCTGGCGAGGTTGCGCCGGACCGGGTTGGGTATGCGGCCCACCGCGGTAGCGATGCGCTCCACCTCTTCGCGTTGACTCGACTGCTGAGCGACGGCATCGATCAGGCCCAGCAGCGTGCCGAGCTGGCGATGGACGGGCTCCATGAAGGCTTTCCAGGCGTGGCGTTGGGCGGCTTGGACCTCAGCCTTGTCTTGTTGCTCGAGCTCGTCGAGCTCGGTGGCGGAGATCAAACCCTCGTCGAGTATCCAGTGACGCATGCGTCGCAAGCAGTCGTGCTGGCGCTCCCACTCCAAGCGTTCCGTCGACTTGTAGCGCTGGTGGCTGCCGGACGTCGAATGGCCCTGCGGCTGGGTGACCTCGACCACGTGGATGACCGCCGGAACGTGCTCGCGACGCACGGTTTCGGCTGCCCGCCGGTAGGTCTCGCACAGCGCAGGGTAGTCCCAGCCCTTGACAGTGTGAAGCTCGTAGCCCTGGGAGGAGTCGGCCTCACGGCGGAAGCCAGAGAGCAGGGCCGAAAGATCCTGCTTGGTGATCTGGTGCTCGTTGTGCACCGAGATGCCGTACTCGTCGTCCCAGATGGACATCAGCAGTGGGCAGCGCAGGACGCCAGCAGCGTTGATCGCTTCCCAGAACATGCCTTCGGCGCAGCTGGCGTTGCCGATGGTACCAAAGGCAATCTCGTTGCCGTCCTTCGAGAAGCCGTCCAGGTGCTTGAGCTCGTCGAGCTGCCTGAAGAGCCGCGAGGCGTAGGCTAGCCCGACCAGACGCGGCATTTGAGAAGCCGTTGGGGAGCAGTCGGCCGAGGAGTTGCGACGCTCACTGAGGCGTAGCCAGCCACCTTCGGCGTCGACCGTCGGGGTCGCGAAGTGGGCATTCATCTGACGCCCGGACGAGGCCGGATCGTGGCTTGGGTCGGGGTCGGCATAAAGCTGAGCGAAGAATTGCTCGACGGTGAGCAGCCCCGACGCCAGCATGAACGTCTGATCTCGGTAGTAGCCCGAGCGCAGATCGCCGGGTTGGAACGCCCGCGCCATGGCCAGCTGGGCCACCTCCTTACCGTCCCCGAAGATGCCGAACTTGGCTTTGCCGGTGAGCACCTCTTTGCGCCCGATCAGACTGGCCTGGCGGCTCCTGTAAGCGATGCGATAGTCGTCGAGGACGTCGTCGCGGGTCAGCGGTCCGACGACGATTTCAGCTTTTGGGGTGGAGGCTAGGCTGGTCATCTATCTCAAGAGTTTCAATGAGCGCCGTGGACGCGAATTGATCGGTTGCCGCATTCTGTCCTCGGCTCGTTTAGCTTCTCGTCCCACCGCGTTTGTGGACCACATCTCCGGCCCGCTGGTGCTTTGGACCACTGCTTCATTGGGCCACCGCTTTGTTGGACCACTGCTTTGTTGGACCACTTGCGAGATACGAGCCCTGTTGGGAGTGGCCGTGACGTGGGTTGGTATCGGGTGCTGCAGGGTTCCAGACCTGATACGTAGACGGGGTGAAAGATCTTGATGACCACGTCGACCGTCCGGCTCGGATCAGCCGGATGGTAGCACGACGTCCCTCCGGAATCCAGAAAGGGCCGCTGCGGCGTCCAGCTCGAATCGAGCTCATGGCCCGTGGCCTCAGAATCTCGTTGCTCATGTGGGTGAACCTTGACATCCTTCGAGGCGACCAGGAGGAAAGTGCATGACGCAATTTACAGAGGCTCCCTATTCTCGCGAGTTTATTGAGGCCCTTCCGAAGACCGACCTGCATGTCCATCTCGATGGCTCGTTGCGTCTACCGACTCTCATCGAGCTGGCGCAGGAGCAGGACCTGAAGCTGCCGTCCTACACCCCTGAAGGCCTTCGCGAGCTGGTGTTCAAGGAGAGCTACCGCGATCTCCCGGACTATCTCCACGGCTTCGCTTATACCAGCCCGGTGCTGTCAACGCCCGAAGCTTTGGAGCGGGTAGCGTACGAGCTGGCCGAGGACAGCCTGGCGGAAGGCGTCCTCTATGTCGAGGTGCGCTTCGCGCCACAGCTCCACGTGCGTCCCGGCCTGGACATCGCGCAGATCATTGCAGCGGTCGACAAGGGCTTCGATCGCGTGCGGCGCGAGCACGAGGCCACGGAAGCCGTCAAGTCCGGCAGCGTGCCGCCGTTTCGCTACGGCATCATCGCCTGCGCTATGCGCATGTTCACCGGCGGCTTTGCGCCTTACTACAAGAATCTGCTGGCGGCACTGGGGCATTTCCCCGCCAAGGAGGTTTACGGAGTCGCCTCGATGGCGTTGGCGCGCTCGGTGGTGGAGGTGCGCGATCAGTCCGGGCTGCCGGTCGTGGGTTTCGATCTGGCGGGCGCCGAGGCCGGCAATCCGGCACAGGATCACGAGCAGGCCTTTGAATATGCCAAGCGGAACTTCCTCAAGACGACGGTGCACGCCGGCGAAGCCTACGGTCCGGAGAGCATGTTTCAGGCCATTACCCGCTTGAACGCCGATCGCATCGGGCACGGCACGCATCTCTATTCCAGCAATCTGGTGCACGACGAGGGGGATCCCGAGCGCTACGTGCGCCGCCTGGCGGAGTACGTTGCGGATCGACGCATCACCCTCGAGGTATGCATCACGTCCAATATGCAGACCATGCCGGAGCTGCGCCGGGTAGAGGATCATCCCTTTGGCCGCATGGTGCGCGACAAGCTCTCGGTGACGCTGTGCACGGACAACCGCTTGGTGTCCTGGACTTCGGTGACCCAGGAGATCGCCCAGGCTTGCGAGGCATTCCACATCGCGCCGGCCGAGCTGCGAAATCTGATCATCTATGGCTTCAAGCGCAGCTTCTATCCCGGCACCTACGGCGAGAAGCGGGCTTACGTGCGCAAGGTGATCAACCACTACGATCGGGTAGCCTCCGAGCATGGTGTCGAAGGATGAGGGGCGGGAGAGCCAAGCCGCGAGAGCGTCGCGAGGTAGGAAGGAGTCCGAAATGTCTCAGCTGACCGGTGCCCAGAGGAAGTACTTGCGGGGCCTGGCCCATAGCCTGAAGCCGCTGGTGCGCGTTGGCAAGGACGGCTTGACTCGCGGAGTGCTCGAGCACCTCGACGCCGGGCTGGAGAGCCACGAGCTGATCAAAGTCAAGCTCGACGCTGACCGCGAGATTCGGCGCCAGCAGGCCGAAGAGATCGACGCCGAGCTGGGGAGCGAGAACGTAGGTGGCGTCGGCCACGTGGCGATCTTCTATCGGCCGGCTAGGGATCCGGAGCAGCGCAGCGTCCGCCTTCCCGGCTCCAACAAGGGGTGAGGCGTGGGTGTCGAGCTGCTCGCGGGTTGGGAGTCGCGCCTGCGTCCCATCTTGACGCGCCTGCCGCCAGCGCTAGCGGTGCGGCTCTATTCGACGAACCGTAAGCGCTTTCTCACGGCGCTCAGCAGGCTTCCACCGCGCCGTGCGCTGCGCGTTTCGGGATGGGACCAGACCGTCTGGGGGCTGCACTTTCGCTCGCCGTTGCTCAATGCTGCCGGCATGTTCAAGAACGGCGAGGGCTACGAGCTGGTGGCGCGACAGGGCGCTGGCGGCTACCTCGCCGGCACAACGACTCATTTGCGTCGCACCGGCAACCGACGCTTCGGGGTGAAGCAGCCGTTCCTGCCCTATCCGCGCTCCGGGGCAGCATCGAACTGGCTCGGTCTGCCGAATGACGGGCATCGCGCCGTCGCTCGGCGCCTGGCGCGTCTGGAGCGTCGCGAGGGCTGCCCGATCGGCGCCAGCGTCGCCGCCTGTCCAGAGCCGGAAGTCTCGGAAGACGACAAGCTCGCTCAGCTGGTGACGGCGATGAACGACTACGAAGCGTCTGGCGTCGATTTCCTGGAAGTCAATGAGAGCTGCCCCAATACCGCTGAGGATCCGGGTGGCATGGCTGCGGTACGAGCCCGCTTGCAGGCGCTGGCGGACGGATTCCTCAGCCGCCGTCCGCGCCGGCTACCGGTGATCGTCAAGCTGTCGTGCGACACGGCGTTGGAGGATGTCGAAGAGCTGATCGCGATACTCGTCGAGACCGGCTTCGACGGCGTCAACTTTGGCAACACTTCGGTCGCTTACAGCCGCCATCGTGCTGAGCTCGAGCGTTCGGAAGTGCGACTCTTCGACTACTTCACGCGGTCGTTTGGCGGCGGGTTGAGCGGGCGGCTTCTGAAGGCCGATTCCCTGGCTCTGGTGAAGGCGGCCGTAGGTGCCCTCGAGCGCCAGCCGCCGAGCTACGAGTTTCACGTCGTGCGCACCGGTGGGGTCGAGAGCGCGGCTGACGTCGACCAGTCGTTGGCGGCCGGGGCTTCTCTCTGCCAGTGGTACTCGGGCTACTTCGAGGCGTTCGGGCGCTATGGCCATCGAGTCTATGCTCGGCTCTACGCCGACTTGGCCAAGCAGGGCTCCACGGTCGCAAGCTAGAAGCTGAAAACGCGATTCGCGCGTCTTCCGCTAGAGCGAATCGCTCGACGGTTCTTTTGGTACGATCGGCTCCCCATGCAAGTATCGGCCACGATCCAGACGTCGAACGTCTCGCACCGTGCGGAGCGGCTTGGAATTACCGTTCGTCGGCTGTTGCGACGAGGGGCCCGCCGCCGGATCTCCAAGATGCTGGCCGAGGTGCGATCCGAAGACGTTGCGGTCATGCTGCGCGCCTTCACTCCCGGCGAGCAGTTTGGTCTGTTCAAGATCCTGATCGATGACTACTCGCAGGCGGCGAGCGATGTCTTGATCGAGCTCGAGCCCGAGACGCGGCTCGCGATCTTGGAGCAAATGAGCCTGGAGCAGGTCGCCAAGCTGCTCGAGCTGGCCGCCGTCGACGATGCCGTCTTCCTGCTCGAAGCCCTGCCCGCGGAGCTCAAGGAGCAGGTGCTCGAGATCGTCGACCTCGAAGAGCGCTTCTCCGAGGTGCAGGCGCGGCTGACCTATGAGGACGATACCGCCGGCCGCATCATGGATTCGGAATTCGTCGCGCTGGAGGAGGAGACCGTCACCTCCGACGCTATCGCGCAGCTGCGCCAGGCTGCCGCCGACGTCGACATGATCTCGTACCTCTATGTGGTCGACCGCAACGATCGGTTGATCGGGGTGACCCCGCTGCGTCAACTGCTACTCGCCGAGCCTGACCATACCCTCGGTGAGATCATGAACGCCTCGATCATCAAGGTCCACACCTCGACCGATCAGGAAGAGGTCGCGCAGCTCGCGGCGCGCTACGACCTGCTGGCGATCCCGGTGGTCAACGACGACGGCCGGCTGGTGGGAATCGTGACCATCGACGACATCGTCGACGTTTTCAAGGAAGAGGCGACCGAAGACATCCTCAAGATGGCCGGTACCTCGGAGAACGAGATCGTTTACCAAGACCGGTCGCTGCGCGTTGCCGGCATTCGCTTACCCTGGATCATCTTCAACATGGGCGGCCTGCTGCTGGCGGGTCTGGTCATGGCGCGTTTCGAGGAGACCTTCGGCAACGTTCAGCTGGCTGCCCTGATCGCCTTCGTGCCGGTGATCATGGGCATGGCGGGGAACATCGGTTCGCAGACATCGACGATTGCCGTGCGCGGGCTGGCGACCGGTCGCCTCAGCCTCGGCCAAGGCCACATCCGGCACTTCTTGTGGCAGCAGGTCAAAGTCGGTGCGCTGCTCGGGATCATTTGCTCGGTGGTGGTCGCCGCGGTCGCCTTCGGGTTCGGCCGCAACCCGCTGATCTCGCTGGCGGTCGGCTCGTCACTCTTTCTGTCGGTTCAGCTGGCCTCGCTCAACGGTGTCTTGATTCCGGTCGTCTTCCAGCGCATCGGCTTCGATCCGGCGGTCGCTTCCGGCCCCTTGGTGACGACCGCCAACGACGTGCTCGGCGTGATCGTCTATTTCTACCTCGCCAGTCTGTTCTTCAATGTCTTGAGCTTCTAGCGTTCGGGGAGATGAAGAGCTCGAGCGCCCAGGGCCTGCTGCTCGACGTGTTCAACCTTCAGGAACGCGATCGGATCGTATGCTTCCTCACCGCCGAGTACGGCAAGAAGCGAGGCGTGGCGCGCGGTGCCAGGACCAAATACAGTCGATTCGCGGGGCAGCTACAGCCATTGTCCAAGGTGGCCGTCACCTGGTTCGAAAAGGAAGGGCGAGATCTGGTGCGTATCTCCGACGTCGAGCTGATTCGACCGGCTTCGGCGCTGCAGGCGGATCTAGAGGGCATCTTGCTAGGCAGCTACTTGGCTGAGCACATGATGGAGTTTGCGCAGGAGAACGAAGACTCCGCGACCTCCTTTCGCCTGCTGGACGCGACCCTCGAAGCTCTGCTCGCCGGGTGTGACCGCAACCTGGCGGCACGCTACTTCGAGGTCTGGGTGCTGCGGCTCAACGGCATCTTTCCGACGCCTCGTGAATGCCCGCTCTGCGGTCAGGCGTTCGAGGATCGCGCCGTACTGCTGGAGTCCGAAGCCGCTCTGGTCTGCCCGAAGTGTGCCCAAGGACACCGCGGCCTGTCGGTCGGGCCGGCGGAGATGGAGTTCCTGTGGCGCAGCGCGCGCGAGAATCTCAGCGCGATGTCCGAACGACCATTTGCACCGAGCTGTCTCAAGGAGATCGAAACGCTTTGTGCCCGGATCCGTCGCCAATTCCTGCAGTCCGAGCTCAAGAGCTACCGCGTCATGAAACAGACTCTGACCAGCGTTCCCTCGCCGGGCGCTGCTTCCGTGAACGGGGCGTGAGACGGTGAATCCGATGCAGAGCCGAGCCCCGGACGGCGACCCTCCGAGCCTGCAGGAGGTTGTGCGGAGGCTCCAGGCGTTCTGGCGAGAGCAGGGCTGCGCGGAGCTGACGCCGTGCGACTTCCAGATACCGTTCGCGGCGCTGCATCCCGATACGTTCTTCAGCCTCTTGGGGCGCGAAGCTTGGCGCGCGGCCTACCTGCAGCCGGTCCGCCGTCCGCTCGATGGCCGCCGCGGGCAGCATCCCTATCGCCTGAACCGGCACCATCAGTTCGCAGTGATTTTGAAACCGGCTCCGCAAGATCTCCAGTCGCTCTACCTGGAGAGTCTGGCCGCCAGCGGCCTGGAGCTGCGTCAGCACGAAATCAAATGGGCAGAGTGGCACTGGGAGCCGCGATCGCTGGGCGTCAAAGGGGAGGGGTGGCACGCGTTGATCGACGGCCTGGGGGTGACGCGCCTGACGTATCTGGAGCAGCTCGCCGAGTGTCCGCTCGAGCCCGTGGGCATTGAGATCTCCTACGGCATCGAGCGCCTGCTAATGCTGATCCAAGGAGTGCACAGCGCGTTCGACATCGCCTGGCAGGGGTGGGGAGACGAGCGCGGCGCGCTGCATCGGCGCCGCGAGGAAGAGGTTTCGCGATACCTTTTCGAGATTGCTGGAGGGACGGAGCTGAGGGATCGCCTGCGGGCCCTGGACCTGGACGCGGAGCGCTGCGTGGAGGCCGGTTTGGCGGAGCCCGCCTACGAGCTGGCGGTACGTAGCCTAGAGCTCATCGACACCCTCGAGGTACGAGGCGAGATCGCTCCTCGCGAGCGGGCTGGTTTCCTCGATCGGGTTCGGGAGCTGGTGGTGGCGGCAGCTGGACTGAGCCTGGCGAACGCGGCGCGCGAAGCCGGCAAGACCGGTAGCGAACGTGAAGACGTCTCCGAGGAGCCGCAGGTGCCTGGTGAGGCGATCGAGGAAGGTGAGGCGACCCAGGAAGGTGAAGCTACCCAAGAAGTCTCTGCAGACGCCGAAGCGTTGACGACTGGGGCTGAGGAGCCTGCCGTTGAAGCGTCTACGGTTGACGAGACTTCCCCTGAAGAGGCTACAGCAGCGGATCGTGTTGTTGAAGCGTCGGCCTCGGAAGGCTCCGACACTGAGGCTTCTAGTCTGGGGGATCCCGAGTCCGAGTCTGAGTCCGAGTCCGAAGGCGCAACGAGCCAGCGGTCACGTCGCCGCAAGACGCGGAGGCCCCCCTCCAGGCGGCGCAAGAAGAGGGAGTGATGTCGGAATACCTGCTCGAAGTACGCTTCCAGGAGATGCCTCGCCAGCATGTCTTCAAGCTGACGAAGCGGCTCACAACGCGGCTGTTCGAAGACCTGATGGGTCGTGGGCTTGGACCCGCAACGGTCACGACCGGCATGACGCCCCGGCGGATGATGGTCTGCTTCGCCGGGTTGCCCGAGGTCTCAGCCGATCGCGAGCAGCGCGAGATCGGTCCGGCCCTCGAAGTCGCCTACGATGACGGTGAGCCTACCGAGGCCCTGCTAAGGTTTGCTGACCGAGTGGGTGCAGCGCTCGAAGACCTGCGTGAGATCAAAACCGAGCGGGGGGCTTACGTCGGCTTTGTGCGCCACATTCCGGGCCTTCCTCTCGAGGAGGTGCTTTCGACGCTGGTGCCGAACGTTCTGGCGGAGCTCGACTGGTGGCCAGCTGTGCGCGCGGGCGGCGGCATTCGAGGTTTCCTGTCGCTGCTCGAGGGTGAGGTCCTAGGGTTCGAGGCGCTCGATACGGTCGCCGGTGCGACGACCGCGGGCCATCCGGTTTTGTCGCCCGAGACCTTCCCAGTCACAGACTTCGAGGACTATCTGCGCCGGCTGCGGGAGCTCGGTATCGAAGTCCTGCCCGAGGCCCGCAGGCAGGCGATCGAGACCGCGATAGGCAGGATCACCGACGAGCTCGCCGTCGAGCTGGAGGGCGGCGATGAGCTATTGGAGCAGCTCGTTGGCAGCTGCGAGATTCCCGGCGTGCTGTTCGGTGAGCTCGATCCCGAACACCTGCGCCTGCCGGAAGAGATCTTCTTGGCAGCCCTCGGCAGCAGGCTCGGCTGCTTCGCCCTGCGCGGCGCCGAGGGACTGCGACCGGCCTTTTTGACCGTCATGGATCGCGCTGATGATCCCGCGGGTCGGGTGCGATCGGGCTACGAGCGGGCCGTCGACGGATGCCTGGTCGATGCGCGCTTCAACTACGATGCTGACCGCCGCGTGACGCTCGCCGAGCGCCTGAGGCTGCTGGAAGATCTCGAGCTGCATCCGCGGCTGGGCGCCTACGCATCAAAAGCCACCCGTACGCGGGCCCTGGTCGAGCTGGTGTGCCAGGAGCTGGGATGGGATGACGTGCTCGAGCCCGCACAAGAAGCCGCCAGCCTGCTGAAGACCGACCTGACCACCAGGGTCGTCCAGGATTTTCCGTCCCTGCGAGGCACGATCGGAGGCATCTTCGCCCGTGAGGAGGGGTACGTCGACGCCATCTGCACGGCGATCTCACAGCACTATCGCATGCAGCCCATACCGTCTGACCGCGCGGGCCAGGTGGTTGCGGTCGCCGACCGCCTCGATACGCTGGTCGGCTTCTCGAGTATCGATCGGGCGCCGAGTGGCAGCCGCGATCCGTTTGGGCTGCGACGATTGACCCAGGGTTTGATACGCATTGTCATCGATGCCAACCTGGAGCTAGATCTCGATTTGATGGCCGCTCGCGCGGTCCTATTGTTCGGCGATTCGCTGGCTCGGCCGGACGCAGGGGAGGAGCCAGCGAGCCGTGGCGCGGAACAGGTGCTGCGGGAGCTGCAGAGCTTCCTCGCGGACCGCACCCGGCACGTCCTGGGCCAGCGCGGTTTCGCATATGACGAGATCGAAGCCGCGGAAGCGGTCGGCTCCAACAACCTGCCGGATCTGGTGGCGCGCCTGACTGCGCTGCAGACGGTGCGTGAGGAGCCCGAATTTCGATCCTTGGTGTTGTCCGCGAAGCGCATCTCGAACATCGTCCAGGACTCCCCGGAGTTCGAGCTCGAGCCTCGAGATCTGGCGCCAGGAGCCGAGAGTGATCTGGCGCAGGTGCTGGGTCCGGTACGGGATGAGGTCGATGCCGCTGCCAAGGAAAAACGCTACGAAGCGTGCCTGCGCGCCATGGTGCGGATGGTGCCCGAGCTCGAGCAGTTTTTTGCCGACGTGCTGGTGATGGACGAGAACGAAGCGCTGCGGCACAATCGCATCGCCCTGCTGCAGGCCTGCCGCCGGGTCTTCTGGCGCATCGCCCGGCTCAAGGAGATGGCGGTGGAGAAGCCGGGCGGAGCTGGGGATGTGAGCTAGATAGCTAGGCTCCATCCAAGAACGAGCGATAGACGGTCGCGCTCGGTAGACTGCGCGCGGCCTGCGGAGCTCGCCGGGCCAGCTGATAGCTGCATAAACCTATGCTCCTCAGGCGCTTACGAGCTCCAGATGCGTTTCCAGCTCAAACAGTCCTCGGCCGTGCTCGTTCCACCAGCGCGACCTACCACCTCACGAATGCTGTTTCGGGATGCAATCTAGCTAGTCCTCCTGCGATGCGTAGCGTCACATTGACGCCTGGGATAGCGGCTGATAGCTTCGCGCCACCTCAAGATAGCTCAGCAAGATGGCTAATCAGAGCAGCTCGAAGTCTTGACTCGATCGCTCGATCGACCGCAAGCATGCCACCGGGGGGCGGGTATCGCGGTTGGCTGATTTCGGAAGGAGGAGCCGTGTCGAAGTCGATCTATTTCGTCAATACCACAGCCGACTTCCCGACCTACTTTGGCGCTGAGATGGTGGAGGCCATGGGGCTGACCCCCTCGTCGACCATCGCGGACCTGGCGATTCCGACGGTGGCGGCCATGGTTCCGGAAGGTTTTGATATTCGCCTGTGCGATGAGAACTTGACCGCCATCGATTTTGATATTCCAGCGGATTTTGTTGCGATCACTGGGAAGGTATCGCAGTGGGGAAGAATGCGTAGGGTTGCGCAAACGTTTCGCGAGCGTGGCCGCAAGGTGATCATCGGTGGGCCTTTCGCTTCCCTATGTCCAGAGGTCGTTGCGGATCATTGCGATATTCTCGTACGCGGTGAGATCGAAGAGATTGCCGCGGGCTTCTTTTCCGACCTGAAGGCCGGCTGCTGGAAAGAAGATTACGAAGGCACTCGCCCGTCGCTCGATCTGTCGCCGCTGGCGCGTTGGGACCTCTACCCCAATGATCAGGTGCTCCTGGGATCGGTTCAGACTTCGCGAGGCTGCCCTTTTCAGTGCGAATTTTGCGATGTGATCGAATACCTTGGGCGCCTGCAGCGCCACAAATCGGTAGCGAACGTTTTGCGCGAGCTCGATGATCTTTATCGTTTCGGCTATCGATCGGTATTCCTTTGCGATGACAATTTTACTGTGGCTCGCAGCCGCGCCAAAGAGCTGCTCTCGGCGTTGAGGGATTGGAACCTTCGGCTCCAAGACGGCAACGTGATCTTTT
This sequence comes from Acidobacteriota bacterium, assembly GCA_039030415.1. Taxonomy (GTDB): domain Bacteria; phylum Acidobacteriota; class Thermoanaerobaculia; order Multivoradales; family J023; genus JAAELT01. The sequence continues at coordinate 17,135 of JBCCEE010000050.1, forward strand.
CGACCCAGCTGTCGATCGACGCTGCACGAGATGATGAGCTGCTGGATCTGTGCGCCGAAGCCGGGCTGATTCAAGCGTTCATCGGTATCGAGACGCCCAACATGGAAAGCCTGCGGGCGAGCAAGAAGCGCCAGAATCTCGGCGTCGACCTGGTCGATCAGATTCAGAAATTTTATGACCGCGGCATCATGATCGTCGCCGGAATGATCGTGGGTTTCGACAACGACGGCTACGACATCTTCGAGCGACAGTACGAATTTGCGATGCAGGCGGCGATTCCCATCGTGACGCTCGGGAGCCTGGTGGCACCCGCCGCGACACCACTCCACGATCGACTGAAGGCTACGGGTCGACTGTTGGCCGATGGTTCCGAGGTCGCGGCCATGCCTTGGAGCACCAACATCATTCCTCAGCTGATGACGCAGGACGAGCTGTTGCACGGCGTCCGCTGGCTGGCCAACAAACTGTACTCGGCCGAAGCGTTCGAGGATCGACTCCTGCGGTTCATTGCCCGGGTCGGACAGCGTCGAGATCCACGCCATCTGAGAGAGCAAGCGCATCCCGGACAGGTGCGGCATCGACCCGTGGAGCAGGGCGGACGGGAGATCGTGCGTCGCCTGACCGCGCTCGGGCCGCGCGAGGCGCAGATGGCCTACAAGGTCTTTGGCGCGGTGAGCAAGAAGCCGGAGGTCTTCGAATACGCCAAGGCGGCGCTGTTCCACTACGCTCAAATTCGGTACATGTACGATCAAGGCCAGTTCTGGGACAGCCACATCGCCGGTGTCGCCCAGCCCTTCTGATCAGCAGTGTCTCGATGAGCAGTGTCTCGATGAGCAGCGTCTCGATGAGTGGCCAGCATCAACCCGCCGAGGAGCCTGGCGTGGAGGACCCGAAGGAAAGTCGTTCGACCCCACCTGAGGCCACAGGGCTAGGCGGTGAGCGCCTGCGGGATCTGGCGACGGGATCGGTCATAGCTTCAGCGAATCTCGCCGAGCAGATGTTCCATTTAGGGATCCGGAGCGGTGCCCGAGCCACCGAGTCGGTCGCGGGTTCGATGCTGAGCGCCCTGCCGGGCGCTCGGCTCGTGCAGCAGATGGCGCGAGGTCTGGATCATGCGGCGGGCCGCGCCGAGGCGGCTGCCGGCGAGCGGGTGAACCGCAGCCTCGCCCTGATGAAGGGCGCTGGCGGCGACCTGGGCTTGGCCGCGACGGGCCAGGCAGCAACCGCGCGATTGAGCTGGAGCGAGCTGGCGGCCGATACCGCGTTCGGGCCGTTCGAGGCCCTGCTGGGCACGTCTTTGACCCTGGGAGCCGATTCCGTCCGCGGGACCCTCTCCAGCCGTCTCGGGCAGCTCGCCGTGGATACGGGTCTCCAGCGCCTGAGGGCAAACGGAAACGGTTCGCATGGGCTCGACGCTCGGTCGACGCGCGATGCCTTCCTGGCGGTCGCGACCGACACGGGCACTACGACTCTGCGCGAGCTGGTGGCGCTCGCCGAGGCCGCGGCGCGGATGTCACTCAACGACACTCGCAAGATGCGGCGCACCATGGAAGGTGGCCTCGAGGAGATGCGTCGCCTGGTAGCTTCCGCGGAGATGCAACACTTGCTGCCGACCCCGGTGGTCAGTGAGAGCGTGCAGGCGCGGGCACGTTGGGTGGTCGAGCGGGCTCCGCAGAGATTTCTGGCGGCGCTGGAGCAGGATGCCTCGGGCCGGCCGCCAGGATGGGGCAGCATCCTGCGGGCCACCCTGAGCGACGCGGACAACTTGCGGGTCTTCGTTTTTGTCTATCCCCAGGTTTTGATCTTGGTCGGAACGGACGTCGGCAAGCTGCTGCTCGCTGGCACGATCACCTTTCCCGAGATGGAGGCGTTTCTCGAGGGGCGCCGGTTCAACGAGAACCCGGAGGTCAGGCGCCGGCGGCGCTGACTCGAGGCGCCCGATCGCATAGAATTCTCGGTTCTATGCCACAAATACGCATTCTCGAAGATCGTCTGATCAGCCAGATCGCCGCGGGTGAGGTCGTGGAGCGGCCGGCCTCGGTGGTCAAGGAGCTGGTGGAGAACGCGATCGACGCCGGCGCGCGGGACATCTCGATCGAGCTCGAGAGTGGCGGCAAGCGGCGGATCATCGTGACCGACGACGGCGTCGGTATGGACGCCGACGACGCGCTGCTCGCGTTCGATCGCCACGCCACCAGCAAGATCGTCGCCTTCGACGATCTCGAAGAGGTCGCGACGCTAGGTTTTCGCGGCGAAGCCCTGGCCTCGATCGCTGCCGTGGCGCGCGTCGAGCTGCGCACCGCGACCGAGTCCGGCGAAGGCAGCCTGGTGCGGATCGAGGGTGGGCGCGTCAAGCGGGCCGAGCCGATCGCACATCCCCGCGGCACGCGGCTGGAGATCGCTTCTCTATTCTTCAACGTGCCGGCGCGGCGCAAGTTCGTCAAGAAGCCCCAGACCGAGCTGCGACGCGCTCTCGAGGTGGTCCAGGGCTACGCTCTGGCTCATCCCGAGCTGCGCTTCACGCTGCGCCACGAGGGCCGGGCCTTGCTCGAGACCCTGCCGACCCGTGACGACGGAGCGGGCATTCGCGAGCGCATCAGCCAGGTCTTCGGGGTCGCCCTGGGGCGCAACCTGGTCGAGATTCCGCTCGACTACATCACTGAGCGTGAGGCGATCAGCGGCTTCGTGGGCAACAACCAGACGACCCGCGGCCGTCGCCTCTTCGTGTTCGTCAACCGACGTTTGGTGCGCGATCGAGCGGTGCTGGCGAGCTTCTACAAGGCGGTGCGCGAGGAGTGGAAATCCGACGACTACCCAGCGCTCTTCCTGTTCCTCGACCTCGAGCCACGCGAGGTAGACGTCAACGTCCACCCGCAGAAGGCGGAGGTGCGTTTTCGGGATACCAGCTTTGTCGAGCGCGTGAGTCATGCGTTGCGCACTACCCTGGCGGCCGCTCGCGGCGAGGAGCCGGCGCCGCTCAAGGTGCCGCAGGCGATACCGCAGGTGCAGGCGGCTTGGGAAGGTCTGGGGAGTCGGCACGAGGCGGCCGGTGCCCAAGCCCCAGGGGACGTCGGGGTATCTGGGGCGCTTCAGCCGACCGCTCCGCTAGCCGGCGCCGGTTTCTCACCCGAGGCGCCCGCGGCTGCCCCGGCACCAACGTTCGGGCAACAGCCAGGTGGCGGTCCGCCAGCTGGCGAGGTGCGTGAACCCGCGGTCGCCTACCAGCCGAGCGCTTCGCCGGCGCGCATTGCACAGCCGACCTGGCGTCCACAAGAGCCGCGGATCGTGCCGCTGTCGGGGCGCTCGGGGGAAGCGCGCCCCTTCCGCATCCTCGGTCAGTACAAGGGCACCTTGATTTTGCTCGAAGGCCCTGATGGCCTCTACCTCATCGATCAGCACGTGGCGCACGAGCGGTTGCTCTACGAACGCGTGCGTCGCTCGCTGCATGGCGAGCGCTCCACCAGCCAGGCGCTGCTGACGCCGCTGCTGCTCGAGCTCGGGCAGTCGGAAGCCATGCGTCTGGAAGAGCTGTCCGAGGCGCTCGAACCGTGCGGCTTCGGGCTGTCGCCCATGTCGGGCAACGAGATCGCGCTGACCGCGATCCCCACCGTGCTGTCGATCGACCAGGCCGAAGCGCTGCTGCAGAATCTCGCCACCTCCTCGGGCGAGCTGCATGGCGACAGCTTGCGGCGGCAGCTACTCGACTCGCTGGCGGCCAGCCTGGCGTGTCGGGCGGCGGTCAAGATGCATCATCCGATGTCGCTCGACAAGATGGAGCGGCTGGTCTCCGAGCTGTTCAAGGCCGAGCAGCCCTATGCCTGCCCTCACGGTCGGCCGGTCGTGCTGGTGATGGGCGACGTCGAGCTCGAACGCCGTTTTGGACGGCGTTGATCGGTTGGCCGGCAGAGGTTGCGGTATCCTGCATCCATGAGCAGCTTCATCGAAGAGGCGTTCGGTTATGTCTTCCATGACAAGGAGCTGATCCGGACCGCCTTGACCCACCGGTCATACGCCAACGAGCGCGGCGAGCAGGGAAATTACGAGCGTCTGGAGTTTCTCGGGGACGCGGTGCTGGGGCTGGTGACGTCGCGCTGGCTCTACGATCGCTATCCCGAAGCGCCTGAAGGGCGGCTGGCCAAGCGCAAGAGCTTTCTGGTCAGCTCACCGGTGCTGGCGGAGTACGCCAACCGCGTCGAATTGGGGAATGAGATCCGGCTCGGTGTCGGCGAGTCGCGATCCGGCGGTAGCGCCAAGACGTCGATTCTCGCCGATGCGGTGGAGGCGATCTTTGGCGCCATCTACTTGGATGGCGGCCTGAGCGCGGTGCGCGAGGTGATCGAGAAGTTCCTCGCCGACATGCTGGCGACGCAGCCGCAGCTGCGCTATGCGGATGCCAAGACGCAGCTGCAAGAGGTGGCGCAGGCCCGCGGTTGGGGGTTGCCGAGCTACCGAATCGCTGACGAAACCGGTCCCGACCATCAAAAGCGCTTCAAGGTCGAGTGCCTGGTGGACGGTACGCTTTGTGGCATGGCGGAGGGCACGAGCAAGAAAGCAGCCGAGCAGGCGGCCGCTGCCGTCGTTCTGGAACGGCTTGACCTGCCCGAGGACGCCTCGTAGAATCCGGCGTCCATCTTCCAGCCCGACAGATCAGTTTCCTGCTTTGTCCTGTGATGCGCTGTACTGCTCGAGCTCGAATCCCCAAGAAAAAACGCGGAGCGTAGACGTGACGATCTCAGTTCGCCATCTCAAATCGCACGCCGGTGAGACGGTGACGATTCGCGGTTGGCTCGCCAACAAGCGGCGCAGCGGAAAAATCGGTTTTCTACAGATCCGGGACGGTTCGGGCGTGGTCCAGGTCGTGATCAGCCGCGCCGAGGTCTCGGAAGAAGCCTGGGAAGACGTCAAGCAGGTGACGCAGGAGTCGACGGTGCGCGTCACCGGCATCGCGCGGGCCGACGACCGGGCTCCCGGCGGCGTCGAGATCCAGGCGACGGACTTCGCGGTACGCAGCCTGACCGATGACTTCCCGATCACCAACAAGGAGCACGGAACGGCGTTCCTGATGGAGCACCGCCACCTGTGGCTGCGCTCGTCCAAGCAGCGTGCAAGCCTGGCGATCCGTAGCGAGGTCTGTCAGGCGATCCGAGACTTCTTCTACGAGCGCGAGTTCACCCTCATCGATTCGCCGATCCTCACCCCGACGTCCTGCGAGGGGACCTCGACCCTGTTCGAGACCGAGTACTTCGGGGACAAGGCCTATCTCAGCCAGAGTGGACAGCTCTACCTGGAGCCTGCCTGCGCTGCGTTCGGCAAGGTCTACTGCATGGGGCCGACGTTCCGCGCCGAGAAGAGCAAGACGCGCCGGCATCTGACCGAATTCTGGATGGTCGAGCCCGAGGTCGCATTCCTCCACTTCGAGGGTCTCGTGCAGCTGGCCGAGGAGTTCATCACCACCCTGGTCAGCCGGGTTCTGGAGCGCGCGCGACCGCACCTCGAAGTGCTGGAGCGCGACATCACCAAGCTCGAGAAGGTGACGGGCTCTTTTCCCCGCGTGACGTATCACGAGGCGATCGAGATCCTGCAGAAGCAGGGGAGCGAGATCGTGGCGGGGGATGACTTTGGGGCGGAGGACGAGACCCTGCTGGGCAACCATTTTGATCAGCCGGTCTTCGTCACGCACTTTCCGACCGACATCAAAGCCTTCTACATGGAACCGGATCCCGACAACGCGGACACTGTCCTGGCGATGGATCTGCTGGCTCCTGAAGGCTACGGCGAGATCATCGGTGGCAGCCAGAGAATCCACGACCACGATCTGCTGCTCGAGCGCTTGCAGCACCACGAGCTGCCGATCGGGCCCTTCCAGTGGTACCTCGACGTGCGCAAGTACGGCAGCTTTCCGCACAGCGGCTTCGGTATGGGAATCGAGCGCTTCATTGCCTGGATGAGCGGCGCCTCGCACCTGCGCGAAACGATCCCGTATCCGCGCATGCTCTACAAGATCTATCCGTAGCTCCTGAGAAACCGCGGTTTCTCAGGAGCCGCGAGCGGTAGAGAATCACGGCGAGCGGGTTCTCCGCCCGCTATGCCGCCGGCTGCCGACTTCCAGGCTCGCGAAAACGCACCTGCCAGCGGCCCGGCGACGAGGCCCTTGGGCAGCAACGCCTGGCTTGATAGGCTCGTTGTCCCACCTGCGCCACCTTTCGCCTGGCGCTTTCCCTGACTCGACTAGCGCATCTTCGGCTCATTGGATTGGAGCCGCAGAATCGCGAATCATGATGATGGCTCGATGAGGCTCCCTCGATGACGACTCTCGGTTTGGCATTCCGAACGTTTTTCAAGATATTCCGTGATCCAGAATACGCCGAGCGCATTCAAGCGCTCGACAGCGATACCGAGGCGGCGCCCGAGCTGGCAGCCGCCAAACCCGTCGAGCTGGTGGACCAGCGCGATTCAGCGGTGACCCTGCTGGCGACCCTGCAGCGCGAAGCACGCTTCATGGACTTCGTCATGGAGTCGCTCGACGGCTATGACGATGCGCAGGTTGGCGCCGCCAGCCGAGATATCCAGCGCGATCTCGGCAAGGTGGTGCGGCGGATCTTCGCCCCGCAGCCGCTGGCCGAGCAGCCCGAGGGCAGTCAGCTGACGGTGCCCAAGGGATTCGACCCTGCCCGCTTCCGGCTGACGGGCGATTTGGCCGGCGAGCCGCCCTACCACGGCAGGCTGCAGCATCACGGTTGGCTAGCGACCCAATGCGAGATGCCAGCCTGGAGCGGCGACGACGGTTCCGCCATGGTCGTGGCGCCCTCAGAGGTCGAAGTCGGCTCATGACCGCGCGCTACGCCGTCGGCATCGACCTGGGCACGACCCACAGCGTTGTGGCCTATGTCGATCTGGAGCAGGAATCCGCGCGCCTCGAGCTGCTGCAAGTGCCGCAGCTGCTGGCCGCGTCGACCCTCGGCGAGCGCAGCTCGCTGCCCTCCTTCCTCTACCTCGCCACCGACGACGAGGTCGCCAGCGGCGCCTGTGATCTGCCGTGGCCTGGGGCTCGCCAGCATGTGACCGGCGATTGGGCGCGTCAGCGTTCGGCCGAGGCTCCAACCCGCTCGGTGGTGGCGGCCAAGTCCTGGCTGGGGCACCATCGGGTCGATCGGCATCAGCCGATTCTGCCTTGGCAGGCCCCCGAAGGCGTGCCTCAGATCTCGCCGGTTCGCGCTCAGCAGCGCTACCTGGAGCACCTCAAGGCGGCGTGGGATGCGGCCCATCCCGAGCATCGTCTCGAAGCCCAGTGGGTCGTGCTCACGGTGCCCGCTTCATTCGACGCTTCGGCGCGCGAGCTCACCCGGGAGGCAGCCCTCGCCGCCGGCCTGCCCGCCGACATGGTGCTGCTCGAAGAGCCCCAGGCCGCGGTCTACGCTTGGCTGGCAGATCGCGGCGATCAGTGGCGCCAGGATCTCGGTGAGAGCGATCAGCTGCTGGTGGTCGACGTCGGTGGCGGTACGACCGATTTCAGTCTGATCGGCGTCGAGGCCGAAGGCGGCGAGCTGAGTCTGCGCCGGCGCGCGGTCGGCGATCACCTGCTGGTCGGCGGTGACAACATGGACCTCACGCTGGCGCATCTGGCGCAGGGTGAGTTTGCAGCGCGTGGCGTCGAGGTCGACGCCTGGCAGTCCGTGGCGCTGTGGCACGCCTGTCGACAGGCCAAGGAGCACCTGCTGCAGGCCGATGGTCCGGAGTCGCATCCCGTGACGGTGCTAGGACGCGGCAGCCGCTTGGTCGGCGGCACCGTTTCTGTGGAGCTCGAGCGCCAGCGGGTGCGCTCGACCCTCATCGACGGCTTTCTCCCGGCCTGTCGACTGGACGACGCGCCTCAGCGCCAGCGCGGCTCGGGCTTCATGGAAGTGGGGCTACCGTTCGAGTCAGATGCCGCCATCACCCGTCATCTCGCGCACTTCTTGAGAGCGCATGACGGCAAACCGTCGCGAGTGCTGTTCAACGGCGGCGTGCTCAAGTCGGCTGCTTTGCAAGAGCGACTCCTCGCCGTGCTCGGTTCATGGTTCGACGTCGCGCCGCAGCCGCTGGTCAGCACGCCGGACCTCGATCACGCGGTGGCGCGCGGCGCGGCCTTCTACGCGGCGTCCAAGCTGCGCGGCGGTATCCGGATTCGCGGCGGCGTCGGCCGGTCATACTATCTCGGCATCGAGAGCGCCGGTCTGGCGATCCCAGGAGCGCCGCGACCCTTGCGGGCGCTGTGCGTGGTGCCCAAGGGCATGGAAGAAGGCAGCGAGATCGACGTGCCGGGAGGCGGTGTCGGCCTGGTGGTCGGCGAGCCGGCGAGCTTTCGCTTCTTCTCCTCGACGGTACGCGAAGACGACCAGGCGGGCCAGCTGCTGGACCGCTGGCGGCCCGATGAGCTGGTCGAGACCGATGCCCTGGAAGCGCATCTGCCGCCGACCACCGAAGGCAGTAGCGAGGTGGTGCCCGTCACCTTCCGCTCCCGCATTACCGAGCTCGGGGTCTTCGAGCTGTGGTGTGACGCCGCTGAATCGGCTCAGCAGTGGAAGATGGAGTTCAGCGTCCGTAGCGCGGGCTAGCAGCGGCTGATGAGCGACGAGCAGACGCCATCTCGATACGTCGTCGGGATCGACCTGGGCACCACCAACTCGGCGGTGTTTCGGGTCGATACCGAAGTGCAGCCGTGGAGTCTCGAGGTCTTTCCGATCCCCCAGCTGACGGCGGCCTCGACGATCGAGCGCCTGGACAGCCTGCCGTCGTTTCACTTCGAGCCGGTAGCCGCCGACCGCGATGGCGGGGCCCTGGATCTGCCCTGGGAGAGCCGTTTCGACGGTGTCGTCGGCACGCTGGCGCGCGAGCGCGGTGCCGACGTGCCGAGTCGGCTGATCGCCTCGGCCAAGTCCTGGCTGAGCCACTCGGGGGTCGATCGCACCGCCGCGCTGCTGCCCTGGCACGGTGCGGCGGACATCAAGAAGCTGTCGCCGAAGGACGTCAGCTGCCGCTACCTGGACCACATCCGCTTGTCCTGGGATTCGCTGCATCCCGAGCACCCGCTCGCCGAGCAAGACGTCGTGCTGACGGTGCCGGCGTCGTTCGACGAGATCGCGCGTGAGCTCACGGTGGCGGCGGCCAAGGCCGCAGGCCTGCCGCGGGTGTTCTTGATCGAGGAGCCCCAGGCCGCGTTCTACGCCTGGATCCACCGGCGTACCGAGGCTGAGGAAGCGCCGCTCGAGGCCGATCAGACCGTGCTGGTGGTCGACGTCGGCGGTGGCACCACCGATCTGACTCTGATCCGCGTCGAGGGCGGCGAAGATGGTGGTTTGCGGTTCCGCCGTATCGCGGTCGGCGATCACCTGATCCTGGGCGGCGACAACCTGGATCTGGCCTTGGCACAGCATCTCGAAACGAAGCTCAGCTCCCAGGGGTTGGATCGCAGGCAGTGGAGTGTCCTGATACATCGCGCCCGCCAGGCCAAAGAGGCATTCCTCGGCAAGGCTCCGCCGGAGAGTCTGACGATCACCCTGCCCGGCGGTGGCTCGCGACTTCTGGGCGGCGCCTTGACGACCCGCGTCGAGCGTGAGGAGGTGCAGCAGCTGCTGATAGAGGGTTTCCTGCCGCGGGTGACGCTCACTGCCGAGCCGGCGCCGCGCGCTTCCGGATTCCGCGAGCTCGGCCTGCCCTACGCTCCAGACTCCGGCATCACCCGCTACCTGGCGCAGTTTCTGCGCGCCCATGGACAGGCAGATGGCGTCGGCGCGGGGCTGCGTCCCGACGCGGTGCTCTTCAACGGCGGCTTCTTCGCTGGGCGAGCCTTGCGCGATCGGGTGCTCGAAGTGCTCGCCTCCTGGTTTGGTGACAGCACGTTTGGCGACAGCACGTTGGGTGACAGCAACGGCAGCTGGCAGCCGCGAGTGCTGCGCTCCGAACGGCTCGATCTCGCGGTGGCCCAGGGGGCAGCATACTTTGGCATGGTGCGGCGCGGTGAGGGTGAGCGAATCCAGGGCGGGCTGGCGCACGCCTACTACGTTGGAGCCAAAGAGCAGGCCGAGCAGGCCGAGCGGGCCGACGGCGAACCGGCAGCGGAGCCGGAGTCCCGAGCGCTTTGCCTGGTGCCGGCTGGCCTCGAAGAAGGGCGTGAAGTGACGCTCGAAGATCGCGACTTCGAGCTGTTGATTCGCGAGCCCGTCGAGTTTCCGATCTTCACTTCCAGCACCCGCTCCGGCGATCGCCCCGGCGATCTGATCGAGGTCGACCCCGAACAGCTGCGGGCGCTGCCGCCGATTCGCACCGTGCTGCGCTCCGGCAAGAAAAAGGGAGCTGAGAAGGTTCGGGTGAAGGTCCACGCGCGCCTGACTGAGATCGGCACGCTGTCGGTGTGGTGCAGCGAAGCCGGCGGCAATCGCAGCTGGCGGCTGGAGTTCGACGTCCGCTCGGCGGTGCAGACCGACGCCGTGGAGCACCAGGGAGCCGGCGAAGCGGTCGGCATCGTGCCGGAAGAAACCGTCATCGAATGCCAACGCCTGATCGCCGAGACCTTTGGTCGCGACGGCAAGAAGGCTCGCCCCGACCAGCTGGTCCGACGCTTGGAAGAGGCGACCGGGCAGGGGCGCTGGGATTGGCCACCCGCCCTGCTGAGGGACCTGTGGCAGGCGCTGATCCAGCATCAGAACGGCCGCAGCCTGTCGATCGCCCACGAGGCGCGGTGGCTCAACCTCCTAGGGTTCTCGCTGCGACCCGGTTTCGGCGTCGCGGTCGACGATTGGCGCATGGCTCGCACCTGGCAGCTGTCGCATCGCAAGCTCGTCCATCCGCGCAACGAGATGTGTCGCGGCGAGTGGTGGGTCTTGTGGCGGCGCCTCTCGGCGGGGCTCACGGCGGGGCAGCAGCAGGCGCTGGCCCAGCCCCTGCTCGCCGGCCTGCGTAGCGCGGCTCCGGCCAAGCGGCGCCAGCGGCTGCACGAGGCGGCAGAGATCGAACGGCTGCTGGCGTCGCTCGAATGGCTCGAGCCCAGCATCAAGCAGCAGCTCAGCGAGCGTGCTCTGGAAGCGCTAGAGGCCGAAGGTCCCAAGGCTTCGAGCGGCAGTCGCCACTGGGCTTTGGCACGGCTCGCCGCCCGCGTGCCGGTTTATGGACCGCCCAACCGGGTCATCGAGCCCGAGCTCGTCGAGTCGTGGCTCGAACGGATCATGGCCATCCGGCAGGATCGTGGAGTGCTGGCTTTTGCCGTTATGCAGATGGCCCGTCGCACGGATGACCGTTTCCGGGATATCTCGTCCACGGCTCGTTCTCAAGTGTGTGATTGGCTGGCGGCCGTGGGGGCGCCTGAGCACTACGGCACGCTGGTTCGCGATGGCGGCGAGCTCGAGAGCGGTGATGAACGGCTCGTCTTCGGCGACAGCCTGCCCGCCGGCCTGACGATTCAATAGCAGCACCTCGGCGAGGTTCTGGAATAGAGTGCGATAGCTTCCCTCTGGAGCCCAAAACCGGATCAATCAAGGAGAGTTTCTATGCCCAAACAAGTCCCGAAGGCGCTAGTGGTTTTAGCTTTGGCGTCGCTGGTTCCCACCCTGGTCGTGGCTCAGACCAAGAAGCTGACCCTCGAAGCGATCTTCGACCAGGGCTTGTCGGCCACCGACGTCTCGGAGATCACCTGGATGCCCGACGGTCGATTGGCCTATTTCAAGGAGGCCGAGGAGGCCGCCGACGGCGAGACCGACGGCGAGGCCGACAGCGAGGCCGACAGCGAGAGTGGCCCCGACCTGTGGGCGGTTGATCTCACCACCGGCGCCTCGGAGATCCTGGTCTCGGCGACGGAGCTCGACGAGATGGCGCCGACGCCGGACGACATCGACGAGCGCGAGAAGACGCGGCGCTCCCGTTTCGAGGTCTCCGCCTATCACTTCTCTCCCGATGGCTCACAGATCCTCTTCACCAGCTCCGGCCAAGTGGTGCTCTACCACCTGGCGGACAAGGCCGCCACTGTCTTGGCGCCGTCCAAGAAAAACGTGCTGGATCCCAAGTTTTCGCCGGATGGCCAGACCATCGCCTTCGTTGCGGATCACGATATCTGGGCCGTTCCGGTGAGCGGTGGAGCACCTCGACAGCTGACGACAGGCGGTCACGAGCTGCTGCTGCATGGCGACCTCGATTGGGTCTATCCGGAGGAATTCGGCGTCCGCACCGGCTACCACTTTTCTCCGGACAGTCGCCATATCGCGTTTCTCGAAATGGACCAGAGCTCGGTCTCGACCCATCCGATCACCGAGGAGCTGGCCTGGCAGGCGACAGTCGACCTGCAGCGCTACCCGCAGCCGGGGACGCCGAATCCGCGGGTGCGGGTGGGCATCGTGAACCTCGAGACCGCGCGGACGGTTTGGCTCGACCGTGCCGCCGAGTACATCCCGCGCATCGACTGGGCGGACTCCAGCCACGTGGCGGTGCAGCTGCTGGATCGCCGGCAGGAAGCGCTCGAGCTGGTTCTGGCAGACCCCGCCAGCGGGCGCTCGCGTTCCGTCTTCTTCGAGAAAGATCCCTACTGGGTCGACGTCACCGACGA
>JBCCEE010000051.1:0-29534 GCA_039030415.1 Acidobacteriota bacterium
AGGTCTCGTCCCACGGCCGGATCGGAATCGACGGTCGCGAGATGCTGCTGCATCAAGCGCTCGATCAGTTCCAGCTGATGACCGGGTGCGAGCTCGCCGAGCCGATGGCGCGTGAGATCCTCCAACTGGATTGAGCCGGCTCACGAGCCCCACTCACCCCACTGAGATCGACCTCCGAGTTGACCCACGCCATTTTCGGGAAGAGATTTAGATTCAGGACAGGATTTAGATAGGGAGACTATTGCATGAGCAGCCACGACGCAGAGCGACCGACACCGCGGATTCCGCGCGGCTTTCGCGATCTTTTTGCCGCTGATGTCGTCGCCCGGCGCGACATGCTGGCGACCTTGGTCGAGGTCTACGAACGATTTGGCTTCGAGCCCCTCGAGACCCCGGCGATCGAGTATGTCGAGACGCTGGGCAAGTTCCTACCGGAAAGCGACGAGCCGGATGGCGGGGTGTTCTCGCTGCGCGACGAAGATGATTGGGTGGCGATGAGGTATGACCTCACGGCGCCGCTGTCGCGGGTCTTCGCGCAGTACGGCAATCAGCTGACCAGCCCCTTTCGGCGCTACCAGATGGGGTCGGTCTGGCGACAGGAGAAGCCGGGGCCAGGACGCTTTCGCGAATTCACCCAGTGCGATTTCGATACCGTCGGCACCGAGTCGATGGCGGCCGACGCCGAGCTTTGTGCGGTCGCCGCCCATAGCTTCGAGGCCCTTGGCATCGAGCGCGGTGACTACATCCTGAGGGTCAACAATCGCAAGGTGCTGAACGGCGTCCTCGACGCCATCAAGCTGCCGGAAGACGAGGCGGGGGTGCGACTGACCGTGCTGCGAGCCATCGACAAGCTCGACCGCCTGGGCGGCGATGGAGTGCGCGAGCTGCTCGGCAAGGGGCGTCTGGATCCCTCCGGTGACTTCACCCGCGGCGCCGAGCTGAGCCCGGAGCAGATCGACATCGTGATGGGCTACCTGGAAGCGACGGTCGAGGATCGGATGCAGGTGTGCGGACGTCTGCGCGAGCTGGTCGGTTCGAGCGCCGTCGGTGCCGAAGGCGTGCGCGAGCTCGAGGCTATCCACGAGCTGCTGGATGCTATGGATCTCGGCCCGGATCGGGTGCTATTCGATCCCAGCGTGGTGCGCGGCCTGGCCTACTACACCGGGCCGGTGATAGAAGGCGTGCTGACCTTCGAGGTCGAAGAAGACGGCGAGCGGCGAGAGTTTGGCTCGGTGCTAGGCGGCGGACGCTACGACAGCCTGGTCGAACGCTTCACCGGCAACAAGATCCCGGCCACCGGCGCCAGTATCGGCGTCGATCGTTTGCTGACCGCGCTCAAGGCGCTGGGGCGTCAGCGCGCCAGTCGCTCGCAGCCACCGGTGGTGATCACCATTTTCGAGCGCGATCGCATGGCCGACTACCAGCGGATGGCGAGTGACCTGCGAGCCGCCGGAATCGCCGCTGAGCTCTACCTCGGCAGCAAGGGCTTCAGGGCCCAGCTCAAGTACGCCGACAAGCGCCGCTCGCCGGTCGCCGTCATCGCCGGCAGCAACGAGTTCGAGAGCGGCCAGATCACGCTCAAAGACCTGCGCCTCGGCAGCAAGCTATCCAAGCAGATCAAGGATCGCGAGCAGTGGAAGGAGCAGCCGGCGCAGGTCTCCGTTCCGCGCGACGGTCTGGTCGCCGGCGTGCAAGAGATGTTGGCGCGCCACACCGACGGGGCAGACTAGGGTTGAAGGCAGGAGGTCTTGCGCGTGAGGTCTTGTGTATAAGGGTGTTGCACCTGAGCGTCTTGCCTCCGCAAGTTTGTTGACAGCGAGCCATGCAGGTGCTTTAATGCGCGGGCCTGAGCGAGCTGACTCATGAATTCTTCAAGCCCCACATCGTCCACCTTGACTTCCCTGACTGCAGAACCCTGCGTCACGGGCAGCTGGTGGTACGGCGTGCATCATCACGGTAGCTAAAACCGGGGTGACGTCCCGGTAAAGGAACCCGGGACGAGGCAGCAGCGCGCTAGGACGCACCTCCTTCCGGAATCGCGGAAGTGAGGTCAAAGTGACAGATCGACAGTTGACAGGCCCAGCCAGGGAGACTGCGCGAGGGAGCGAGCTCCTGGAGCGGCTCCCGGCTCCTCCTGGGGTAGGCCCATGAGGGTTTCCGCTGCCCTTCCGACCGGCGTTGCGGCGCTGTTTCTCGACAGCGCGCGCCGCCACCGGCAGATTGAAGCTCTGCTGGTCGAGCGCTTGCTGGCGGGCGATTTTCAGGAGGTCATTCTGCCGGTGGTCGACTACCTCGAACCTTACGAGGCAATGTTGACCAACACCGCGTCGAGCTGGGTGGCGCGCGACGAGCTCTACCGTTTTGTCGATCGCGACGGCGAGGTGCTGGCGCTGCGTGCCGACTTCACCCCCATGCTGGCTCGCTTGCTGGCACCGCGGCTGGCATCGCTGGAGCTGCCGCTGCAGCTGTTTTACCGTGGCGATGTGCTTCGCTACCAGGAAGAGCGGGTCGGCCGGCAGCGCGAGACCTATCAGCTCGGAGCCGAGCTGCTCGGCCTGCCGGGTGAGGCGGCGGAACGGGCGGCGCTGCAGCAGTTCCTCGAGCTGCTGGAGGTGGCGGAGCACCGTCGACTGTTTGTGGTCATGAGTTTCGCCGGCGCTCTCGATCAGCTGTTGCTAACGGCGGCGAATGGCGATGCCGCGTCGGATCTGGCGGCGGCCGTGATGCGGCGCGAGCGTCGGGTCGCGCGCCGCCACCAAGAGGCTCTGCTGCAGGTGGTCGAGAACGGGGTGCCGGATGACCCCAGCGAGCTCGGCGAGCAAGCGGCCGAGCGGCTCGAGCGCGTCACCGCCTGGAGCCGGGAGATCGACGAGGCGTTTCCCGGCATTGATCTGCGGGTAGACCTGGCGGAATTCGCGGATCAGGCGCTGGCGCCCGAGCTGCAGATCGCCGGCGGCCCCAGGGCCTACTACGACGGCCTGGTGTTCCGAGCGTTCGCCGGAGACTCCGCCGAGCCGGTGGGGGCTGGCGGACGCTACGATGGGCTGTTTCATCGCCTCGGAGCGGAGGTCACAGCGGCAGGCTTTTCGCTCAGCCTCGATCGGCTTTCGGGGCCGGCGGACGCCGCGGCGGTAGACGCCGCTGAGGTGACGCCATGATTCGCCTGGCGCTGCCCAAAGGCCGTAACCTCACGGTGGCGCTGGCTGCCTTTCGGGCGGCCGGGATCAACCTGGCCGGTCTCGAATCCGGGGATCGCCGCCTGCGTCTGACCTTTCCCGAGGATGGGCTCGAAGTTCTGCTGCTCAAGGATTGGGACGTGCCGCTCTACGTGGAGTACGGCATCGTCGACTGCGGCGTGGTGGGCTCCGACGTGCTGGAGGAAGTCGCCTCCGACGTGTTGATTCCGGTGCGCTTCCGCGACGGACACTGCCGTATGTCGCTGATCGGTGATCGCGGCGAGCTGCCGCGGGCCGGTGAGCAAGTGCGGCTGGCGACCAAATTCCCGCGCATCGCGCGTCGCGTGCTGGTCGATCGCGCCTGGGGCGCCGATGTCTTGAAGCTGCACGGCTCGATCGAGCTGGCGCCGCTGCTCGACCTGGCGGAGGTGGCGCTCGACATCGTCCAGACCGGGCGCACCCTGCGCGACAACGGATTGACCGAGCTCGAGGTAGTGCGTCACATTCAGCCCTGCCTGGTGGTCAATCGTTCTGCTTATCAACTCCACCGAACCGAGCTCAACCGGTGGATCGAACGTTTCGAATCCGCAGAGGTGGTGAGCTGATGGCGATCAAGATTCTCGATGCGAGCTCCCGGCGTGGCCGCAGGCTGCTCGATCAGCTGCAGGACCGTGGCGACGCGATGCTTTCGGGCGAAGTCCTGGCCAGTGCCGCCAAAATTGTCGACGCGGTGCGCCAGGGTGGCGATCGGGCGCTGCTCAAGGCGGTGCGTCGCTACGATGGTTTCAAGGCGCGCCGCCTCGAGCAGCTGCGCCTCGACGTGGCTTCACAGTCAACGGAGGAGGCGGAGCAAGAGCTGGCTCCCGGCGTCGAGCAGGCGCTGGTGCGAGCGATCGCGGCGGTCGAGCGCTATCACGAGCCGCAGGTCCATGCGGGCAGCCGGATCGCGGAGAGCGGCGTCACGCTGGAAGAGCGCCGCACGCCGTTCGGGCGAGTCGGAGTCTACGTGCCGGGCGGGCGAGCGGCCTACGCTTCGACCGCCGTCATGACGGTGGTGCCAGCGCGCGCTGCGGGTGTGAAGGACATCGTGGTGGTGACGCCGCCGCGCGCTTGGCAGGAGAGCGGCGCGCTGCGCCGCGTCTGTCAGCTGCTGGGCGTGACCGAGGTGTGGGGCATGGGCGGCGCTCAAGCAATCGCGGCGCTTGCTTACGGCACCGAGAGCGTGCCCCGGGTTGACAAGATCGTCGGTCCCGGCAACGCTTGGGTCACCGCTGCCAAGCACCTGGTCTCCGGCGACGTCGCGATCGACGGTCTGGCCGGGCCGAGTGAAGTGGTGATCGTCGCCAGCGGTGATGCCGACCCAGTGCTGGTGGCGGCCGACCTGCTGGCTCAGGCCGAGCACGATCCACGCGCCCTGGCGCTCCTGGTGACCGACGATCGCCGGCTGGCGAAACAGGTCGCGGCCGAGCTCAGGCAGCAGCTCAAGGAGCTGCCGACCGCCGGCGTGGCGCGCGAAGCGCTCGAAGCCGCGCTGGTGGTGCAAGACATGGATGAGGCGCTGGCGATCTCCGAGGCGGTGGCACCCGAGCACCTGCAGCTGATCGGCAGCGCTGCTGAAGCCTTGGTGGACCGCGTATCGACGGCGGGCGCCACCTTCGTCGGTCCCTCGACCCCAGTGGTGTTCGGCGACTACATCGCCGGTCCGAGCCACGTGCTGCCGACCGGCGGCACGGCGCGTTTCGCCTCGGCGCTCGGCGTCGAAGACTTCGTGCGCCGCTCGCACGTCGTCCGTTTCGATGCCGTGGCGGCGCGTCGTACCGCGGCCGCCGCCGCCGTGCTGGCGGATGCCGAGGGGCTGCCGGCGCACGCCGCTGCCGCCCGCCGCCGCTTGCAGTGAGGTCGGAACGCGAGAGCCCTGCGATGCCTAGCCCAAGAAAGGACGGATGATGCAGACCGCTACCGAGTGTGAAACCTCAACATCCTGCGATCCCACCAGGTTCGTGCGGCCAGAGCTGCGCCAGCTGAAGGCCTACCAGCTGGATCGCTCGCCCTGCCGATTCAAGCTCGATCAGAATGAGATGCCGTTCGACCTGCCGCGACCGGTCAAGCAGCGCATCCTGGCGCCGCTCGCCGAACGCTCGTGGGGTACCTATCCCGATTTCAACTCTGACGACCTGCGCGAAGTCGTCGGCCGCAGCCAGGATTGGCCGGGCGCGGGGGTGCTGCTGGGCAACGGCTCCGGCGAGCTGCTGGCGCTGACCGTCGAGGCGGTGGCCCTGCCGGGACAGGAGCTGCTGGGTACCGTGCCGAGCTTCAGCCTGTACCAGCTGCTGGCGCTGCGCAGTCACGCAAAACCCAGGTTCCTACCGCCGCGCGAAGATCTGCGGCTGCCGCTGGCCGAGCTCGAGCGCGAGCTCGAGCGCGACCCGACCCGGCCGCTGATCCTGTGCTCGCCCAACAACCCGACGGGTGAGGCGGTCAGCCCAGAGGCTCTGGAGCGCCTGCTGCAGCGTATCGAGGCACCGCTGTTGCTCGACAATGCGTACCATGAATTTTGCGACGTCGACTATCGTCCCCTGCTGGCGCGCTACCGCCAGCTGATGATCTTTCGCACGCTGTCCAAGGCCTGGACGATGGCGGCGTGGCGCATTGGCTACCTGCTGGCGGATCCCGATCTGGTCACCGAGCTGATCAAGGTCAAGCTGCCCTACAACCTGAACTTCGCCAGTGAGCTGGCGGCCGAGTCGGCGCTTTCAGCGGACGCCGCCGTGCAGCGGCGAGTGCGGGCGGTGGTCGGGCGTCGCGGCCACTGGCAGAGCATGCTGGAAGCGCAGAGGTTCGAGGTCTTCCCGTCACAGACCAATTTTCTGCTCGCCCGCTGTCCACGCGAGGTGCGCCTCGCCGAAGTTCTGGCAGGCCTCGAAGCCGCCAGCATCCGGGTACGTGACGTCAGCTCCTACCCTGGCCTGGCCGGCTGTTTCCGGGTTTCGGTTGGTAGCGGTGCCGCGCTGCGGGCGATGCGGACGGCCCTGAGCGAGATCATGGAGGTCTCCCGATGAGCCGTCGTGCCAGTCTCGAGCGCAAGACCTCAGAGACCCAGATCGAGCTTACCCTCGACCTGGATGGCGGTCGTCGCGCCATCGACGTGCCGGACGGGTTTTTCGGCCACATGCTGGATGCGCTCTCGACCCACGGCGGTCTCGGGCTCGAGCTGACGGCGCATGGCGACACCCACGTCGACCTCCACCACACGGTGGAGGACGTCGGCATTTGCCTCGGAGAAGCATTGGTCGAGGCGCTTGGCGACCGTCGCGGCATCGTTCGCTTCGCTCACGCCTACGCGCCGCTCGACGAGGCGCTGGCGCGCGCCGTGGTCGACGTTTCGGGGCGGGGCTTCCTGGAATGCAGCCTGCCGCCCGAGCTCGAGCAGACTTGGGTGACTCAGCAATTCCCGCTGTCGCTGATCGTCGATTTCTTCCATGCCTTCGCTGACCGCGGGCGTTTGACCCTGCACCTCGACGTGCTGCGCGCCCGCAACGGGCACCACGCCGCTGAGGCAGCCTTCAAGGCGATGGCTCTAGCCCTGCGGCAGGCGATCCGCCTGCGCGCCGGCGACGTCCAGGTGCCAAGTACCAAAGGAACACTGACGGCATGAGCGCGGCGATCTCGAAGTCCTCGGCGGTGGTGATCGACGCCGGTGTCGGCAACCTCGACAACCTGGCGCGTGCGCTGCGCCACGTCGGCGCCGACTGTGAAGTGACGACCGATGCGGCGCGAATCGCGGCAGCCAAGTGCTTGGTGCTGCCTGGCGTCGGTGCCTTCCGCCCGCCGCGCGAGACGCTGCGCGGTGAGATGGAAGATGCGCTGCGCTCAGCGGTGGCGGAGGGCGCCTGGCTGCTCGGCATTTGCGTCGGTTTCCAGCTGCTGTTCGATCGCGGCGAGGAATTTGGCTCGACCGACGGCCTCGGCCTGCTGCCTGGCGTCATCCGCCGCTTGCCGGACGATGTGCCGCTGCCGCACATCGGCTGGAACCGGCTGCACGATGAACAGGATCATCCGCTGTTCGCCGGCATTCCCGCCGGCAGCTACTTTTACTTCGTCCACAGCTTTGCGCCGCTGTCCGTGCCTGAGGCATCCGGCCTGGCGCAAGCCACCCACGGCGCGACGTTCACGGCAGTAGCGTGCCGCCAGCGCGTGCTCGGGACGCAATTCCATCCCGAGCGCAGCGGACCAGCGGGCCTCCGGCTGCTCTCGAACTATCTGGAGCTTGCTCATGCAGCTGATTCCGGCGATTGATCTCAGGCACGGCGAAGTCGTGCGTCTGGTACAGGGCGACGACGGCCGGCGTCGCAGCTACGATCGCGACCCTCGCGAAGTGTTGCGAGGTTTCATCGAGGCCGGCGCCGAGCGGGTCCACGTGGTGGATCTCGACGCCGCCTTCGGCGAAACGCCTCAGCGGCAGCTGATCGCCGAGCTGGCGGCGGGGGAAGTGCACATCGAGCTCGGCGGCGGTCTGCATGACCTCGCGGCGGTCGAGTGGGCGCTCGAGGCGGGCTGCGAACGGGTGGTGCTGGGCTCGATCGTTGCGCGTGACGCCGTCACCTTCCAGAGCATCGTCGAGGCTGTTCCAGGGCGCGTCGTGCCGGCTCTCG
Source organism: Acidobacteriota bacterium (assembly GCA_039030415.1). Taxonomy (GTDB): domain Bacteria; phylum Acidobacteriota; class Thermoanaerobaculia; order Multivoradales; family J023; genus JAAELT01. The sequence goes on from JBCCEE010000051.1 coordinate 7,829, forward strand.
AGCTAGCCCACGGTAAGCTGCGCATCGCGGGCTGGAGAGAGGAGGCTCAGGTGTCATTGGCTGAGGTCGCCGCGCGACTGCGTGGTTTGCCTTGTCCAGCGGTGCTGGTCACCGACGTCGAGCGCGACGGCATGCTCGAGGGCCCCAACTTCGAGCTGGTGCGGCAGGTGTCTGAGCTCACCGGCTTACCGGCGCTGCTGTCCGGCGGCGTGCGGTCGCTGGACGATCTGCGCGCCGCCTCCCAGGTGCCGGAGATCGCAGGCGCCATCGTCGGCAAGGCGCTGTACGAGGGGCTCTTCACCGTGCACGAAGCGCTAGTGGCCTGTGGCGGTAACGAGGTGCCGGTGGCCACAGCAGCGGAGGCCAACGCATGAGCGGCAGGACCGGTCTGACCCACCGCATCATCCCTTGCCTCGATGTGCGCGACGGCCGGGTGGTCAAGGGGGTGCGTTTCAAGAACTTGCAGGATCAGGGCGATCCGGCTGAATCCGCGGCGCGCTACGCTGAGCAAGGGGCTGACGAGATCGTATTCCTAGACATTACCGCCTCGCCTGAAGGCCGCGATGCCGACCGCGACTGGATCCGTCGAACCGCCGAGCAGGTGTTCATCCCGCTGAGCGTCGGTGGCGGCGTGCGCAGCGTCGGGGACGCCGAGCGGCTGCTGCGTTCGGGAGCCGACAAAGTTGCGCTGAACTCGTCGCCGCTCGATCGTCCCGAGCTGCTCGACGAGCTCGCCCAGCGTTTCGGCAGTCAGTGCGTTGTGCTGTCGGTCGACGCCGGGCGCTGGGCACGACCGCGGGACGGAAGCCGTTGGCAGGTGGTCACCCACGGCGGCCGCCGGCCGCGCGGCATCGATGCGGTCGAGTGGATCCTCGAAGGCGTCGAGCGCGGTGCGGGTGAAATTCTGCTCACCAGCATCGACAGCGACGGCACCAAAGACGGCTACGACCTCGAGCTGCTCGAGGAAGTCTGCAGCCGGGTGCAGGTGCCGGTGATCGCCTCCGGCGGCGCCGGGCGTCCTGAGCATCTGGCAGCAGCGCTCGCAGCCGGTGCCGCGGCGGTGCTGGCGGCGTCGATCTTTCATCAGGGAACGTATACGGTAGGTGAGATCAAGTCCTACCTGGCTCAACAGGGGTTTGCTATGCGGGAGAGTGCATCATGACGTCCCCGGAGAGCGCCGAGCAGGCGATCGATGCTGCCGAGCAGCTCGATCCCACGACAGTATTGGATCCTGCGACAGTATTGGATCCTGCGACCCTGACCTACGACGATCGCGGGCTGCTGCCGGTGATCGCTCAAGACGAGGCAAGCGGCGCGGTGTTGATGCTGGCCTTTGCCAATCGTGAGGCGGTCGAGCTGACCTTGACCACCGGTCAAGCGCATTTCTGGAGTCGCTCCCGACAGGAGCTATGGCACAAAGGCGCGACGTCCGGCAACACCCTCGAAGTGGTCGACCTGCGGACCGACTGCGATCGCGATGCACTGCTGCTGACGGTCCGGCCCGCCGGTCCAGCCTGCCATCGCGGCACCCGCAGCTGCTTCGAGCCCAATGCGGCGCAGCTCGAGCTCGGCTGGCTGTGGCGCATTCTCGAGCAGCGGCGCGAGAGTGGGGACGATTCGAGCTACACGGCGCGGTTACTCGCCGCCGGTCTGCCGCGGGTCGCTCAGAAAGTCGGCGAGGAAGCGGTCGAAACGGTGATCGCGGCCCTGTCGGCGGATGCGGACGGAGAGCAGCCGCTGGTCGAAGAAGGGGCAGACCTGCTCTACCATCTGCTGGTACTGCTGCTGGCGAGCGGTATCGAGCCGGCGCAGCTCGGAGAGGAGCTTCAGCGCCGGCATCAAAAGGCTCGAGGCGATCGCACGGGAGGTGCTGCGTCATGACGGCACAACGATCCAAGCGCAAAGCCACCGTGCACGTGCGCGAGTTTCTCGCTGATAGCTTGACGCCGCTGGCGGTCTATCGACGGCTCGAAGAGCTGTCGCCGATACGTTTTCTCCTCGAGAGCGTCACCGGCGGCGAGCAGGTTTCGCGCTTCAGTTTCTTGGGCGCGAGGCCGAGCGAGCTGTATCGTCTCTACGAGGATCGGCTGGAAGTCGAGCGCGACGGCACGCGCAGCACGCTGGAGGGCGAACCGCTGCCGGCGCTACGCCAGGTCCTGGGCTCGATCGAGAGCGAGCGCGGCGCGATCCCTTTGACCGGTGGCTACGTCGGCTTCTTTGGCTACGACATGGTGCGCATGATCGAACGCCTGCCCTCGCGACCACCGGACGCTTTTGATCTGCCGATCGCGGTGATCGGCCGCTTCGATACGCTGGTGGTGTTCGATCATGCCCAGCAGCGCGTGCTGGCGATCGCCAACGAGATCGAAGGCGAGACCAACGCTGAAGACGCCGAGCGGTTTCTGGGCGAGCTCTCGCGGCTGCTGACCACGGCTGGCGGAACCAGGGCAGTGGCGATACCCGCAGAGGATTCCAGTAGTTTGCCGGCAGGCTTTGGCGAGGCCAGCCTCGATGGCGCCAGCTATCGCGCCGCGGTGCATCGTGCCAAGGAGTACATCGCAGCTGGCGACATCTTTCAGGTGGTGCTGGCACGCCGCTGGACGGTACCCGAAGCGCCCGGTCCGCTGGCACTTTACCGGGCGCTGCGCATGATCAACCCCAGCCCCTACATGGTGCTGCTCGACCTGCCGGACGCAACGCTGATCAGCACGTCACCCGAGATGCTGGTGCGCAAGGCGGGTAACCGAGTCGAGACCCGGCCGATCGCCGGCACCCGGCCGCGCGGTGCCGACGCCGAGGAGGATCAGCGCCTGGAGCAGGATCTTTTGGATGATCCCAAGGAGCGTGCCGAGCACGTCATGCTGGTCGACCTCGGGCGTAACGATCTGGGCAGGGTCGGCGCGCCGGGGACGGTTCGCGTCGCCACCTTCATGGAAGTCGAACGCTACAGCCATGTCATGCATCTGGTGTCAGACGTCGAGGCCGAGCTCGATACGGGACGTGACGGCCTGGACGCGCTGCTGGCCTGCTTTCCGGCAGGCACGCTTTCGGGCGCCCCCAAGATCCGGGCGATGGAGATCATCGACGAGCTGGAGCCCGAGGCGCGCGGTCCTTACGGCGGCGCCATCGGCTACTTTTCTTTCTCGGGCGATATCGACACCTGCATCACGATCCGGACGCTGGTGGTGCGAGACGGCGAAACGTCGGTCACCGCCGGCGCGGGTATCGTCGCCGACTCCGATCCGCAGGCCGAAGAGCGCGAGACCGAGAACAAGGCGGCAGGGCTGATGGTGGCTATCGAGCTCGCCAAACATTTGGAGGCCGAGTCGTGATTCTGCTGATCGACAACTACGATTCCTTCACCTACAACCTGGTGCAGCAGCTGGCGGAGCTGGGCGCCGAGGTCGAGGTCGTGCGCAACGACGTCGAAGACGTCGATGCCCTGCTCGCTCGCCAGCCCGACGGCATCGTACTCTCACCCGGGCCGGGGCGCCCCGAATCGGCCGGCGTCTGTTTGCCGCTGCTCGAGCGCCGCGCCGATGTGCCGATGCTCGGGGTGTGCTTGGGTCACCAGTGCTTGGGTGAGGCCAACGGTGCGACCGTGGATCGTGCCTCGCGCCTGATGCATGGCAAGACTTCCATGGTGCGCTATGAGCCGGACCGACTGTTCGCCGATTTGCCGAATCCGTTTCAGGCGACGCGGTATCATAGCCTCACGGTCTTGCCGGAGACCGTGCCCGCGAATCTCGAAGTGATCGCCTGGAGTGAGGGCGGTACCATCATGGCGCTACGCCACCGCGAGCTCCCGTACTGGGGGGTTCAATTCCATCCTGAATCGATCTTGACCACCGCTGGACCCGCCCTACTCAAGAATTTTCTGGAGATCTGCGGCCAGACACCGGCCGAAGCGCTGGTCGCTCAGGCCGATCGGATCGAAGGCCGCGGAGCATCCCTATGACTACCGTCCATGAAGCCCTGCGCCGTTGGCTGGCACGTGAAGACTTGAGCCGCAGCGAGACCGAAGAGCTGTTCGGGCAGCTGATGGACGGCGAGCTGTCGGAGACGATGAAGGCGGCGATGCTGGTGGCTCTGGCAATGAAAGGGGAGGCGCCTTCCGAGATTGCTGGCGCCGCCGCCGCCATGCGGCGTCGCGTTATCGCCATCCCGCACGACACGGAGCGAGTGGTCGACACTTGCGGTACCGGTGGCGACGGCAAGGGCACGTTCAACATCTCGACCGCTGCCGCGCTGGTGGCGGCGGCAGCCGGTGCGCCAATCGCCAAGCACGGCAATCGATCGGTATCGAGTCGCTCGGGCAGTGCCGACGTGCTGGCCGCGCTCGGCGTCGCCATCGACGGCACGCCGCAGGACGCCGGTCGCACCCTGCAGGCGATCGGTATCGCTTTCCTGTTCGCACCCAAGCTGCATCCGGCGATGAAGGAAGTCATGCCGGTGCGCAAAGAGCTCGGCGTGCGGACGCTGTTCAACGTGCTGGGGCCGCTGACCAACCCGGCCGGTGCCCGGCGCCAGGTGATGGGCGTCTACGCGCGCCATCTGGTGGAGGTCATCGCGGCGGTGCAGGTCGAGCTCGGCTGCGAGCACGCGCTGGTCGTCCATGGTGCCGACGGCCTCGACGAGATCACCACCACCGCCGAGACCCATGTCGCCGAAGTGCGCAACGGGCGCGTCGAGATCTACGAGCTCTCCCCGGAAGATCTCGGCCTGACTCGCTGCCGGCCCGAGGATCTGGCGGGCGGCTCACCGGAAGACAATGCGCGCCTGTTCCGCGAGGTGATGGCCGGCCACGAAGGGCCGCTCGCGGACGTCACGGCGGTCAACGCGGCAGCGGCGCTCTACGTCAGCGGGCGCGTCGACTCGTTGGCGGACGGCCTCGAGCGAGCGCGCGAGACGATGGCCAGCGGCGAGGCCGCAGGCAAGCTCGAACAGTTGATCGAGCACAGTGGCCGCACGGTGTCCTCCAATACAGTCTGAGCACTCGAGGCAATTCTTATGGCAGAGATCGCCGACATCCTCAAAAAAATCGTCCGCCAGCGCTCGCTGCGCCTAGCCGAGGCGCGCGCCGAGCAGACCTTCACCCAGCCGCCGCGCCACCCCGAGATTCAGACTCCGGCCACCAATCGTTTTGTCCGCGCCTTGTCGCAACAGCGCGGCACGGCGGTGATCGCCGAGGTCAAGATGGGCTCACCGAGCCTGGGCTCGCTGGTCGATCAGATCCAGCCGCTGCGCCAGGCGCGCACCTATGCCAACCACGGCGCTGCGGCGCTGTCGGTGGTGGTCGAACCGGATTTCTTTCACGGCAGCTATGAGCTGCTGGCGGCCTGCACCGACGCCAGCGGCTTGCCGTCGATCGCCAAAGACTTCATTGTCGATCCGCTGCAGCTGCAGTGGGCGCGCCATGCCGGGGCCAGCGCGGTGCTGTTGATCGCCGCGCTCTACACTCCGCAGGAGCTGGCGCAGTACGCTCGGTTGGCGCGCTGCTATGACCTGGTGCCGCTGATCGAGACGCATGATTCCCAAGACGTGAGCAAGCTCGGTGACGCGGAATGGGAGCTGGTCGGCGTCAACAATCGCGACCTGCGGAATTTCAAGGTCGGACTCGAGACTTCGCAAAATCTGCAGCCCAGCCTGCCAGCAGGGGCGCTCAAAGTCTCTGAGAGCGGTATCCACTCCCATGACGATATCGAGCTGCTGCGTGCGTCGGGCTTCGATGCCTATCTGATCGGCGAGGCGTTACTGCTGGCAGACGACCCAGGCCAGAAATTACTCTCGTTTCGCGGCGAGCTTTGAGGTGAGCTGAACGTGACGTCTCTCGCTGCCTCCACCCCAACGCCCGGCGCCCCTAAACCGGTCGATACCGTGCCGAAAGTCAAGATCTGCGGCGTGACTTCGCCCGCGGAAGCGATCCTGGCTGCGGACTTGGGGGCAGACTTCGTGGGGCTCAACTTCTACCCACCCAGCCCACGCTACGTCGAGCCAGAGCGAGCTGCCGAGATCGCGGCAGCGGTGCAGGGGCGAGTACGCACCGTCGGCGTGTTCGTCAACCTGCCGACCCCCGAAGTCGCGGCCATCGCCGAGCGCGTCGGCCTCGATCTGCTGCAGTTTCACGGCGATGAGAGCGCTGAAGATATCCGCCCGTTCGCTCCCCGCGCTCTCAAGGCGTTTCGGGTGCGCGACCGCATCGAACCGGCGGTGCTCGCCGGCTTCGACAACGTGTGGGGGTTGTTGATCGACGCCAGACACCCACAGCTCTACGGTGGCACGGGAGAATCTTGGGAGTTTGGCTCGTTGCGCGAGCTCGAACCCGGCAGGGGTCCCCGGCGTATCTTCATTGCCGGAGGCCTGGAACCCAGCAACGTCAGGGCCGCCGTCACGGCGGCACGACCCTACGGAATCGACTTGTGTTCCGGTCTCGAGTCGAGACCGGGGAAGAAGGATCCCGAGCTGCTGCGGCGGCTCTTCGAGGAGATAAAGCATGGCGAGACCCCAGCTGAGGCCTGATGCCAAAGGGTACTTCGGTCCCTACGGTGGGCGATACGTCCCTGAAACTCTGATGGCGCCGCTCGAAGAGCTGGCGAAGGCTTATGACAAATGGAGTCGCAAGCGCAGCTTCCGGCACGAGCTGCGAGAGCTGCTGACGCATTACGCCGGACGGCCGACGCCGCTCTATCACGCTCGCCGGCTGAGCGAGCACTTCGGAGGGGCACAGATCTACCTCAAGCGGGAAGATCTGCTCCATACCGGCGCTCACAAGCTGAACAACGCAATCGGCCAGGCGCTGCTCGCCAAGACCATGGGCAAGCAGCGGGTGATCGCGGAGACCGGCGCCGGGCAGCACGGCGTGGCCAGCGCCACGGCAGCGGCACTGCTCGGGCTCGAATGCGTGGTCTACATGGGCGTCGAAGACACCGTGCGTCAGCGCCTCAACGTCGACCGCATGGAGCTGCTCGGGGCGACGGTAGCGCCGGTTGACTCCGGCAGTCGGACCCTCAAGGACGCGATCAATGAAGCGCTGCGCGATTGGGTCACCAACGTACGCGATACCCACTACATCCTAGGCTCGGTGCTTGGACCCGATCCCTATCCCCGTATGGTGCGCGACTTTCATCGAGTGATTGGTGAAGAGGCGCGGCGCCAGCTCAAGAAGCAAGCCGGTACCGTCTCGCCGGACGCAGCGATCGCCTGCGTCGGAGGAGGCTCGAACGCTATCGGGCTGTTCACCGCCTTCATCGACGATCGACGCGTTCGCCTGATCGGGGTCGAAGCCGGCGGTAGCGGCGAAGCGCTCGGCGAGCACGCCGCGCGCTTTGGCAACGGCGGCGGGCTCGGGGTGCTGCACGGTACCCGAACACTGGTGCTGCAGGACGGTGAAGGCCAGATCGCCAGCACCCACTCGGTGTCCGCTGGCCTCGACTACCCGGCGATTGGGCCGGAGCACGCGCTACTGGCCGACGAAGGACGGATCGAGTACACCCGGGCCAGCGACTCTGAGGCGATCGCTGCCTTCGACCTGTTGGCCAGGACCGAAGGGATTCTGCCGGCTCTCGAGACTGCCCACGCCCTAGCCTATGCAGCGAAGGTAGCGCCTCATCTGTCGCGCCGACGTGTCATCCTGATCAATCTCAGCGGACGTGGCGACAAAGATGTCGAATCGGTGCAGAATTGGCGAGCCAAACAAGCGGAGCGCACCGGCGCCGAGGGTTCGGCAACGTCTGCCGAAGTGACGGTGCATCCGGCGGCACGCAAATGGGGATCCCAGGAGGACGCGGGTTGAGCGCGATCGCAGAAGTCTTCGAACGCTGTCGTCGCGAGAAGCGGGCGGCGTTCATTCCGTTCTTGACCGCCGGTGATCCGGATCTCGAGACCACCGCCGCGCTGATGCAGGCGATGGCCGACGGCGGCGCCGACCTGATCGAGCTCGGCGTGCCGTTCAGCGATCCGATCGCCGACGGCCCGGTGATTCAGCGGGCCTCGACGCGCGCTCTCGCATCGGGCACCACGCTGTCCGGCATCCTGCGCCTGGTCGCGCGCCACCGGGACCGCCTGGGGGTGCCGATCCTGCTGTTCTCGTATTTCAATCCGATCCATGCGCGCGGCGTGGAGAGCTTTGCCGAGCAGGCCGCAGCTTCCGGCGTCGATGGCCTGCTGTGCGTCGACCTACCGCCTGATGAGGGAGCGCACCAGGAGCTCATTCCGGTGATGCGGCGCTACGGCCTGGATACCGTTTTCCTGCTGGCTCCCACCAGCACGCGAGAACGTTTCAAGAGGGTTGCGCAATATTCCACCGGCTTTGTCTATTACGTGACGCGCACCGGCATCACCGGTGATCAGGGCGAGCTGCCCAAAGAGCTGGTGCGAGAGACGCGCAAGCTGCGGCGTAAGCTGTCCCAGCCGCTGGCCGTCGGTTTTGGCATCACCACCCCGGAGCAGGCCGCTTCGCTCGGGCGGGTCGCCGATGGTGTGGTGGTCGGCAGCGCGTTGGTGAAGCTGATCGAGGAAAAAACCGGCGACGACGATCTGTTGGAAGCCGTCGAGCAGCGGGTGCGCGAGCTGTCCGAGGGCTTGCGCCGATGAGCGTACGCATCGCCCTGGCGCAGCTCGCTTCGAGCGAGCAGCGGTCGGACAATCTCGAACGGGTGCTGGCCGCCATCGACGCCGCGGCCCGGCAGGAGGCCGACCTGGTGGTGTTCCCCGAGATCGTGCTCGACCGTTTCTTCCCGCAGCAGCGCTGTGGCGAGCTGGCCTGCGATGCGCGCGAGCTCGCTGAGTCGGTGCCTGGACCGACCACCGAGCTGCTGCAGGCCAAGGCGCGCGAGCATAGCCTGGTGGTGGTGTTCAATCTCTACGAAGTCGACGCTGAAGGGCGCACCTTCGACAGCTCACCGGTGATCGACGCCGACGGCAGCCTGCTGGGCGTCAGTCGCATGATCCACATCACCGACTACGAAGGCTTCCACGAGCAGGATTACTACCATCCCGGCGACACCGGTGCGCCAGTGTTCGATACGCGGATCGGTCGTATCGGGGTCGCCATCTGCTACGACCGCCACTATCCAGAGTACATGCGTGCCCTGGCGCTGGCCGGTGCCGAGCTGGTGCTCATTCCCCAGGCCGGGGCTCTCGGCGAATGGCCGGAAGGGCTGTTCGAGGCCGAGGTGCGGACGGCGGCGTTCCAGAACGGCTATTTCGTAGCGTTGTGCAATCGGGTTGGCATCGAAGAGAAGCTGACCTTTGCCGGCGAGTCATTCGTCAGCGATCCCGACGGTCGGATCGTCGCCCGCGGCAAGCGGCTCGAGGAAGATCTGGTCATGGTCGACGTCGACTTCGCACGCCGCGCAGAGTCGGCCGGGCAGCGCCTCTTCCTGCGCGACCGTCGCCCTGAGCTCTATGCCTCGTGGGTGACAGGAGATTCGAGATGAGCTCGAGAACCGAAGAGAAATGGATCGCGACGCTCACCCATGGTCGCTACTTGATCGAGCGCGGCGAGACGAGCGAAGGTGCGCCGCTCCTGGTTGGCTTTCACGGCTACGGTGAGAATGCCGAACGCCACCTCGAGAAGCTGCGGCAGATTCCGGGCGCGGAGCGCTGGTTGTTGTGTGCGATCGGTGCCCTGCATCCGTTCTACAACACCAAGACCGGTGAGGTAGTCGACAGCTGGATGACCAAGCGCGGCCGCGAGCAGGCGATCGACGACAACGTCGCCTACGTCGCGCGGGTGATCTCTGAAGTGCGTCGCACCCATCAAACCTCCGATCGGTTGGTCATTGCGGGCTTCTCGCAAGGGGTGGCGATGGCCTACCGCGCGGCGCTGCTCACCGGCGTGCGCTGCGACGGCCTGATCGTTCTCGCTGGCGATGTACCGGCGGATGCCGTCGTCGGCCAGCCGCGTGTGCCGCCGGTGCTACTAGGCCGCGGCACCCGAGACCAGTGGTATACCGAAACCAAGATGGATGAGGATCTCGCAGTGTTGAAGCAGCTCGGTGCGACGGTCGAGACCTGCGTCTTCGAAGGCGGGCACGACTGGACCCCGGAATTCTGGCGCCAGGCCGGTGAGCTGTTGGCCCGAACAGGCGCCCCGCGGTCGATAGCTTGAGCTCTGGCGAGCCAGAGTCCAACGTGTCCACCGACGGTGGCGAGGCGATCAGTCCGCATCCGTCGATCGCAGCCCTCTGCCGTTGGGTGCTGAAGCTCTTCTACGGTGAGCTCGAAGTTCGGGGACTCGAGCAGATTCCCCAGGACCGACCGCTGGTTTACGTCGCCAATCACGTCAACTCGCTGGTCGACGGCGCGCTGCTGGTCGGCTACATGCCTACGCCACCTCGCCTCCTCGGTACCAGTGAGCTGTGGAACATGGCGATCCTCAAGCCGTTCCTGCGCTGGGCAGCGGCGATCCCGGTCTACCGGCGGCATATCTCCGGTTTTGATCCCAGCAAGAACCGGGATACGTTTGAGCGCTGCTACGAAGTCCTGGCGGCCGGTGGCCACATCGGTCTGTTGCCCGAAGGTACCAGCCACAGCGAGCCCGCCCTGGTGCCAATCAAGACCGGCGTTAGCCGGATCGTGCTCGGGGCTGAGCAGCGCTTCGGTCCACTCGGTACGCGCATCGTGCCGGTAGGGTTCACATTCGAAGATCGTTCGGCATTTCGCTCGGCGGCTCTGGTCCAAGTTGGCGAGATCATCGACCCATCGGCCGAGACCGTTACCCATGAAACACAGCCCAAGCGCTCAGTCCAGGCGCTCACCGACCGCGTGCGTGACGGGCTACTCGGAGTGACGCTGAACTTTCCGTCTTGGGAAGAAGCGGACGTAATCGAGCAGGCTGCGGATCTCTATCAACGAGCCACCCTGGCCTCGAGCTCTGCACTGCTGAGCGAGCGCGTCGCGCTGCGCCGGGCTTTCATCGCGGGCTACCTGAAGCTCAAAGCGACACATCCTCATCGGGTCGAAGAAGTTGCCAAGGCGGTGCAGAGCTACGCGAGCGAGCTCAGCCGCTATCGCCTGCACGACGAACAGGTGGCAGCGCGGGTTTCACGAGCCCAGTTCGTGCGCTTTTCGCTGCTCAGTCTGTGGCTGCTGCTGGTGCGTCTGCCGCTCGGTCTGGTCGGGACGATCGTCCACTGGATACCCTTCCAGGCTGCTTCGCTCGTCGGGCGGCGTCGCGGCCGGGCCGGCTCGGCCGACCAGGTCGCAACCTACAAAGTCCTGGCCTCGATGGTGTTTTATCTCGTGACGTGGACTGTGCTCGCCGTCGCCGCCGGCGTTACCTGGGGCTTTGCAGCGGCCGGTGCAGCCCTGGTCCTCGGACCCCTGACAGGTGGCGTTGCGCTGCGCCTCTACCTGCGCAGTAAGCTGTTCTGGCGCCGCGCTCGCGGCTATCTGTTGCTGCGCAGTCGTGCACCCTGGGTCGACGAGCTGCGCCAACACCGCCATGAGGCGGTGCAGGCGATCAAAGGGCTCGTCGAACTCTACTCTGAGAACTAGCCGGGGCAGGACTCAGGGGCGCTCGGTTCCCTCGAGGGGATCGGTCTGGCCCTGCATCTTGGGAGCGTCGCGGGCTTCGGTCAGCTTTTGGTTCGGAATGCCCCGCAGCTGGTGACGCATCTCCAGCAGGTCGCGTGCTGCTTCGAACAGCTCGAGTGCCTCTTGAATCTGCAGGTCGCCGGCGGCCAGCACCTTGTGAGCGGCTTCGGTGCCGAAGGCAGCAGTGAAGATGTCCGAGTGAATCTGCCGCTTGGCGAAGGCCTGAGCGTCATCCTCGGCAAGCATTTCATCGAGCTCCTCGTCGTTGAACAGCTCTTCGGTCAACAGCCATTCCCTGAAGGCATCGAGGATCTCGGCCGGCGGCTGCCAGTTGGCGTCGACGATCTCTTGGCGCTCTTCGTAACCGACCGCGAACTCGAAGAAAGCGTTCTTGGCGAAGAGGGGCTGCAGCTCGATCGGCCCTTCCGGAAGCTCGACGATCTCGTCCGGCGTGATGCCGCCGCCGCCATAGACCTTGCGGCCGAGATCCGTCTCATACTCGGGACTATCGATCGAGACCTCCGGCTTGTCCTCTTCCCCGTCGTCGAAGTTGTTGTAGTAGTCGTAGTACGAGGAGTAGTCGCGCTGAATCAGACGTCCCGCTGGGGTGTAATACTTGGCCGTCGTCAGCGCAATGCCGGTGCCATAGGAGAGGTTGTAGACCGTCTGAACCAGCCCCTTGCCCCACGTCGGTACGCCGGCCACCAGGCCGACATCGTGATCTTGAATCGCCCCGGCCAGGATCTCGGCAGCGGAAGCGGTACCGTTGTTGACCAGCACGACTAGCGGTAGATCGAGCATCTCGTCGCTGTCGTTCGACAGGAAGCTCTGATGGGAGTCGCGAAGTCGCCCGCGCGTCTCGACGATCTTGCTGCGAGAGGGCACAAAGTACTTGGAGACTTCGACCGTCTGGTCCAGCAGGCCACCGCCGTTGGAGCGCAGATCGAGCAGCAGCTGCTTCATGCCCTCGCCTTCGAGCTTCTCGAGGGCGTCCTTGATCTCTCGGGTCGTCGAGCGTGAGAAGTCGGTCAGCCGGATGTACCCGGTCTCAGGGGTCATCATGTAGGCGTAGCGAACTGTGTTCTGGGGGATCTCAGCCCGCGTGATGCTGAACGCGAGCGGAGTCTCCAGGCTGCGCCGGCTGATGTGGATGTTGACCTGAGTCCCCTTGGGGCCCTTGAGCTTGCGCACTGCCTCGTCGAGCGTCATGGTGCTGGTCGGCTCGCCCTCGATCGTGCTGATGATGTCACCTGCGCGCAGGCCCAGGCGCCATGCCGGCGTTCCCTCGATCGGGCTGATTACCGTCAGATCGCCGCTGCGTTTCGACACCAGGATGCCGAGACCATAGAAGCTGCCTTGCTGGCGCTCTCGCATGTTGTCGTAGGCTTCTGGGGTGAGGAAGTTGGTGTGCGGATCCAACGTCCTCAGCATGCCTTGAATCGAAGCGTAGACCAGATTCTTATAAGGTACCTCGGCGCCATAGCTTGCGTGCGCGAGGTGTAGCATCTCGGTATAGAGCTGGAACTGGGCTTCCGACTCGTCGGTCAGGGCCAAGAGTTTTTCGCCCGCTGTACCGCTGAAGATCAGCGCAGCGGCAAAGAGAGCGATCGCGAAGTTACGCCATGATTTGCTCATCGATACAGCTTATCATCTAGGTTCTGTCACGCTATAGTCATCGCCGATGGGCGGGACGAGCTGCGGAATGTCGGTGTGAGCTGCTCGCGACTGCCAGAACTTCCAAGACGCAAGACGACCACGAACAGGGAAGCTCGATGCTCGGCTCACTCGGAGTCCCGGAGTTACTCTTCATCTTCACGCTCGCGCTGCTGATCTTCGGCCCGCGCAAGCTGCCCGAGATAGGGCGTACGATCGGCAAAGGCCTGGCGGAGTTCCGCAGAGCGTCGACTGATCTCAAGCGCACGATCAACGCCGAGATGATCGAAGAAGAGATTCGCACCAGCGATCCGCGGAGGATTCTGCGCGAAGATCTAAAGAGTGGGACCGACTCGAAGCAAGACGCATCGAAACCGGCAGAGGCGAAGCCTGGGGATTCAAAGCCCGAATCATCTCCGGAGTCGCAGTCCGCGGGCTCGGCATCAGCCGGCTCAAAGCCACCGGCCGACTCTGACGCGGAAGCCACAGCCGACTCTGACGCGGAAGGTACAGTCGAGCCGGCGAACCCACCCGGATCGGTAGCGCGCGGCAGCGTGCCCAATGGCGCTGAGCAGGACGCAGACCCGGGAGCCCCGGCCGTCGACGAACGCGCGGAGTCGCCGGCTCAGTGAGCGACGTCAAGCGACTGCCTTCGGGCGAAGAAGAGCTGCCGCGCATGGGGCTCTTGGATCACCTCGAAGAGCTACGCAAGCGGCTAGTGAGGGCACTGCTCGGCTTCGTGGTGACCTTCGTAATCTGCTATGGATTCTCCAAGCAGATCTACGCCTTTCTGGCGATACCGATCTACGAGCACCTGCCCGAAGGTACGCGCCTGGCGTTCCTCGGCATTACCGATCCGTTCATCCTGTACCTGAAGGTCGCGGCCCTCGCCGGCCTGTTCGTGGGCTCGCCGTTCATCTTCTACCAGATCTGGGCGTTCGTTGCGCCGGGCCTGTACCGTCGCGAGAAACGCATGGCGGTACCGTTCATCGCCACCGGTTCGCTGCTCTTCATCGCTGGCGGAGCCTTCGGCTACTATGTCGCCTTCCCGTTCGCGGTGGAGTTTCTGCTCGGCATCGGTGAGCAATTCCAGCCGACCATCACCGTCACCAGCTACCTCAGCTTCTTGATGACGGTGATCATCGGTCTCGGCGTCATGTTCGAGCTGCCGACGCTGATCTTTCTGCTGTCGCGACTCGGCGTGGTGACGCCAAGGTTTCTATTGCGCCACTTTCGCTGGGCGGTGTTGATCATCTTCACCGTCGCGGCAGTGATTACCCCCACGCCAGACATCTTCAACCTGTGTATCTTCGCCCTGCCGACCATCGGCCTCTATCTGGTCGGTGTCGGAGTCGCTTGGCTGTTCGGTCCAGGCAAGAAGGCTGAAGATGTTGGTGAGCCAGCAGTTGCCGACTAGCTGAGTGCACGGACCACCGTCGGGCCAGCCCTCTTGGGACGGTCTACAATGACCCGATGGGAGACTCAGAGCTCGGGTCGGGTTCAATGGGAGCTTCAGGCTCGGGTAGCTCGACCGAGATCGGATCAGCCTTCGATGGTCTGCCGCGGGCTCGCAGTATCCGTCGTCTGCCCGCGTTGACCTTGTTGGCCCATCCCGATCCTGAACGGATTGGCGATAGTGTCTTGCTCGGTGAATTGGCGGGAGGTCGGCCCGTCCGATTGGCGCGGGGTGAGCCGCGGTTCGCGCCGCCGGCAGGAGGTCGAGAACGTCCGCTCCGCGATCGCCGCCTGAGCCGTTCGGCAATCAGCTTGACCCGCGCGGCATCGGGTGCCCTGCGGTTCTACCGTGGCGACAGTCGAACCGCCGCAGTAGTCGACGGGGTGCCACTCCTCGATCGACTGGAGGTCTCGGCCGAACGACTCGAAGATGGCTTCGTGGTCGTGCTGGCTGAGCGTATCGTGCTGCTGCTGCACTGGGCAGAGGTGGATGCGGACGGTCCTGCTCCACCCGCCTACGGCATGGTGGGTGAGTCCGACGCGATCCGCGCGCTGCGCCGGGCCATCGCTCGGGTGGCCGATGTCGATGTCCCGGTGCTGGTCTGCGGTGAGACAGGCAGCGGCAAGGAGCTGGTGGCGCGGGCGCTCCACGCCCACGGTCCAAGACCAGGCGGGCCATTCGTAGCGATCAATCTCGGCGCCCTGGCACCGTCTTTGGCTACCGCCGAGCTGTTCGGCACGCGCAAAGGCGCCTTCACCGGCGCGGTGCACGATCAGCCCGGGCATTTCGTGCAGGCGCACCGCGGTACGCTCTTTCTCGACGAGGTGGGCGAGGCGTCAGCCGAGCTGCAGGTTATGTTGCTGCGGACTCTCGAGACCGGCGAGGTGATGCCGGTGGGCGGCTCGTCGCCGCGCCGTGTCGACCTACGGCTGATTTCAGCGACCGATGCGCCGCTCGAAGCGCGAGTCGAAGCGGGAGCCTTCCGTGCGCCCCTGCTCCATCGTTTGGCCGGCTACCGGCTCGAGGTGCCGCCACTGCGCGAGCGCCGTGAAGACATCGGTCGACTCCTGGTCCACTTCCTCGAGCGCGAGCGCCACCGATTGAGCGAGACCGCGACCCTCGAGAAGACCGCAGCGCCGCGTCTCGACCCGGTTGTGGTCGCGCGGCTGGCCAGTCATGACTGGCCGGGCAACGTGCGAGAGCTGCGCAATGTGGCGCGTGAGCTGGTGATCGACAGCCGAGGCGCCGAGCATCTGGTGCTCTCGCCGCGCCTCGACCGCAGCCTGCCGCCTTGGCCGGCCTCGACGGGCGGTGCGCTGGTAGCCGGGTCGTCACCTCCCACGCGCCGTCGCCGCAAGCCGTCGGATGTTTCGGAGGATGAACTGCTCGCGGCCCTGAGGTCGAATCGCTTCGACCTCAAGGCCACGGCAGCCGCTCTCGCCGTCTCGCGTACCGGTCTGTACGCGCGCATCGAGCGGTCTTCTGCCGTCCGTACCGCCGCTGACGTGCCTGAAGTCGAGATCCGCCGCGCCCACCAGGAGCTCGGCGGCGACGTCGATGCGATGGTCATCGCTCTCGAAATCTCGGCGCGTGCGTTGCGTCAACGGCTCAAGGACCTGGGGCTCACGATCTCCGTGGCAGGTTCAAAGCCGCGGTGAATTTCGGCCTAGACGCCGCCAAGCTTTGTAGAGTTTCCGGTAGACCTCGAGCGACAACCCATGAGGTCGTCATCATAGAGCGCCTCCGCCGCGGGGCAAGTCGGAGGCAGTGGGATCAAAGTTGCAATGGCTTGGGGGATCCCGAAGTAACTAATGTAGGCGGAGCCGTGTTGGGCGAGCATTTCCGACACAAAGTCACATAGGCCATCCGGCAAGGAATGCTCGTCGCCGGTGCAATCGTCGCAGCCCGACGGGGCTATATATGGCATTCGTTGGAACTGTCCGTTCCTGTCCGGATCCAGTGGCCAAAAAGGATTAGAGCCCCCGTTGAGGTCCCGGATGGCCGATAGTGCCCTGGTGACGATGCAGTTTACATAGTCAGGGGTTGCGAGGTCGCTCCCGTAGATCGTGGAGATGACCGCGATGAACTGTTCACTCCACACTTGCGGCACCACATCGAGAGGGTTCCACAGTTTCTGATTCCATTGCTGCAGTGTCGATGAAAAGTTGGTAATGGGTTCGTCGACCTTTGCAGGTGGGAAAGTCTCGCTGAGAAAAGCGGCATAAGCTTGGTTACCAATATCGGGTGCGGCAGTAGGATAGTGGCGCGCCGTCCAGCCCAGGTCACGAACCTTCGCCGGCAGCGAAGAGTCGATAGGCGAGTCCTGATTGCACATCGCCAGCGCTAGTGCAGGTGCCAAGGCGCCACCCAGGCTATGCCCCGTAAACGTGACCGTCGCGTTTTTCTCCGTCTTGGCGGCGAAGTATGAAGCGAGGGACTGACCGTTGACATTGATTTGATCGATCAAGATCTCCAGGCTCGCCGTGGTCCCCGACGAAACCTTTACCGAGGCTTCACCGGGTTGGCCGTAGCGCCAGCTCATGACTCTCGTTGTCGCAAGGTTTTCGACCAGTACATCGAAGTCTGATGCTCCGTTGGTGCCCGCAATGCTGACCACGTACGAGTCGGTTTGACCGGATCCGTCTTTGAAAACGATCTCCACATTGGTGGCTGTCAATTCGTATTGATCGTCGGTAGCTGCGGTGGCTGGCGGGACTACATAGACACCCGGGCCCCAATCGATGGCCCATTGGGTACCCGACAGTGGATTGAGGACAGCGAGCAGGTCATTGAGCAAAACCGTTAGTTTGCTGCTGATCAGCGCTTCGGCCTTCGCTGCAGCGGCCCGAGCATCACTGCCTGTGACCGTGACCTTCTGATTGGAAGCTAGATTGGAGGCCAGGGATAGGCAGAAGGTTTGTTGGAATTCGTTGAGTCGGGGCATGTGTGTCTCTCGCCTTTCTTTTTATTTCCTGAGAGCTGCGATCCCCATCGCCAGACTTGCCACAATGGCTCGCTGTACCTCTGTCTTCGCAAGCGCCGTGCCGATTCCCGACTAGGCTTTCGACCTCAGATCGACTGGGAGTGGGGGTGCAACTCGGTTTCAGACAAGGCAATCGTCATGTCGATCGGTCCAGTGGTCGTGTCTAAACTTGGTCTGCGCGGGGTAAACTGGCACCGTGAAGCCAGATCTGTCTGCGGGTGGGGAGGGGCAGCGCGACCGGTGGCTTGGCCCGTACCGAATGCTCTATACCTTGGGTCAGGGCGGAATGGGTGAGGTTGTCCTGGCCGAAGATCCGCGTCTCCGTCGCCGAGTGGCCATCAAGCGTCTGCTCGTCAGTAGCGACGAGGATGCCGCGCGAACGGATGAGCAGCGCCGACGCTTCCAGCGCGAGGCGCGCATCCTGGCGCGCCTGCGGCATCCGGCGATCGTTCAGGTTTTCGATCTGATCACCGTCGATGGCGACGAGCACCTGGTGATGGAGCACGTCGACGGTCCCAATCTGCGCCGGTTCCTCGACGCTGAGGGGCCGCTGCCGACCGCCGAGGCGGTGAGCTTGGCACGCCGCATCGCGGAAGGCCTTGATCACGCCCATCAGCATGGCGTCGTCCACCGTGACCTCAAGTGCGAGAATGTGCTCATTGACGCCGACGGCGAGCCCCGGATCGCCGACTTCGGCCTCGCCAGGCTCGATCCACGCAGCCCTTCGGGGGACAAGCTCACCAATGAGCACCAGGTGCTCGGCACCCTGCGGGCCATGGCCCCCGAACAGCTCAGCGGTGGGGTCGAGGCTCGTTCAGATCTCTTTGCTCTCGGTGTTCTCAT
The DNA here is from genome assembly GCA_039030415.1 of Acidobacteriota bacterium. Taxonomy (GTDB): domain Bacteria; phylum Acidobacteriota; class Thermoanaerobaculia; order Multivoradales; family J023; genus JAAELT01. The sequence goes on from JBCCEE010000051.1 coordinate 26,302, forward strand.
GGTCGAGATGTGCACGGGGCGCTCACCCTTCGCTGGTGCAGGTCAGTGGGAGACCATCGGTCGCATTCTCAGCTCGCCGCCGCGCCTCGGTGCGATCGACAGCGTGCCAGAGCTAGCCGAACTGGTGCGCCACCTGCTCGAGAAAGATCCGGCCTTGAGGCCGAGGAGCGCAGGCGAGGTGGTCGCACGGCTGGATCAACTGGCGGCGAGCTGGAGCTCGGCCACCGAGACTCGGATCACTCCAGCCCCGATGTCGTCGAAGCGGGTAGCCACCCGAGAGCCAACGGGCACGAGCTACGCTGCGTTCGGCCTGCGACTGCCTGAGGGACTCCGTCGGCGGCGAAGGGTGTCGCTGGCCCTTGTTGCCGCGGTTTTGATTCTGACTGTCGGCGGCTTGCTACTGCGATCGAGACTCACTACCCCGATCGACCCCTTGCATATCGCCGTGCTGGCGCCGGAAGTCCGAACGCCAGCGGGCGACGAAGGCGAAATCTTGTCCATCGCGGTCCGCAACGCTGCGATTCGCGCCCTCAGTGAGCTCGAGCGCGTGGTGGCTCTGGGCGCCGCTCAGATCGACGCCGTGGCCGCGGGCCGGAGTCCGCGACAGATCGCCTACGCCACCGCTGCCGATCAGGTCCTAACCAGCTCGCTTCACTGCGACGCGGTCGAATGCTGGCTCGCTTTGAGTCGGCTCGAAGGAGCAAGCGGAGAGGTGCTGTGGAGCGCCACGGTGCAGTCACCGCGAAGCGCTCCACAGACCCTGGCCTTGGCGGTCGAAAACGCCATGGTCTCGGGTCTGCCGCAGCGCCGCCGTGGCGAATACCAACCGTTGCCGCCAGCCCTGTCGGCCGAGCTGATCTCGTTGCGACTCGCCCCAGGCCTACAGGCGGCGCACCTCGAACCGGTGGCGACCCTCGACCGTCTCGACGCCTTGCGTCAGCAGCATGGCGCCCATCTCGATTTCGACCTGTGGCGCGCTCGCGTGGCCGTCGGGGCCTTCACCACCAGCCGTGAGTCGACGCTTCGCGATCGCGCCTTACGGGCTTTAGAGCAGGCTGCCGAGCAGGCCCCGGATGATCCGCGGGTGGGTTTGACGCGGGTCCATCTCGAGCTGGTCACCGGCCGTCTCGACGATGCGGAGCGGACTCTCGCCGCGCTCGAACGGCAAATCCCAGGTGACGTGAGGGTCAGTGAGCTGCGCGCGCGGTGGTGGCTGAGCCGGGGAGAGGACGAGCGTGCGCTGCAAGCCATACAGCAGGCGGCAGCGCGTCGCCCCTCGTGGGAGCGGCTCTACAACCTGGCACGGATGGCCTCACAATTGGGGAAGATCGACCTGGCGCACGAGACGCTGGCGGTGCTCGAACAGAGAGCTCCGGGCAACCGCTGGGGTCGCCGGCTGAGCGCCAATCTGGAGCTGAAGTTTGGCGATCTCGACCGCGCCGCCGAGCTTTTCGAGGAGCTGACGCGCGAACGACCCGACCTTGGAGCCTGGTCGAACCTGGGGATCGTCCATCTGCTGCGGCGAGATGGTGCTGCTGCGGTCGCTACACTCGAGAAAGCGCGGGCCCTTGCTCCGGAGAGCCCTCTGGTGCTTCTCAACCTGGCCGACGCGCGGTTGCTGGCCGGCGACGACCAAGTAGCGGGGGGTCTCTATCGAGAGGTTCTGCGGCTGCTCGAAGGCTCCGCCGAGAGTGATACGCAGACGCTGACCTCGCGCGCTCAGGCCTTGGCCCGACTCGGCCGGGGGCGCGAGGCCGTTGCAGCTATCGAACGTGCCGTGGCCCGCGCTTCCGACGAGCCGGCGGTGCGTTTTGAGGCAGCCTATGTCTACGCCATCGTCGGTGACCGAGTGTCTGCGGAGCGCAACATGGAGCGTGCCCTCGAGCTCGGCTACGACCGGCGCTGGTTCAGCCTACCGGTTTTCGATGGCTATGCTACCGGCGGTATGTAGGGGTCCTCGATTACCGTGGGGTCGATACGGCGCCTGCCCCCCTGGAACACGCTAGTGCCTTCAGCGATAGATTCGAAATCCCGGTCTGGCTTGATAGCAAGGTTGAACGCCAGAAAACGACGCACCGGACCTAGGCCCACAGATGTCTGGAGCCAGGTGACGCAGCAGGTCGTGGGGTCGGGGCGAAGCGTCGGGCGTAGAAAGGTGCTCTCCGACTCTCCTGCATAGAGGGTCACACCCACCTCGTCTTGACCTGCCTCGGGCGGCTTGAAATGCCTCCCTGTCGACTCCAGGGAGATCTCGAACTGCACCTCGTCTCCTGCCTGGATGCGCAGCGCCAGTTCGAGTTGGATCTTGGGCGGGAGCTGAACCCGTGCGGAATCCTCGAAGATGGTGTAGACGAGCCTTCCCTCAGAGTCTTCCATCATCGTAAATCGCGGAGGTTGATTGACTGTTTGGGGTTTGAGCTCGGGGTTGTCGCGCAGCTCAGGAGGCAGCGGCTCGACGATGGCGAGATAGAGGTGCAGCAGCACGCCGTTTTCATTGATGCAGTCGAGCCGCAGTACCTCAGTAGGCGGTTTGTCCAACCGGTCAGTCCACCTCAGGACGATTCTCCTGTGATGGTCAATGGTGACGCTCCAGGGAGTCTCAGGCTTCTCCTTACCGTCGATCCTTCGGAGCAGGAACGAACCATCGGGTTGAACCACAAAACGGGTAGTGTCTGTCTCCCGCAGCTCGAAGACGATGTCGAATTCTTGTGGCCAAATCCCGTCTGGCCCTTTGAGCGCTGGTTCGAGCTGCAAGCCCTGGTTCAATGGGTATCGGATGAGGCTCGGATACCTCGGCAGGAAGTCGACGAAGTGAATGTCGTCCAGGGTCAAGGTGCTGGCCATATTCTTCTCCTGAGTCGGGACCCGTCATGATCTGCTCAGAACCGCGGGTCGGTGATGGGGTTGCCGGTCTCTACAGCAAATCGCGCGCCAGGTGGCGCGGCGATGCTGGGCCCGGCACTACCTACTCAGGCTCAGGGATCGAGCGAAAAGGCCGCGATGATCCGCTCCCAGTCACCGCGGGCCTTGAGGATCATCTCGATCATCTCGCGCCCGGCTCCGGCGCCTCCGGGGCAGCTCAGTACGGTGTAGGCGGCGGCTCGCACTTCAGCGGCAGCGTCGGCTGGCGCGAAGGATAGAGCGCAGCGTCCGATCACCGGCAGGTCGGGCAGATCGTCACCGATGTAGGCGACGCGGCGAGGCGTTGTCTCGTGTTTTTCGAGGAAAGCTTC
>JBCCEE010000052.1:0-29335 GCA_039030415.1 Acidobacteriota bacterium
CGTAGGCGTGCCAGCTGGATGACGCTCTCCATGCGACGCACGTTCATCGCTTCAATGTTGTCGGACAAAGCGATCAGCTCGGCCTGCTCGGAGGCTGTCAAGCTTTCTTCGCGGCGCTTTTCCTTGAGCTCGCCATAGTGTCGCCAGGTCGCGGCTGGTAAACCGCGATTGATTTTCTGCAACAGCTCAGCTTCTTGGGATGACAAGCGAGGCGCTGCGACATCTTGATCGCTAACGAGTAGCTGGCGCAGCTGCCTCAGGATGAAGCCTTCAGGGTCCAAACCCTCTCTTTCCGCCTCCTGACGTAGGCGTGTTTCCAAGTCGGGGGTGATTTCGAGAGTTACAGCCGCCATAGCACTACTCTATCGCATGGGTTTGCCCTGCCGTAATCTTCATGACGCAAACCCGAGTCATAGCGTAATCCCGAGAGACCGCTACTGCTCCAGGATCTCGATCATGAAGTCGAGGGCGCGATCGTCGTCCATTAGGGAGAGCTGCTGAATGGCGTGCTTGCGAAGGTCGACGCTGGTTTCGGTGCGGGCGATCTCGATGAGCTGCTCGACGTCGTCGCTCAGGAAGAAGGCCTGGATGATGGCTTTGCGGGTGTCGCCGTCCGAGGTGGAGCGGTAGATGTCGCCGAGCGCCTGGTTGGCGGCCTTGGAGTCGACCAGACCGAGGCTGCGGATGGCTTTGCGCCGCATCTCTTGATCCGGATCGGTGCGGGCGATGTCGATGAGGGTGTCGGTGTCTTCGGCGATGAACATGGAGTGCAGAATGCGCCCCTTGAGCTCTTTCGACGATTCGGTGCGGTAGAGCTCGCGCAGCTCGTCGTGGGCTTCCATGACGCCGAGCTGGTGGATGGCGTGGCCGCGCAGCTCGGGGTCGGGCTCGGTGCGGGCGAGCTCGAGCACGGGCTCGACGGCTTCCGCGAGCATGAAGCTGTTGAGCACTTTGGACTTGACCTCTCGGTTGCTGGAGGTGCGGTAGATCTCCTGCAGGGCGCTGATCGCGTTCGGCAGCTCGGACAGGCCGAGGTAGTGCAGGGCGCGCATCTGGAGCTCGGGGTGCTGAGTGCCGCGGGCGACGTCGAGCAGGATGCGACCGGCCTCGGCACTTTCGTTCTGGCTGAGCACGAAGAGCGCGCGCTGCCGCAGCTCCACCGGATGGTCGCCGGCCAGAAAGCGTTCGAGCATCGGCAGGGCACGCTCGGCGTGGTTGTGCATGAGGGCGTTGAGCGCCAGCAGCTTGAGCTCGTTGTCGTCCTCGGAGCCGCCGGTGCCGCCGGAAGCCGAGTCACCGCGACGGCTCGAGCGCCCGCTGCGTGGCTTTTTGATCTCGAGCTGCAGGGCGGTAGCGTCGTCGAGCCAGCGGCTGTCCTCATAGGTGTTGCGCAGCGTGTCCAGCACCTCCATCGCTTCGTCGCCACGGCCGTCTTTGTGCAGCGCGTAGGCCCACCAGTAGTGGGCGGCGTCGGCGTGGCCGGCACGGGAGGCGGCGCTTTCAGCGAAGAGCCTAGCGGCGTCGGCCCAGCGGTTCTGGTCGAGAGCCTGGCGGCCCAGGCGATAGGTGGTATCGCTGCCAGCGGCGGTGGCGTCGTCGCTCGCCAGAGAGGCGGTGAGGAAGGGCTGGTGCTGCGCGGTTGCCGGTGCTGCCGAGGCAGCGAGCAGGAGAGCGAGGATCACGGGTAGGGACTTTTGGAAGCTCATGGCTATCTCCTAAACCTCACCGAGTGGGCTCGGTGCTGGGTTGATGGTGGAATCGGTATGCTGAACGCGGGAGCCGATGACCTGGACGCGAAAGAGGGTGTCGCTGTCCAGAATGCGGCGCTGCAGCTGGTCGAGGTCGTCGCCGGCCAGCTCGGGCGAATGGGCGATGTCGAGCAGCAGGCGCTCGAGGTCGTCGAGCACCTCGGCGATGCCGGCCTGCTCAGCGCGGCTGGCGGCCTGGCGGTAGAGGCGGTTGGCGGGCAGCAGCTCTTCGGCCAGCTGTAATTCACGACTGAGGTCGAGGGAGCCGTCGCGCGGCGCGTTGGCGAGCTCGATCAGCAGCATCTCGGAGCGCTCCAGGTGCTCGCCGACGGCGACCAGAAGAATGCGCTCGCGACCCGCGGGCGAGACGCCCTGGCCCACTCCGTCAACCGCCGGCCAGTAGCGACCGGCGGTGAAGGCGATGGCTACGAGCGCCGCCACGGCGACGCCGGCCATCAGGCGCGGGCGCCACAGGCCTATCAAGGCGTCCAGCCAGCGCCTCAGCCAGCTGGCCGGCCGCCGGTCGAGCTCGGGCTGCAGCCGTCGCCAGACGCGGTTGCCGTAATCCTCGTAGGGCTCCGGCACGGGCTGGTCCTCGACCAGCTGCAGGGTCTGGCAGATGGCGTCGTAACGCTGCCGAACTTCGGGCGAGGAGTCGAGCTGCTGCCGGACGCCGTCGGCGCGACGCTCGCTCAGCTCGCCGTAGAAGTACAAGATCAGATCTTCGTCACGCGGTTCTGGCATCTCGATCCTCCATCCAGGGCGCGAGCTCCAGGCGGAGCTTGCGGACGGCGCGGAAAACGGCGTGTTTGGTGGCGCTGGTGCGCGAGCCGAGCTGGCGGCCGATCTCGGCGATCGACAGCTGTTCGAAGTGGCGCAACACGAAGGCGGCGCGCTCGATCGGGCTGAGGCTGCCGAGCGCCTCCTCCACCTGGTGCTCGATCTGGCCGCTGCGGGCCAGGCGCTCGGGTCCCGGAGCGACCGACATCTGGGAGGCCAGGATCGGCTCGTTCTCGGCCGGCTCGCGGCGGTTGGCTTCGCGCTGCACGCGGCGCAGGTGGTCCATCGCGCAGTTGACGGTGATGCGATGCAGCCAGGTGCCGAAGCGGCTGCGGGCGTCGAACCGGTGGAGCGAGCGGTAGGCGCGCAGGAAGGCCTCCTGCACCACGTCATCGGCGTCTTCGCGGCGGCCGGTTAGGCGATAGGCCAGCCGAAAGAGATCGCGGCTGTGGATCTCGACCAGCTGCCGGAAGGCGTCCTGGTCGCCGGCCGTCGCCTGTTCCACGAGAGCGGCGATGTGGGTTGGGTCGTCAGGGATCATAAAGGTCACGTTTCAGGCCATCTTGCCAGATCGACTTACGAGCAGCAGGCTGCAGCTCACCGGGTTAGACGACGAAGGTCGTCTGCGGTTGGCGGCTGGCGAGCAGAAAATGCGTAAAGGTGAGAGGCGGGGCGTTGGACGACCCGGGTCGAGGGGTGGTATACAGTCCGGCTCCGGCGTGCCGCCCCCCGTCATTGGGTCGCTGAGCAACGCTCCCACCTCACTTCCACGTTTTTCCCACGTCCGCCGCCACATGGGGAACGCTATGAACCGCTGGCCGCTCTACAAGCGCGAGATCAATGCTGTCGTCCGATTGGCGACGCCGGTGGTGGTGGTGCAGGTGGGGATCATGCTGCTCGGCACTGTCGACGCCATGATGCTCGGGCGGCACTCCGAGCTGGCGCTCGCCGCCGGCGCTCTCGGCAACACCGTCTCATTCGGCCTGCTGTGCTTTCCGATGGGTATGCTGATGGTGCTGGATCCGCTGGTGGCGCAGGCCTTCGGGGCCGGTCGCCACGATCGCGTCGGCCGTCACTTCAAGCGCGGCGTGATGCTTGCCGCGGTGCTGACGGTGCCGCTGTCGCTGGCGATGTGGCGCACCGAGTGGCTGCTCGAGCTGGTCGGGCAGCAGCCCGAGGTGATCGACGATAGTGCCGCCTACCTGCGCACGCTGATCGGCGGCAACCTGCCGTTTCTGCTGTTCATCGTGGTGCGCCAGACGCTGCAGGCGATGAGCCTGGTGCGGCCGGCCCTGGTGGCCATCGTGATCGCCAACGCGATCAACGTGCTGGCCAACTACACGCTGATCTTCGGCCACTTCGGCTTCCCGGCGCTCGGCGTCGTCGGCTCGGCCTGGGCGACGACGCTGTCGCGCTGGGTGATGTTTCTGGTGCTGGTGGCGAGCAGCTGGTCGCGGATGCGACGTTACGCTGGCGGCTCGTGGAGCTCGGCGATGAAGCGGTCGCCGCTCGTGCAGAAGCTGCGCATCGGTATCCCGATCGGCATTCAAACGTCGCTCGAGATGTGGCTGTTCATGGCCATCGCGCTGATGATGGGCAACCTTGGCGCTCGCGAGCTGGCGGCGCATCAAATCGCCCTCAGCCTGTCGGCGCTGTCGTTCATGATGCCGGTCGGCATCTCGGGCGCGGCGGCGACGCGGGTGGGCAACGCTATCGGACGTCAAGATCCCGACGGTGCCCGCCGGGCGGCCGCGGTCTGTCTGGCCCTGGGGGCGGCGGTGATGTCGACGTCGGCGCTGACCTTCTGGCTGGCGCCCGAGCTCTTGAGCCGGCTGTTCACCGCTGAGACCGGTGTGATCAGTGTGGCGGTCGTGCTGCTACCGATCGCCGCCGCCTTCCAGATCGCCGACGGCCTGCAGGTGGTGTCGATCGGCGTGCTGCGCGGTGCCGCCGACACGCGCTTTCCGGCGGCCATCGCGCTGGTCGGCTTCTGGATCATCGGTTTGCCGCTGGCGGCCTACCTCGCCTATCAGGTGGAGCTCGGGCCGCGCGGCCTGTGGTGGGGCATCACCCTGGCGCTGAGCTCGGTGGCCCTGCTGCTGATCGCCCGGGTGCGCGTACGGCTGGCGGGTCCGTTGACCGCGGTGGTCGATCAGGACGACGACTGAGCCTACTGCTCCTGAGCTCGAACCCGCTCGGCGGCTTTTTCCACCCAGCGGTCGCGCACGATGCGGCCGCGGAAGGCGCCGAGCTGGGACGAGATGCGCTCGATGTCGTCTTCGGTCCAGCTGGCGATCTGGCGGAAGGTGGTGACGCCGAGCTCGTTGAGCCGCCGGTGAAGCACCGGACCGATGCCTTTCAGCTCCTCGAGGTTGTCCGGCTCGGCCGCGGCAGCCTCCGTCGCATCGCGTTCGGCGTCGGCTGACGGTTCCTCTTCGGGCGGCTCGATCTCGGGGATTTCGAGCGCGGCGGTGTCGACGGCGAGTGTCGCGTCGTCGATCGCTTGCTCCAGCGCCGCCGTGTCCATCACGATCGTCTCGGCGCTCGGCGTTTCGTCGACGCGGTCGTCAATGGCCTTGGGGGGCTCAGCGGTCTGGCGCTCAGCGGTCTCGGGCTCTGAGGCGAGCTGTCGGCGCAGCTTCTCGAGCTCGGCGAGCCGTCGGGCCGCGCGCTCGCGCTGGTTGTGGAGGGTCTGCTTGGTGGCCGCGAGCTCTTCGCCCAGGCGAGCGTTCTGCTGCTGCAGTGCAGCCATCTGATCCTGCTGCTGGCGGCGGCCCTGCTCGCTCTTCTCGAGCTTCTGGGACCACTGGGCGCCGAGTCGCTTGCCACGTGCTTCGAGCCGACTCTGGCGCTCGGCGAGCTCGGTCTTCAGAGCCTTGATGCTCTTCCACTCGCTCGACACCGAAGCCTGGGACTGCGCGACCTGCAGATTCAGCAGCTCGATCTTCTTGTCGCGCTCGGCGAGCGCTTCGCGTAGCGCGTCGACGGTCTTGGTGTCGGCGGAAGACTCCTTGGACGGCTGGGCGACCGCGGCGCGCGTCCGAGCCAGCTCGGCCCGCAGGTTCTCGGTTTGCTGCCGGGCTTCGGTCAGCTGGTTCTTGAAGGTGCCGGCTCGCGCTTCGGACTGCCTGAGCTCCCGCCGCCTGGTCTCCTCCTGCTGGCGTCGCCCTTGGGCTGCGACCATGTCTCGGATCAGCCAGCCGGCGAGCGCTCCGAGCAGCGTGCAAACCAGCAGGCAGACGAAAATTTGGGCGATCAAGAACGTCATGGCTCAGAGGGCTCCGGGGGCTTGCCGGCGGCTCCCGTGTCGGGGTCCTGCAGGGTGCTGAAGAAGACTCGCACGTCGGGCGCCGCCGACCGGGCCAGAATCTCGATGCGCTGCCGCAGGGCGGCGTTCGCCACCCTGCCGGACAGGCGCAGGCTGTTGCGGCGCAGGCGGATCACCAGGTCAGACCCCTCCGCGGTCGGTGTCTCGTCCGCGACCACCAGGCCGGCGACCGCCAGCAGGTCGACGGCGCGAGCCATCGCCGCGCCGTCTTCGGCTGCTGAATCGACGCTGACCCGGTCGTCGACCCGTTCGGCGCCGAAGCGCTCGAGCGCCTGGCGCCTCAGCTCGCGCAGTCGCGATTCCGACGGCAGCGAGCCGCGCAGCACGAGGCTGCCGGCTCGAGCGTGGATCTCGAGATAGGGCAGGGCCGGCTCGGGCGCTGGCGTCGGCGCCACCGTCAGCAGGTTGTCGATCGAGCGAACCCCAGGAATCGCTTGCAGCAGGCTTGCCGCCTGCGTCACCGTCTCGGCGGTGGCGACCGTGCCCGATAGCTGCGCGTCGCGACCGTCGAAGCGGACCGAGGTGCCGCTGAGGCCGGCGGTGGCGAGCGCTTGGCCCGCCGCCAGGCTCAGAGAGGTTTCGATGGCCTTGGGCTGATGCCCCAGGCACAGGCCGATCCATGCGAGCCAGGTGATCAGGGTCGTGACCAGAGCGAACAGGCGCCACATGATCCAATGCCCGACTCAAACCGCCAGCGCGGCCCGGGATGCGCGCAGCGGCTCGACCGCGCGGCTCAAGGCAGCGAGCAGAGCGGTGACGTCTTCCGGGGTGTTGGTCATGCCGAAGCTGACACGCAGCGATGCCAGAGCTTCGCGGGCCGAGACGCCGGTGGCCACGACGGCGGCGCTGGCCTGTGGCTCGCCGGCATGACACGCCGAGCCGGTGGAGACCGCAATGCCGGCGGCGTCCAGCCGCAGCATCAGCTCATAGCCCGAGACGCCCGAGAAGGCGACGTGGGAGGTGTGGGGGAGGCGCTCGCTGGCGGTGCAGTGCACGACACTTTCGGGGATGGCGCCAAGGCCGGCTTCGAATTGGTCGCGTAGAGTCCTCAGATGCGCCGCCCGGTCGTCGAGCTCGGCTCGCGCCAGCGCTGCGGCCTCACCGAGGCCGACAATCGCCGGCACGTTCTCGGTGCTGGCGCGGCGACCGCCTTCCTGGGCGCCGCCCCGCAGCAGCGGCTCGAGCTCGGCGCCGCGGCGGATCCACAGCGCTGCCACTCCCGAGGGGCCGTGAAATTTGTGCCCGGCGAGGGTCAGATAGTCGACGCCGAGCTCGCCCACGTCGACTCGGATCTTGCCGATGGCCTGCACCGCGTCGCACAGTACCGGCACGCCGTGGCGGCGGCAGCCCTCGGCGATTCCAGCGACCGGCTGAACGGTGCCGAGCTCGTTGTTGGCGTGCATCGAGCACACCAGGCGGGTGTCGGCTTCGAGGGCGGCCTCGACGGTTTCGGGCGAGACACAGCCGTTGGACCCTGGCGTCAGCTCGGTGACGCGAACGCCCAGACGCGCCGATTGCTCGCTCTGCTGCGAAGTCGGCTGCTGCTGCGTGGCCCATTGTGCCGCCTGACGCACCGAAGGGTGCTCGAGGAGGGTCGTCACCAGGTGACCGCGGAATCCACAGCGCCGGGTCGTGCCGTAGATCACAGTGTTGTTGGCTTCGGTACCCGAAGCCGTGAACAGAATCTCGGAAGCCTGGCCGCCGATCAAGGCTGCGACCTGCTCGCGGGCAGCTTCCACCGCCTGACGAGCCTGGCGGCCGGCGGCGTGCGGCGAAGACGGGTTGCCATGCAGCTCGCTGAGCCACGGCTGCATCGCCGCCCGGACTCTAGGATCGAGAGGTGTCGTCGCGTTGTGGTCGAGATAAATCACTGGGATCGTCCCAAGCCCAGCAGTTTAGCGCAAAGCGAAGGGGCGCGAAGTGCCGAGCGGCTGGCTCTGAGGGTGATGTTCCGAGTGGTATCCTGCCTCGGCTGGAGCACTGGCCAGCTGGCGCGATGGCCGTCTGAAGCATCGCCGGGTCGACTCGTCCCAGCACGCTGGCTGAATGCCGGGGCCGATCCTTTAGCATCCACCATGCTGCGAAGCACCCCAGCGCCGGGCTAGTGCCTCCCACCCAACCGCGGACCCGCCACCGCTACCTCGCCGAACCTGGAAGAGCGGACCTATGATGCATCGAAACTTTCGCGACGAGCTCTCGACGAGCGGCAGGATACCGGCATACCGTGCCTGGCTGATCCTGCTATTGATTGCGGTACTGACGGCGGGCAGCGCCGAGGCCAAGAAGAAGAAGTCGAAGCTGGAAGACCTTCTGCCCGAGCAGTACAAGTCTTGGCTGGACGATGTTCAGTTCCTGATCAGCGACGAAGAGCGCGAGGTCTTCCTGAAGCTGGAGAAGGACTACCAGCGCGACGCCTTCATCGAGCGCTTCTGGAAGGTGCGCGACCCTTATCCGCGCACCTCGCGCAACGAGCTCAAGGAGAGCTACGACGCGCGTCTGCGGTTCGTCCACTCAGAGCTCGGTGGCCTGCACGACGAACGGTCGAAAACCGTGCTGACCAACGGTCCGCCGACCGACTCGATCAAGATCAAGTGCATGCCTTATCTGTGGCCGGCGGAGGTTTGGTACTACGACGGCAGCGATACGGTGTCGTTCGAGTTCTTTCTGCTGTTCTACCAGCCCTACGGCAACGGCGGCTACCGCCTGTGGCAGCCCTTTGACGGCTACGATGATCTATCGCAGGAGCGTAACCTCTCGATCAACGCCATCATTCAGCGCTGTCCCGGCGACCAGGGCCGCGCGGTTGCCCAGGCGATTGGCTTCATCAACAGCCAGGGCGGCACCGTCGGTGCGCAGATCCTGATGTCGCGGATCACTCGCAAGCCCAAGCCGCCGGCCAAGGAATGGGTGGAGACGTTTTCCACCTACTCCACGGATTTACCTGAAGCAGCGGCGACGTTCGAGGCCGAGCTGACCCTCGATTACCCGGGCCGTCATCTCAGCCGCAGCATCCTGCAGGGCAACGTCGCGGTGCCGGTGGCGGCGCTACAGGCCTCCGAGATCGGCACCCATCAGTCCTACGACCTGATGCTCAACGGCGAGATCCTGCGCGAGGGCAAGCTGTTCGAGAATTTCCGCTACCGGTTCGATTTTCCGGTGAGCGAAGTGCGGGGCGAGAAGCTGCCGCTGGTCTTCCAGCGCTACCTGCGTCCTGCCACCTACCAGCTGATCGTCAAGGTCGAAGACATCGCCAGCGGCAGCTTTTACCGCCACGAGCGGGAGATCGAAGTGCCGTTTCTCGATGCCGGGCCGCGGCCGGAGCCCGAAGACCCAGAGACCGCACGGCTGCTGGCGGAAGCCAACGCCGCCATCCGCAACGGCGAGAACACGATCAAGATCTCGCCGCTGCACGGCGAGTGGCAGACCGGCCTGGTGCGCATCGACGCCGCCACCACCGGCCGCGACATCGCTCGGGTGAACTTCCTGCTCGACGATCAGCCGATCCTCACCAAGAAGAGCCCGCCCTACAACGTCGAGCTCGATCTCGGTCAAGTGCCGCGCTCGCGGGTGCTCCGGGTCGAGGCCTTCAATGAGCTCGGCGACGAAGTGGCGAGCGACGAGAAGATGATCAACTCCGGCCAGCATCGCTTCGCCGTACGGCTGGTCGAGCCGCGACGCAACAAGACCTACCGCAGCAGCGTGCGCGCCCAGGCGGACGTCTTGTTGCCGGACGGCGAAGTCGTGCAACGCGTCGAGTTCTACCTCAATGAGACCCTGGTCTCGACCCTCTATCAGCCGCCCTTCATCCAGCCCATCGTCCTGCCCGAGGGCGAAGCGGTGGGCTACGTGCGTGCGGTGGCCTACACGCCGGACGAGCTCTCTACCGAAGACCTGGTGTTCATCAACGCGCCGGAGAACTTCGAGGAGATCGAGGTCGACTTCGTGGAGCTCTACACGGCGGTGCTCGATCGCTCGAAGCGCCCGGTCGATACCCTGAGTCAAGCTGACTTCAGCGTGCTCGAAGACGGCGTCGCGCAGGAGCTGCTGCGTTTCGAGCAGGTCCGCAACCTGCCGATCCACGCCGCCATCATGCTCGACGTGTCGGCGTCGATGGAGGAGGGCCTGCAGCAGGCCCAGGAAGCGGCGCTGCACTTCTTCGAGCAAGCGGTGACGCCGAAGGACCGGGCGGCGATCGTCACCTTCAACGATCATCCCGACCTGGCGACCAAGTTCACCAACGATCTCGAAGACCTCGCCGGTGGCCTCGCCGGCCTCAAGGCGGAGCGCGGCACGGCGCTCTACGACAGCTTGATCTTCACGCTCTACTACTTCAACGGCATCAGAGGGCAGCGCGCCATCCTCATGCTGTCGGACGGCAAGGACGAGTCCAGCCGGTTTGAATTCGACGATGCTCTGGAGTACGCGCGCCGCGCCGGCGTGGCGATCTATGTCATCGGGCTCAATCTTCCGCGCAAGGACTACGGCAAGATCAGCAAGCTGGCCGAAGAGACCGGCGGCCGCAGCTTCCAGATCGCCGACGCCTCGGAGCTCACCGGGGTTTACGAGATCATTCAGCATGAGCTGCGCTCGCGCTACCTGCTGGCCTACCAGAGCTCCAACACCAGCGGCAAGAAAGACTTCCGCACCATCACCGTCGACCTCGCGCCGAACGGTCTGGAAGCCAAGACTCTCCGCGGCTACTACCCGTAGGCCACGCACCACCTTCGAGGTGGTATCTTTGGACCGTCCATAGCTCGAAGGCGTTCACTCGTCCCAAGGGCCTAGGCGGTGGTGCAGAAGGCTGCGTACGATGAAAGCTTCCAGCCGGTCGGCCGGCACGCTGCGCTACGCCGTCCGGTCATCATCGTCGACCGTCGTAGAGGAGAGCGGTTTCAGGTACCGACTACGAAAGGCAGGGTAGACGCGTTGCTCGAAGCGAGTCTGGAGGGGATGGAGCCCTGGCACCTTGGAGGGTGCTGGTGAAGGGCACGGTGCTCATGAAAAGTACGGTGCCATTCCCGGCGGGTGCGGCCCGACGGTTGTCCGCAGGGCTCTTGTGGTTGGCGTACGTCAGTATCGCCATGGCCGGTATGGTGTTGTCCGGCATAGCGTTATCCGGTGCCGCACTGGCCGACGACGGAGCCGAGGACGTCGAAAGCAGCGCGCCGGCAGCATTGTCCGAGCGCTACGCCACCTGGCTCGAGAACGTCGATCTGTTGATCACCGAGGCCGAGCGCGAAGTCTTCCTGGCGATCAAGGAAGACTACCAGCGCGACAGTTTCATCCGGCGGTTCTGGAAGGTGCGTGACCCGTTCACCCGCACGGGCCGCAACGAGCTACAGGAAGCATGGGAAGCGCGGGCGGCCAGGGCCCGGCAGCTGTTCGAGAATGTCACCAGCGCTCGTGCACAGATGATGCTCACCTTCGGCGAGCCCAGTCGCCGCAACCGCTTCACGTGCTCGGATGTCATCCGGCCGCTCGAGGTGTGGGAGTACGTCGAGGGCAGCGACCGCATCGTCGGCTATTTCACTCTGGTCTTCATGGGCTTCGAGAAGCACGATCGCGGGTTGCGCAGCCTGTGGGAGCCAACTCAGGGGCTGTCCAAGCTGATCACTGCCCTGCGCTCCTCAGGCGGCAGCGAGCGCCAGCTGGCGCAGCAGATCGCCCGGGAGTGCACGCGCGGTGATGAGATCCTCTCGGCTCTGGCGCAGACCCTGGATATCAGTCGCCTGCGGGAGAATTCGCAGCTGCTGCCCAAGCCCAGCGACGAGTGGGTGCGGACTTTCGCCGCCCGCTCGACCGACGTGCCGGGCGACGCCGAGCCGCTGCAGGCCGAGCTGCATCTCGATTTCCCGGGTCGCAATCAGAGTCGGACGGTGGTGCAGGGCGTAGTCGGGGTCCCCAAGAGCGAGGTCGAAGCCTCGCAGCTCGGCGACTATCGCTCCTACAACCTGCTGATCGACGGCGAGATCCTGCGCAAAGGCGAGCTGTTCGACCACTTTCGCTACCGTTTCGATTTTCCCGAGCCCGCCGTCAAGGATCACATCCCGCTGGTGGTCCAGCGCTACCTTCGCCCCGGCCCTTACGAGCTGATCCTCAAGGTCGAGGACCTGAACTCCAAACGCGTGTTTCGCGAAGCGCGGCAGCTCGACGTGCCTCGGGTGGAGCAGGCCATGCCGGCGGCCGGCGCGTCGGCGAGTGGCGTCACATCGGCAGCTGCCCAGCTGGCGCCTCTGCCGCACACCGACCTCAAGCCGCGACCGCCGGATCCGGCGACGCTGTTCGGCTCACGGCTCGATGAAGCCAACGCCACCATCGCCACTGGCGACCACACGATCAAGATCCTCTCGCTGCCGAACGAGCTGACCGTCGGCCAGCTGCGGGTGCGGGCCGACGCCCGCGGCGAAGGCATCTCGCGCGTCGCCTTCGAGCTCAACGGCAAGTCGGTGATGCGCAAGAGCCGGCCACCCTACAGCGTCGAGATCCAGCTGGGCGATCGGCCTCGTACGCACAGCCTGCGCGCCCTGGCGCTCGACGACGACGGCAAAGTGCTGGCGAGCGACGAGGTCATCATCAACGCCGGGCCGCACCGCTTCGCGATCCGCCTGCTCGAGCCGCAGGCCGGCAAGACCTACCTCGACAGCGTCCGCGCCCACGCCGAGGTCGAAGTGCCGGAAGGCGAGCAGCTCGACAAGGTCGAGCTGTTCCTCAATGAGAACCTGCTGGCGACGCTCTATCAGCCGCCCTACGAGCAGCCGATCCTGCTGGACGGCGCCGGTGAGCTGACCTACGTACGGGCGGTGGCCCATCTGCGCGACGGTACCTCTGCCGAAGACGTTCAGATCATCAACGCGCCGGATTACATCGACTCGCTCAAGGTGCAGTTCGTCGAGCTCTACACCACCGTGGTCGACCGCGGTGGAGAGTTCGTCGAGGATCTGAAGCCGCAAGACTTCACGGTCTTCGAGGAGGACACCGAGCAGGAGATTCGACGCTTCGAGACGATGCGCGACCTGCCGATCCGAGCCGGGCTAGTGCTCGACACCTCGACCTCGATGATGACCTCGTTGTCCGACGTCAAGAAAGCGGCCCACCGCTTCTTCGAGAGCGTGCTCTCCGAGCGCGATCGGGCGGCACTCATCACCTTCAGCGATGCACCGCAGCTGGTGGTGCGGTTCACCAACAGTCAGGAGGTCCTGGCGGGTGGTCTGGCCGGCCTGGTGGCCGAGGGCGAGACCGCGCTGTTCGACAGCATCATTTTTTCGCTGCACTACTTCAGCGGCCTGCAGGGCAAGCGCGCCATCGTCGTCCTCACCGATGGCGAAGATTCCAACAGCGCCTACTCGTACGAGGACGCGATCGACTTCGCTCGCCGCACCGGCGTGGCGATCTATATCGTCGGCCTGCGTCTGCAGAGCCAGAAGAACGAAGTCCGCATGCGCGTCCAGCGCTTGGCCCGCGAGACCGGCGGCGAGTGCTTCTTCATCGATCGCGCGTCACAGCTCGGCGAGGTCTACGATTCGATCCAGCAAGAGCTGCGCTCGCAATACCTGATCGCCTATCAGTCGTCGAAGGAAGGCGGCGAGGAGTTTCGCGAGGTCGAGATCAAAATGGACCGCAAAGGCCTGGAGGCCAAGACGATCCGAGGCTACTACCCGTGAGTGACAGCAGCTCGCTCGAGCTGATCTTGGCTTCTGGCTCGCCGCGTCGGCGCGAGATGCTCGAGCGGCTGGGAGTGACGTTTACCGTACGTTCCGTAGACATCGACGAGACGCCCCATGCCGGCGAGCCTCCCGAGCCCTACGTGCGGCGGCTAGCCGAGTCCAAGGCGCGGGCTGCGCGCAGCGATGAGCACGAGCTCGTGCTCGCCGCCGACACGATCGTGGCGCTCGAGGACCAGCTGCTTGGCAAGCCGCGCGACGAAGCCGATGCTCGCCGCATGCTGCGCCAGCTGTCGGGGCGTTCGCATCGCGTGCTGACCGGCGTCGCGGTGTGGGATACGGCGACCGCGGATCCGCAGGTAGCGGTCGAGCACACCCGGGTGGTTTTCGCGCCGCTCAGCGAAGACGAGATCGCCTGGTACGCCGCAAGCGGAGAGCCGCTCGACAAGGCTGGAGCCTACGCCGTGCAGGGGCTGGGAGCGCTCTTCGTCGAGCGGCTGGAAGGCAACTACAGCAATGTCGTCGGCCTGCCGCTGCCGCTGACCTACCGTCTGCTGCGCGAGGCAGGCTGCAGCCTGCTCACGCCCCAAACTTGATGGGATCCCCGAGCTCGGTGAGCGAGAAGTTGGCCATGATCTGGTGCCCGTTGAAGTCGAGCACTCGAATGTCCTGCTTGGCGCGCAGGTCTTCGAGCACCGCCTCGAAAGCGCCACTGTAGCGCTTCTCGACCGCTTCGAGGTCGACCTGGTAGGCGATGAATTTGTCGATGCCCTTGAAACGCAGCTTCTCGATCAGTCGCTCGTCGGTCAGCTTGGGATAAGACGACAAGGCCAGAATCGGCCCGGAGCCGGTGAAGATAAGGTATGCACGCGGGCGAGCTTGAGGCATCTTGCTCCTCTCGGGGTAATTCACCGATCATCGCGGTCGCCGCGACCCGTGACTGTTTTAGCATTGGAACGCCCCAACCGCCTCGCTGTCAAGCTCCGTCCCGACCCTCAGATCACCCGTGCTACGCCCTGCCGTCATTTTGGTACGTCCCCAGGAAGAGGGCAACGTCGGTGCCGTGGCGCGGGCGATGGCGAACATGGGCCTCGAGCGCTTGATTCTGGTCGAGCCCGCGCCGGTGCTGGCCGGGGTGGCCCGCGGCTTCGGAGTCGGCGGCTGGGAGATCCTGGATCGCGCCGTGCGCGTGCCGACGTTCGAAGCGGCGATCGCTCCGTTTGGCCGATTGGTCGCCACTACCTCGCTGCGTCAGCGGCCGCTGCGCCGCCGTCGGGTGATCTCAGCGCGCCGCCTGCCGGAGGTTCTGGCGGCCGATCCCGAAGGCACCGAGACGGCGCTGGTCTTTGGCTCGGAGAGCACCGGGCTCGAAGGGCGCGAGCTCGAGCTTTGCAGTCCGGTGGTGGCGATCCCCACGGCTCCTCGGCATCCCACCCTCAACCTGGCCCAGGCGGTGCTGATCGTGGCCTACGAGCTGCACATGTTCGGCGCGACGTTGCCCGAGGAGTCTTCGGCCGTCGGGGAATCTCCCGACGCCGCCGGGCCGCTGGCATCCGCCGAACAGGTCGACGAACTGCGTCGCGCGGTCGACGAGCTGCTGCTCGATATCGGCTTCGATCATCCGCCGATCCGCGCCGGGCTACTGCGCGACGTCCTGCGGCTGGTCGTTCGCGCGTCGCCCAGCGACCGCGAGATCCGAATCCTCAGGCGTCTGGGCAACCGGGCGTCGCGCGCCCTGGCGCGCAGCTCGGACGCGGAGTGATAGAGTGCCGCCGCATGAGCCGAAGCCCTATTTCCGCAACCCTCGGCCGCTGGCTGATGAAGGAGCCCCTTGACGGATGAGCCGTGACACACCGCCGCGCCAGATCATTTTTGATCCGACGCCCGAGATCTTCGCCACCGATTCGTCGGGCGCTTTCCATTACCCGCTGCTCGACAAGGCGCAGGCGTTCCTCGACACGGACCTCTACGACGAAGCCCGCTTTGTCTTCTCGCTGTGGAATCCTTCGAGCAAGAGCACGATTGACCTGGATCGAGCTTATGCCGAGCTGCGGGGCCTGTTCGATCCCAGTGAAGAGCACTGGGTCAAGCTCGCCGAGATCGAGCCGGTGGTGCCCCCCTATGCGCCGGGCGACAGCTTCGACGGCTGGATCGTACTGCCGATCCTGGCGGCGAAGAGCGCCTACGCCTTGTTTGGCAGCGGCTTCGAACCTCGCAAGCGTCTGCAGATTCGAGCCAGCGTCTACCTGGTAGCCTGAGGATTCCGTCGGATGGGGATCGACGTCGACATCACCACTCCGATCCGGGCCGATCCGGAAGTGATCTGGGGTCTGCTCGAAGACCCGTCGACCTGGAGTGATTGGTGGCGAGGCTGCGTCACGGCTCAGACGTCCGACGGCCGCTCATTGCGGGAAGGCTCGAAGCTCGAGCTGGTGCTGCAGCCCAAGTTCCAGAAATTCACCTTTCGGCCGGTGGTCGACCTGCTGACCGAGAACAAAACCCTCAGCTTGACGCAGCGCTCCATGACGTTGCAGTCCACCACGGTCTGGTACCTGGCCGAGAAGCCCGACCGCACCCTGGTCAACGTGCAGACCGTATTCAACGGCCTGCTGCCCTTCGCAATGAGCATCCTGCAGCAGCGCAGGACGGTTCAGATGAGCTTGAAGGCCAACCTGCAGGGATTGAGGCGGGCCGCGGAGCGCAAGGTCTTCGACTAGTCTCAGACCGGCGAAGAGCAGCCTAGCTACCGGAAGCCACGCCGCAGCTCGCGCTTGAAAATCTCGAACGTGTCGTCGCCGTGCAGCGATACGACCACGCGCTCGATCTTCGTTCCGCCCTGGAGATAGCGGTAGACCTCGGTCAGCAGGATCCTAGCGCAGCGATCCATTGGGAAGCCGAAATTGCCGGTGGAGATGGCGGGCAGCGCGATCGATTTCAAGCCATGGCGGTCCGCCAGCGCCAGCGAGGACCTAATAGCGGATTGCAGCTTGCGATCTTCATCCCCCTCACCCATCCTCGGACCCACGGCGTGGATCACGTGCTTGGCCTTCAATTCCCCTCCGCCGGTGAGCACTGCGGTGCCGACCGGGGTGCCGCCGATGCGATCGCATTCCTCCTGGATGGATGGTCCGCCTTTTTCGCGGATGGCGCCAGCTACGCCCGAGCCGAGCTTGAGCTCTTCATTGGCGGCATTGACGATGGCGTCCACTTCCAGCTCGGTGATATCCCCCTCGGCCAGCTCGAGCTGGGTTCCTTCCAGTTGAATAGACAGTTTTCTGCGTTCCATTCGTATCGATCTCCCCGAGTGCTAGTTGCTGCGAGAGCCATGGCTCGACCTGAAGAGCTTCTGGCCTCTCGAAGCACCGATGCGGGTTTCGCTCGTGGCGAAGCATCGTTAGAGGCTTTTCGCCATATCTTATCAGGTTGCGAAAAAAGTGGCTTAGTCGTGCCTGCCTCGCAAGCGGGTCGGACCACGCTGCCGAAGGCTTCCCGAGGCGCTGACGGGACAACCAAGTTGACCCGAAGGGTGAACAGACAATGGTATACACTCCCCGGACCATGCTCAAGCAGTCCCTATTTCAAGAGCTCAAACACGAGCTTGCCAGCATTCTCAGGCAGCACATTCGCGACGTCTTCGACGTCGATCACGAGCCGGTCGTCCAGATGCCGCCGCGGCGCGAGCTGGGGGATTTGGCCTTCCCAGCCGGCCTACACCTGGCCAAGGTGCTGCGCCGCAAGCCGCGCGATATCGCGAGCGAGCTGATCGAAAACCTGCGCTTTCCCGAGTCCGTGAGTCGAGTCAGCGTCGAAGGCGCCGGCTACCTCAATGTCTTTCTCGAGCGCAGTGCGCTGACCGCTCGCTTGCTCGACGCCCCGGTGTTTGGCGAGGCGAGCGGATCGGCCGGAAAAATCATCGTCGAGCACACCAATATCAACCCCAACAAGGCGGCCCATATCGGGCATCTGAGAAACGCCGTGCTAGGGGACGTGCTGGTGCGCTCGCTGCGTCAGCTCGGTCACCCGGTCGAGGTTCAGAACTACATCGACGATACCGGCGTGCAGCTCGCCGATGCGGTGGTCGGCTTCGTCGACCTGCGCGGCATGACGCTCGACGAGGTCGCAGCCCTGCCGGAGCCCTTCGACTACACTTGCTGGGATCTCTACAGCGAGGTCGGACGCTGGTACGAGGGAGACGAGGCGCGCAAGGCGGTGCGGCGCGAGACGCTGCACGCACTCGAAGCCGACGAGGGGCCGCGAGCCGAGATGGGTAAGCTGGTCGCACGCCGTATCGTCAACCGCCACCTCACCACGATGAAGCGGCTCGGTATTGGCTATGACGTGCTGACCCGCGAACGCGACATCCTCGGGCTCGACTTCTTCGCCAGCGCGTTCGAGAAGCTGAAAGCGAGCGGCGCGATCCGCCTCGAGAGCGAAGGCAAGAACCAGGGTTGCTGGGTGATGCCGCTGTCGCAGAGTGCCGAGTTCGCGGGCCTCGAAGATCCCGACAAGGTGATCGTGCGATCCGACGGCACGGTGACCTACGTCGGTAAAGACATCGCCTATCAGCTGTGGAAGTTCGGGCTGCTGGGGCGTGACTTCCAGTACACCTTCTGGGATCAGGAAGGGCTGTGGGAGACCACGTCGTCCGGCGGCACCGACTCGCACCCCAGCTTCGGGGCCGGCAGCAAGGCGATCAACGTCATCGATGCCCGGCAGAGCTACCTGCAGAAGATCGTGCGGGTCGGCTTGGAGGCTCTGGGACACACGGAAGAGGCCTCGCGGTCCGTCCACTTCGCGTACGAGATGGTGTCGCTGTCGCGCTCTGCCGCCGAGCATCTGGGCTACCTGTCGGGCGACGAGGACGAGAAAAAGTCGCTCGAGATGTCGGGACGCAAGGGTATCGGCGTCAAGGCGGATGATCTGATCGACCAGGTCGAAGCCAAACTGCGCGAGATGGTGGTCGAGCGCTACCCCGAGCTCGAAGCCGAGGCGCTCGACGACCTGGCGCGCCAGCTGGCCACCGCGGCGCTGCGCTTCTTCATGGTCAAGGCGACGACCACGCGGGTGATCGCGTTCGACTTTCAGGAAGCTCTCAGCTTCAAGGGCGAGACCGGTCCGTACCTGCAGTATTCGATGGTGCGCGAGCGCAAGATCCGGCGCAAGCTGGAGGAAGCTGGCATCGCCACCGAGGTCGAAGCGGCGGCCGTCGCCGAGCTCGACGCCGAGCTGTGGGCCGATGATCTCTGGGATCTGGTGCTCACCGCCGCCCAGACGCCGGAAGTGGTGGCGGATGCGGCGCAGAGTCTCGAGCTGTCGCTGATCGCACGCCAGGCGCTCGAGCTGGCCGGCAAGTTTCACGCGGTCTACCATCGTCATCGCATCCTCGACGAGACCGACGAGAACCTCAGGCGGGCCCGCATGGCGGCGGTTCAGGTGTTCCGCCAGAGCTCGCTGGCGCTTCTAGACCTGCTGGGAGTACCCGTACCGGACAAGATGTGACCCGCGGAAACTCGCGGGCTGCAGGACCCGAAAGTCGTACCTGGGGCTGAGGATCAGACCTGGACCATGGCACAGCAAAAGTCAGCAACAGGATGGTGGATGGGATTGGGCTGCGGCTGCTGTGGCCTGGTCCTGTTGATGATCGGAAGCGTGGTGGGCGCTGGGTTCTTCGGCGTCTCGGCGGTCAAAGATTACGTCGAGGACATGAAGGATCCCGAATCGCGGGCTGCCAAGGCGCGCGAGCTGCTCGGGGCGTCGCAGCTGCCGGAAGGCTACTTCGCCCAGTTCTATGTCCGCATTCCCTGGGTCTTCGACCTGGTGGTGCTCAGCGACGGCGAGCCGGCGGTCATGAAAGACGACTCGATGGAGCTCCAGGACGAGAATTTCGGCGAGCGCGCGTTCATCTTCTTCACCATTCGCCAGGGCAAGATGGACGAAAACGATGTCGACGACATGCTGCAGGGACGGCGCACCAACGACGGCGTCGAAGTCGACGTCGGTCTCGAGGTCGCCGCGGATGAAGAGCTTGCCTCCGGTGCCTTCGATGTCGGGCCGCAGCGTTTGAAGTACAAGTCCCATCGCGGCGAAGTCAGCCTGGACGGCAAGCCCGTACCCGGGATCTACAGTCGTATCCTCTTCGACTGCGAGGGCGATACGCTCACGCGTGCCGCGGTTTGGTTCCAACGCGCTCCCGAGGCCGAGAGCGCTGAAGCGCTCGCCATCCCCGGCTCACCGGCTGATGAAGCCGCTCTGCGGCAGTTCTTGGGGCATTTCAACGTCTGTGTCGATTGAGTCGCGCGGCGAACGCCACAAGACGTCGGAGACTTCTCTCACTATGCGACCGTTGACTCTGCTTGGACCTCAACGCCTGCGTCCGGAGGTCGCCGCTGCCTGCGACCGGCTGGGCATCGATGGCCAGGTGGCAGCGATCACCGCCGGCTGGCAGGAGCGTGAAGCCGAGGTCGACGAGATGCGCGAGCATCTGGGGCGACCGGTGGTCGATCTGATGCTGCATCAGCGCTGCGAGAGCGTGTTTGTAGAAAACCCCGAGCTGTTCAAGGCCCACCGAGCGCGGCAGGATCGGCTGCGCAAAATGCAGCGGCTCTACCGCTACCGTCTCGACTACACGATCCAGCCGGCCCGCGAGCTGTTGGCCAGCACCGAAGATCCCGAAGTCCTGGCCGACGAGCAGGAAGCTGCGATCGCTGCGCTGCGTCGGCTCGACAGCGAGCACCTGGAGCGGATCGCAGCGGTGCACCGAGAGTTCGAGGCGCGTATCGCCGAGATGCATTTTCCGGCCCTCGAACAGCAGCGGGCGCGCATCGCCGAGATTCTCTCTGAATCCTCGGCCCTGGCGATCGCCGGCGGTCACGTCGCCGTCTTGCTCAACCGCATGCGACTCCTCGGGCTGTTCGAGCTGGCGGGCGATCTGCCGATCGTCGCCTGGTCGGCCGGAGCCATGGCTCTCGGCAAACGCATCGTGCTGTTCCACGACAGTCCGCCGCAGGGCGCCGGCAATGCCGAGGTGCTCGACCATGGCATCGGCCTGTTCGATGACCTGCTGCCGCTGCCGCACGCGCGTCGCCGCCTGCGCCTGGAAGATCCGTTTCGGGTGCAGCTCTTTGCGCGACGCTTTGCGCCGGCGCTTTGTGTGCCGCTCGACGAAGGCGCCGCCATCACCCGGGACGGTGGCAGCTGGCGACCGTCGGCCGGTGGGCAGGTGCTGACCACCGCGGGGCGTGTCGAACGTCTGGAGGCAGCCTGATGACAACCGAGGCGCAAGTATCCGACGCTGAGACGGCGCTCGAGGATTCCCAAGCCCTGGCGGCGTCCTCGTCGCCGCTGGCGATCGACCTGCTGGTGAGCGAGGGCGACTTCTCCGAGGATCGCCTGTCTCGCTTCTTCGACGAGCACCGCTTCCCGATCCTGGAAGGCAAATCGGTCACCTTCGTCTACCGTGGCGCGGCGGACCGGGTGCTGCTGCAGCACTTCATTTACGGTCTCGAAACCTCTCAGCCGTTCGAGCGTGCCCCTGGCACCGACCTCTGGTACCTGGTGATCGAGCTGCCCGCCAAGTCGCATCTGCAGTACAAGATCAACGTCATCCACGGTGACGATCAGAACTGGATCCTCGACCCGCTGAATCCGCAGCGTGCGCTCGATCCCTACGGCGCCAACTCGGTGGTGCGCACCCACGGCACCGAGCGTGCCGACTGGACCTACCCCGATCCCGAGACGCGCCCGGGCGAGATCGTCGAGCATTGGGTGGCGAGCGAGGCCTTCGGTGGCAGTCGCAGAGTGCGGGTCTACCTGCCGGCGCGCTATCGGCCGAACCGTCGCTACCCGCTGCTGGTGGTGCACGATGGCCACGACTACCTGCGCTTCTCGTCGCTCAAGACGGTGCTCGACAACCTGATCGAGCGGCTCGAGGTGGCGCCGATGATCGTCGCGCTGACCGATGCCGAGCAGCGCCTGTCCGAGTATCCGGATCACCAGCCCCACGCCCAGTTTCTCACCCGCGAGCTGGTGCCGTGGCTCGAGGAGGAGTATCCGATCCGGCGCGAGCCGTCAGCGCGCGGCCTGATGGGGGCCAGCTTCGGCGCCGTGGCGGCGCTATCTTGCGCCTGGCGCCATCCCGGCTTCTACGGCCAGCTGCTGCTGCAGTCCGGCTCGTTCGCCTTCACCGACATCGGCCAGCACCAGCGCGGGCCGCTGTTCGATCCGGTGGTCAAATTCGTCAACGCCTTTCGCAAGAATCCGGGGCGACCGAGCGAGAAGGTCTTCGTCAGCTGTGGCACTTACGAGTCGCTGATCTACGAGAATCGTTCTATGGTTCCGTTTCTTCAGGATACCGGCATGGACGTGCGCTATGTCGAGGCCCGCGACGGGCACAATTGGGAAAATTGGCGGGATCGACTGCGCGAAGGTTTGTCCTGGCTGTTCCCTGGGCCCCTGTGGATGGTGTATGAATAGGCGCCCTATGTGAAGCTGCGTCGCGTGTTGCTCTAGAGGTTGCCGACGCTCGGTTCGTTCTCGGATGGGTTCTAGGAAGGAAGTGCATCGTGGCTAACGTCAAGCGCGTCATCGGCCTCTCTCTGGGCGCCGACATCTGCTGGCCGATCTGCTACGAGGAGCTGATGAAGCGCCTCGATCTGCGGATTCCCATGGGCGGCGACACCATCGAGCTAGCGGTCGAGCGGGTCACCATCGAGCCCTTCGATCTGCAGCAGCCGTGCCGCTACGCGATGGTGCTGGATCGCCTCACTCACTGGTACCACACCAGCCGGGAGTGGATAAAAAAGGCGATCATTCTCGACGACCTCTACGTGTTGAACAATCCGTGGACGCTGCAGTCGATGGAGAAGCAGACTACCTACTGCGCCATGATGCGCCTCGGTCTGCCGGTGCCGCGAACCTGGATGGTGCCGCCCAAATCCTACGAGCAGCACGCTGACCTCGAGCCCACGCTCGAGCGCTACGCCCAGCTGTTCGATCTCGGGGAAGTCGGCAAAGATCTCGGTTATCCGCTGTTCATCAAGCCCTATGACGGCGGCGCCTGGGTCGGCGTCAACAAAATCGACGACGAGGAGCAGCTGCGCAAGGCCTATGAGGAGAGCGGCAAGAAGCTGATGCACCTGCAGCAGGCGGTCGCCGGCTACGATCTCTTCGTGCGCTGCGTCGGCGTCGGTCCGCAGATCAACCCAATCCTCTACGATCCCTCGGCGCCGCTGCACGAGCGCTACAAGGTGGCTAGCGACTTCGCGTCGGAAGACGAGCTGCGCCTGCTGCGCCAAATGACGCTGACCATCAACACCTTCTTCGGCTGGGACTTCAACTCCTGCGAAGCGTTGCGTCAGAATGGCGTCTACCACCCGATCGATTTCGCCAACGCCTGCCCCGACTCCCAGGTCACGTCACTGCACTATCACTTCCCGTGGCTGATCAACGCCCAGATCCGCTGGTCGGTGTTCTGTGCCGTCACCGGCCGCAAGATGCGCCAAAATGTCGACTGGGAGCCGTTCTACGAGATCGCCGGGCGCGACCTGCCCTACGAAGAGCGCATGGCCGAATACGGGAAGATCGCCGAGGAGCGTCTCGAAACGGAGCGTTTCGAGGAGTTCTGTGCCGAGCACCTCAGCCACCTCGACGAAGTCTCGCTCGAGTTCTTCGCCTCCGACATCGCCAAAGGTGCGGTGCGCGCCAAGGTCGAGTCATTGTTTCCGAAGCACGAGCATGAAGAGTTCACGGAGCATTTCTGGGGGCTCATTCAGCAGTGGCGCCAGCACCAGGCCGAGCGGATGGGCTGATAGGGCGCCCCGTCGCCCTAGGAAGATTCAGCGTGGGCCAGGGCGTAGAGCAGCTCGCCCTGGGACCATAGCTCCACGGTGACCCCGTCGTCGGTTCGTTGCTGGCCGGGTAGCGAGGCGAGCTCTGGACTGAGCTCGGTGACATAGAGGGTCGCCACGCGACCCGTCTGGAGATGGCGGATCTTGAGCTGGGCAGCGAGCTGAGCCTGGATCGAGCAGTAGCGTCCGCCCACTAGCTGGTAGCCCGCTGCCTGCTGCGCCATCGGCGGCGCAACCTCGAAGTTGAGCTTGTCGAGAGCTGGCTGCAGCTGCTCGTAGTCGGCCACCGCGACCTCCACTGCAAGGTCTTTGCGATGGTTCATCGCCACCTCTGCCACCACCCGGTCGGCGAGCCCTTCGGCCGCCGTCCAGTGGCGCAGCCAGAGACCTCCGAACACCACTAGAGCCACGGTCGCGGCCAGTGCGAGCCAGCGCCGGCGACGCGCCTGCTGCAGCTCTGCCGCACGCTCCAAGAGCTGCGTCATTCGCTCCTCGGGCATCTGCTGGTCGAGGTAGAAGGCGCGCACCTGCTCGTCGATGTTCTGTCGCATCAGGCACCTCCTCCGGTTTCTCGGCCGGCTTCCCGGCCGGCTGCTGCGCGCTCGGCTCCCGCCGTCAGTTTCTTGCGTGCTCGATGGATGAGGCTCAGCACGGTCCCGCGACCCTGCTGGGTCAGGCGACCGATCTCGGTCGCCGAGTAACCCTCCACCGCGTGCAGGTAGAGAGCCTCTCGTTCTTTGGGACGGAGCTCGGCGAGCAGCTGCTCGAGATCGAGGCGCTCGACCACCGGCGCGAGGGGCACCGGTGGCTCGCGATCGAGGTCTTCGAGAGGCACGAACTCTACCTTCCGATCGCGGCGGTAGCGATCGATGAATAGCCTTCGTACGGTGAGGAAGAGGCTGCCGCGGTGAGGCACCCGGCCGTGTCGTCTCAGCAGGCGTAGCCAGCCTTGTTGGGCAAGGTCTTCCGCCGCCCCCGCCTCGCGGGTCAAGGAGAGGGCGTAGCGGTAGGCCGACTGCAGCAGCTCACGTTCATCCATACGCTGGCTTACGGCTCAACGGTCTCAGCGGCTTTCCAGCTGCTTGACCAGCTCCGCCCCCATCACCTTGATGTTCTGGTCGGCGGTCAGCTTGGCGACCTGCTGCTGGCTCTTGCCGTCGAGCAGGAGGATGAACCCCGTGCCGCTGTTCTGGGCATAGACGTCACCGAAGCCGAGGGCTGCCGCCATCAGCTCGGCCTGCGAGCGGGTGGTGGTGTTGGTCCGGTCGAGGGTCACGAAGAGTACCGACTTGCCGTCGTATTTGTTGCGCAGGTCCTCGAAGACGGTGCCCATTTTCTTGCAGCTCCCGCACCAGTCGGCATGGAACTTCACCGCCAGCAGGTCGGGCTTCGCCGGCGCCTCCGCCCCAGCGGGCAGGGCGAGGGTGGTGAGCATCAGCAGGGCGGCGAGCAGCAGGGGTAGCTTCTTCATCATCGAATCTCCTGTTTGGGCGGCCGATCGGCCGGTCGTGTCTAGATCTGTCGTGTCTGATCTGGCCGGTCGTGGCCGGCGGTGGAGGCCAGAATGGTGGCCCCTTGTCTAGAGAACGAACAGAAGACTGCTTTGATGGCAAACTCTTGAGATTTTGGCTTCAATCGTCTCGGATGCTGTACGACCTGGGAACCGGCTCTCGATGGAGAGAGCCCTTGGCGCTGGAGCAGCGCGACTTCAGCCCCCGCCGGATTCCTTCATGCCAGTCTGTTCAGGAGACTGGCTCGATTTAGAATGAAGTCTCTGTACTTCTATGGCAGTAAAGATAACGAAGAAGGCACATAGGCAGGTTACGAACAGTCCAATTAAAAATATTGTGGTGTCTGACATGATCTAACTCTTCCCTAGTCTGGAATTGATGTAATTCCCGAAGGAAAGTATAGATGGCACCCAGATTCCAACGAAAAGCCCTTCATCCTTTTGGCCGGTAAACCACAGGCTTATCGAGATCAGAAAAGAAATAAAGGCGGCTGTAAGAATTATGTAGTCATTGATTTTGAGCATGTTGGTCTCTCGTGTTGAATTTCTAGCGCAGTAAGAGCTGACAGCATCGAAGTTGCTGATGGAGCCAGGCATTCGAGGTCTGATGATCTTTCGGTCTCGAGACCGCAGATCAGAGGCTCAATGCGAAAGCTCGTGAAAAAGATGATGGGGAGGTGTGGCGATGATGTAGATCGCCAGACTCAGGATCGCGAGATCTAAAGCGTCGGTCGGTTTTGACCATTGCGTAAGCAGGGCCCAACCCAGCCAGCTTGGAATCAATAACGGTAGAGCGGCCCGGTGAACCGCGATCAGGCGGTCCGTTAGCGAAGCGGCCCGACTCGCCATCAGCTCGCTTCCCAACAGCGCCGACTGTCGGAAACCGTGAACTAGCAAGAAATAGCTACCGACAGCGAATAGCGGGTCGGCCAGTAGGCCGATCATCAAGATCAAACCCGTCTCGATCCACTCGAAAGCACGCGGTCGAGCGGTCGCTGGCACGGCGGCGGAAAGTGACAGACTGAGCAGAGCGGCACCAGTGGCGGCCGTGCCGGCTGGTCCTACCCATGTCATTTCGAGGGTAGCTGGGGTGCCGAGCAGCTCGGCCAAGCGCGTGAAGGGTGCCCAGGCCGCTATCGGATCGACGGCAAAGGGCGTAGCGATCGCCAGGCCACCGCGTCCGAATCCCCACGATCCTTTGTACCAAGCAGGTATTCGATCATTACTCAAACCCCGGGCGTCGGCGGCACCGAAATGCCACCACGACAGCATGAGAAATCCGATCAGGGTGATCTCGGGATGTCTCACTAAGGCCACTGCTGCCAAGACCATGAGCGTCAGATAGCCAGAGATCCGCGCTAGCCGAGCGCGCCACCGCAGCTGCCGCAGTAGGATGACACCGTCCGCAGCGCCATGGGGAAGCCCGAGTGCAATCGCTGCGATGAGGAAAGGTCCAGGTGTCAGCGCGATCCCGACGTACGGAAAGGCGAGGCAGATGAGTAGAGCGGCGGCGAGCCCGGCGGAGGGAAGCCATCTTTCAATCGGCGAGGCTGAGGTCAGCGACAACGCAACATCAGCATTACCGGACCCCCCCACCAATACCCGTGTCGTCGGGCTCGACGCCGTCATTGGCCTAAGCCGCAGCTCTTGATGCGGATTCCGAGTTTGAATCGCTCAGAGCCTTGACGCCCGCGTAGCAAACCAGTCCGAAACCGACTTTGTTGATGACGTCGGCAACGTTGTAGAAGATCTCACGCAGGCTCTCTCCGCCGGGGCCGGCGAGCGCCATCAGGAAGCCGATGGGGTAGATGACCCAGCCGACCAGAATGAACAGCCGCATGATCGAAGCCGATCGCGCAATTGCTGCTGGCGCCTCGGCAATACGCTGTGAAACCTGCGTATAGAGGACATAAACGATGTAGCCCCAGGCGGCGCAGGAGATCAAGTAGAAGGACCACCAAGTGCCGGAGCCAATCGCGCTTTCCTCGGCGATCCAGGCGAAGATCAACATGAATACAGCACCTAGCGTCAAATTGCGAAACAGGCTCTGGCCCTTGCTGCCGAGTGCGAGCAAGAGCGGAAACTCGAGTAGCAGAAGCGGTACCGTGATAAACCAGTCAATATAGCGATAGGCGGTTGGGAAGGTGCCGATCTCAGCTCCTTCTATGCGGTTGCCCTGGCCGTCGTACAGCGAAGCGAGACCTTCAATGTAGATGCCAGACATCCGCCAATAGTGGAAGCAAGCGACGGCACAAATGACGCCTGCGACGACCATGACACTACGGTATTTGCGATCAATGGTGCCTTGCATCAGCCAAAAGAAGAGAGCTCCAGCGCCCATAGCGACCGTGGATGTCCAAAAGAGATACATAGTGATCCCTTCGAGGCTCAAACCGGCTTGCAGAGCGCGCATGGTTTCAGACATCTCGTACATTTTTTCAATCTCCTCGATTGTTGGGCAAAGGTATGCCGTGCCTCGGAGAAAGAGGCGATTTTTATATTCGAACTGCGGGAAGAAGATGCTTCCAGGCAGGTCGAATTCAGTGTTTTTTGGCCCGCTACACTTGCATAGCAGAAAGCAAGTTTTGTCGGGGGCCTTTTGCTGTCCGGTCGTGTATTCGCGACCTCAGTTGTTCTGGATGCACCACTTGTGAAGTAGATATTCTAAACATCCAAACGGATTTCCTGGGCGAAGCTAACAAGTATTGGGTGTCACGGGGTTGCGATAAACAACTCTCAGCGACGAACGAAATCGAAAAGCGGAATTTTGGTAGTTCGAGCTATCGGCTCGCCGCAATTCCCTTTCGGTAAGAAGCATCTGAGACTTGAGGCTGGGCTCAATAAAGATGGATATTCAACTCGTTTGGCTGAAGAGAGATCTCCGACTGGACGATCATCCAGCACTCTACGGTGCACTCGAGCGTGGCCCGGTCGTCGGGCTGTTCGTCTTCGAAGATGGGCTGCTGGGTCATGCGGACACCGATAGCTCGCACGTGCAGTTTGTCGCCGAAGGGCTTCTCGAGCTCAGGCGCGCCTGGGCCGAGCGCGGCGGCATTTTGCTGGTGCGACGCGGCGAGATGGTCGAGACTCTCGAGGCGCTGTGGCGAGGCTTGGGCTTTTCTGATCTTTGGTCCCATCAAGAGACCGGCAATCTGTGGACTTACGATCGCGATCTACGCGTCAGCGCCTGGTGCCGTGAGCGCGGAATCGCTAGGCATGAGCCCTGGCAGAATGGCGTCGTGCGCCGGCTCAAATCCCGCGACGGCTGGGCAGGCTATTGGAATCGAAGAATGACGGCACCAGCATTGCCGGCGCCAGAGACGATTCGGGCACCGGACATCGCCTTGCCGGAACCGGGTGCGATCCCAACCCTCGCGCAGCTCGGCCTGCCACCCAGCGCCCGAACCGAGGTTCAGGCGGCTGGTGAGCTGGCGGCACAGGAGACCCTGGCGAGCTTCCTCGCGCAACGCTCGGTCCAATATCGCTCGGACATGTCGTCGCCCGTTACCGGCTGGGCCGGCTGCTCACGTTTGAGCACTTACCTCGCCTGGGGCAATCTCTCGGTTCGCCGCGTCTTCCAAGCGAGCCAGGATCGCGCCCGCGAGTTGAAGGAAGCGCGGGCCCGCGGCGAGGAGGTACCGGCTTCGTGGCTGCCGTCGCTGTCGAGCTTTCGCTCGCGCTTGCGCTGGCACTGTCACTTCATGCAGAAGCTCGAAGACCAGCCCGATTTAGAAACCGAAGAGATGAATCGCGCCTACAAGGGGCTCCGTGACGCCTTGCGCGACCCTGCAAAGCTCGAGGCGTTCGCTGAGGGCCGCACCGGCTACCCGATGGTCGACGCCTGCATGCGGTGCCTGCATCAGACCGGCTGGATCAACTTCCGGATGCGAGCGATGCTGGTCAGCTTCGGAACCCATCACCTAAGTCAGCCCTGGCAAGATATCGGTGGCATTCTCGCGCCCCTGTTTCTCGATTTCGAGCCCGGCATCCACTATTCCCAGACTCAGATGCAGGCTGGCGTTACCGGAATCAACACGGTGCGCATTTATTCGCCGGCAAAACAAGTCGCCGATCAGGACCCGGATGGCGTTTTCTTGAAGCGTTGGCTACCCGAGCTCGAAGGCGTATCCAAGGAGTACCTACCGGTACCCCACGAGATGCCCCACCTGGTGCAGATCGCTGCCAACTGTCATATCGGACGCGACTATCCACCTCCGATCGTCGAGCACAAGAGCGCTTACGCCGCAGCGAGAAAGCGGATTCTGGAGGTCCGCAAAACCGAAGCGGCGAAGCTGGAGGCAAAGCGCGTCTATCGCAAGCATGGATCTCGCCGGCGTCCCACACGCCGGCGAAGCTGAGGTAGACGCCAGCTCGAGGACTGACCGTTTCATCTCCCTTCTTCGACTGGGGCCGCTGGCTGCTTCCAGCGCTTCTGGCATCGGGTGTCTATTCGAAGCTAGCCC
>JBCCEE010000053.1:0-28650 GCA_039030415.1 Acidobacteriota bacterium
CCGAGTCGAGCTCGGCCACCCTCCAGACGTCGAGCCCGATCGCTACGCAGTTCGTCGTCGATGCTGAGATCGCTGGCGGCTCGGATCCGGTCGCCATCGTCTGCTGGATCTCGGGTGAGGCCGACATCTCGCGCAAGGCGGAGGCCCGCCGCAGACCTCTCAGCGCCCTCGCCCGACTGAAGCCGGGTGCCGTGATCCACACCGCCGAAGGCGCCCAGGTGATGCTGGTGTTTGTCGACGGCAGCCGCTATCTGCTGGGCTCGGCGAGCGAGGTCCGCGTCGGGCGGCGCGGGGTAAAGATCGATGCGGGCTCGGTACAGCGCCTGGAGTCGGTGCCGGCGGTGGCTCGGCTGCCGCGCCTGGCCCGCGAGCAGAAGCCGGGCAAGCGGGCTGCCGCGGGTCGAATCCGCCATGCGCGGCTTCCCCAGACTTCGTTCGAGCTCTACCCGCACGATCAAGCCACCCTGCTGCATGACGCCCCCGTGCTTCAATTCCGCGCCCTGGCGCGGGTGGAGCGCTACGAAGTGGAGGTGAGCGATCTGCGGGGTCGCGAAGTCTACTTCGTCGAGATGGAGGTCGGCACGCCGGAGGTCGTCCATCGCACCGGCACGCGGAGCCGACGCCTGGCTGGACCTGAGCTCGATTCGGTGCGCGTCGAGATTCCCAACGGCGTGCTGGAGCCCGAGACCGTCTACCACCTGCGGGTCAGCTCACTCGCCATGGGCCGGCGTACGCTGCACGGCGACACGCTGTTCACCACCGCCAGCCGCCAGCACGCTCGCGCCCGTCATCAGCTGGCGCGGCAAGCCGCCAGCACCGACGATCCCGGACTGCTGCTGCTGCTGGCCGACTTCGACTACCGGCTCGGGCTGTGGCGTGAAGCCTGCGACAGCCTGGCGCGCTCGGCGATTCACCAGCCGGACCAGGCGGTGTGGGCCGAAGTCAAAGCTCGGTTCGAATGCGATGAGCCGGCCTGATCGACGGTTCGGGCTGCGTTTCGTCATCGTTGCCGCGCTCTTGGCGAGCCCGCCTGCCGGGGCTGAGGAGGGGGTTTGGATCTCCCGCATCGAGCCGGGCTCGGCGATCGACCGCGCCGGACTGCGGGTCGGCGATCGGCTGCTCGCCTGGCGCCAGGCTACCGGGCCGCCCAAGCGCGGCGAGACCGGGCCGCCTGCTGGCGGCGAGACCGGGCCGCCCAAGCGCGGCGAGACCGGGCCGCCTGCTGGCGGCGAGATCGGCTCAGGGTTCGACTGGCGCTGGCTGCGCCTCGAGCGCGCTCCGCGAGGACCGGTCACTCTGATCGGGCAGCGCGCGGCGGACGGTTCAACGGACTCGATCGAGCTTCAGGTCGAGGTCGGCAGCTGGGACGCGGAGGTGCGACCGCACCTGCCCGACGACGCGGCCGAGGCCTATCGGGCTGGCGCTGAGGGCGTGGCAGCCGGCGAGGTCGACCTGGGGGCGACCGCCTGGCGCGAGCTCTCGGACGCCCTGAAGGTTGCACCGGATAGCGACCGCCATCGCCTTCACCGCTGCTGGCTGCAGCTCAGAATCGGCGAGGTGCTGGCCCAGGCACAGAGCTGGGAAGCGGCGCACGCGGCGTTCGAGGCGGCGCTGGCAGAAGCCCGGGAGCCCTCAGTGCAAGCCGAGATCCTGGACGCCGTGGGCGGTGCCCAAGCGCGCCAGAACGCCTACGACGAGGCCAGCGCGAGCTTCACCCGGGCGCTCGAGCTGAGGCGAGCGCAGCAGGCTGACAGCCTCGCCGTCGCCCAAAGCCGGTACGAGCTCTCACGTCTCGCGCTGCGCCGGGGACAGCTCGAGCTCGCGGCCGAGCACCTGGCGGCGACCCTCGAGCTGCGGCAGAAGCTCGCCCCGCACAGCCTGGAGCTCTCAGACACGCTCAATAATCAGGGCACCGTAGCCTGGTACCGCGGCGAGCTCGACAAGGCCGCGGCGATCTATCAGCAGGGACTCGACCTCCGTCAGAAGCTGGCGCCGGGCAGCGTACACGTCGCGGCCAGCCTCAACAACCTCGGGCTGGTGGCCTGGCAGCGCGGCGAGCTCGAGCTCGCCGAGGAGTTTCAGCAGCGGGCGATGAAGATCCGCCAGCGGCTCGCCCCGCACAGCCTCGAGATCGCGGCCAGCTGGATGAATCTGGGCAATCTCGCCTGGGCCCGAGGCGACATGGCGCTCGCCGAAGCGCGCTGGCGCTCGACCCTCGAGCTGCGCGAGAAGCTCGCTCCCGGCAGCCTCGACGTCGCGCTGAGCCTCAACAATCTGGGGCTGGTCGCGTGGCACCGAGGCGAGCTGGCCCGCGCCGAAGCCCATTACCGACGCTCGTTCGAGATCCGCCAACGGCTCGCTCCCGAAAGTCTCGAGGCCGCCGCCAGCCTCAACAACTTGGGCGTGCTCGCCCGCATCCGCGGCGACCTCGAGCTGGCCCGAGACCACTACCAGCGCTCCTTCGAGATTCGTCAGAAGCTGGCCCCCGACAGCCTCGACGTCGCCGCTACGCTGATCAACCTGGGCACCGTCGCCCAGCAGAGCGGCGAGATCCGTCAGGCCCAGATCCACTACCAAGACGCCCTCGAGCTGCAGCAGCGACACGCCCCTGACAGCCTCGACGTCGCCGCGTGCTTGACCAGCCTCGGCCTCGTGCAGGCCGAACGAGACCAGCTCGAGGCCGCCGAGCAGTACCTCCGCCGGGCCCTCGACATTCGCCAGCGGCAGGCGCCGGGCAGCCTGAGCGAAAGCGAGACCCTGCGCTACCTGGGGGGTCTGGTCGAGGAGCGCGACGCCACCGCAGCGATGGGCCATTACGAGAGCGCGCTGGCGATCGCGCGTCGGCTGGCGCCGAACGGTCTCGGGATGGTCGAGGTGCTCACCCGCATGGGGGCTTTGGCCCGCTCGGGCGGCGAGCTCGACACGGCCAGATCCCACTTCGAAGCGGCGCTGGGGGCGCTCGAGGTTCAGATGGGCAGGCTGGGAGGCTCGCAGGAGCTCAAAGGAGATTTCCGCGACGTCCACGGCAGCGCCTATCAACACTTGATCGAGATTCATCTCGCCGCAGGCCGCGACGCCGAGGCGTTCGGCATCGTCGAGCGCTCGCGGGCGCGCAGCTTCCTCGAAATGCTCGCCGAGCGCGATCTGGTGTTCTCGGCCGATATCCCGACCGAGCTCGAATCGCGTCGGCGGCGCAACGCGGTGCTCTACGACCGCACTCAGCAGAAGCTGGCGACCCTGAGCCCGGCGGCGGACGGTGAAGCCATCGACGGGCTGCTGCGCCGGCTGCGCGAGCTGCGCCAGGAGCGAGAGCAGATCGCCAGCGAGATTCGGGGAGCCTCGCCGGAGCTGGCTGCGCTGAGCTATCCGCAGCCGCTCGATCTGGCAGCCGCTCAGCGCGCGCTCGACCCGGGCACCGTGCTGCTGTCCTATAGCGTCGGCGCTTCGCAGATCGCCCTGCTGGCGGTGACCCGCGACACCTCAGAAGGCGTCGTCGTGCCGCTCGGCGGTGAGGAGCTGCGGCGTGAGGTGGAGCTGTTTCGCCGCCTGATCCAAAGCACGGCGGGCGATCTCTCGTCGCAGATCGAGACTGTGGGCGCTCGCCTCTACCGCCACCTGATCGCTCCGGTCGAGCCGCTGATCGAGGCCGGCCAGCGTCTGTTGATCGTCGCCGACGGACCTCTCTACGCTCTGCCGTTCGCCGCCCTGGTGCGCGAGCCCCAGCGGCCAATGGGGTCCACCGAGTCGAGACCCGCCGAGTCGAGACCCACCGTATCGAAACACCGCCTGGTGCAGTGGCGCCCGGTGCACACGGCGCTGTCGGCCACCGTCTACGCCCAGCTCCAGGCGCGCCGGCCGGGACCGACGGACGAGCCGCCCGAGCTGCTGCTCGCCGCGTTCGGTGACCCGCTGAGCTCCGGTACGTCACACACTCCAACGACCCGCAACGCTGCGACCCGCAGCCCAGTGACCCGCAGCCCAGTGACCCGCAGCCCTGCGACCCGCGACAGCGTAGCCAGCGCCTCGGTTGCGGCCACCACCGCTGCGGCCAGCCAGCAGCGCGCCGCCGGTATCGAGCTCGGCCCCCTGCCCTCGTCGCGGCGTGAGGTCGAGCGGATCGCGCAGCTCTTCCCTGCCGAGCGGGTGCGCGTCTTCCTCGGGGCCCAGGCCACGGAGGAGCAGGCCAAGCGGGCAGTCAGCCGGGCCCGAACCGTCCATTTCGCGACCCACGGCCTGATCGACCCGAGGTTCCCGCTCGATTCGGGCCTGGTGCTCAGTCCGCCAGAAAGCTCCGCTACCGAGCAGGGCAACGGTCTGCTTCAGGCCTGGGAGATCTTCGAGAGCCTGCGGCTCGAAGCCGACCTGGTGGTGCTCTCGGCCTGTGAGTCGGGCCTCGGTGACGAGCAGGGTGGCGAGGGGCTGATCGGCCTGACCCGAGCCTTTCAATACGCCGGCGCGCGCTCCGTGGTCTCGACCCTGTGGCCGGTCAACGACGCGGTCACCGCCGAGCTGATGGTGCGATTCTACCGTCACTTGAGGGCGGGCAGCTCTCAGGACACCGCATTGCAGATGGCGCAGATCGAGCTCATCGAAGGACCGATCCAGGTACCGGCGCCCGACGGCACGCTGCACGCCTTCGACGCTTCGTCGCCGCGCTATTGGGCCGCTCTTCAGATCACCGGCGACTGGCGGTGAGGCAGCGAGCCCGAGATTCAGGGATCGAACCAAGGGGAGACGCTCAAAGGCGAATCTCTAGCTGTCGGATCTTGCGCGCCAGGGTGTTGCGGGAAATGCCCAGCAGGCGCGCTGCCTGGCGTTGACTGCCTTCGCTCTGCGCCAGGGCTTGGATAATGGCGCGGCGCTCGGCGGCCTGCACATGATCTTCGAGCCGCAGCGAGCCAGCCTCGCCCTCGACTTCGGCCTCGGAGCTCAGCGGCGGCGGCGGGTCGTAGAGCTCGGGCAGTAGCTTCGAGTCGATCGCCTGGCCGTCCGCGCAGGCATGGGCGAGCCGCTTGGCCAAATGCTCGAGCTCGCGCACGTTGCCCGGCCACGGGTAGGCCTCTAGAGCGGCGAGCGCCTTGACCGTCATACCGCGGATCAGCTTGCCGGATTGCGCAGCCGACCGCCTCAGAAAGTGCTCGAGCAGCAGCGGGATGTCGCCAGCACGCTCGCGTAGGGCGGGAACCCTGAGGACCGAGCCGGCGACGCGATAGTAGAGGTCTTGCCGGAATCGCTGCCGCTCCGCCCGGCCCCGCAGGTCGGTGTTGGTGGCCGAGATCACCCACACGTCCACCGGCACCGGCGGCGAGCCTACCGGCTGGATCTCTTTCTCCTGCAGCGCACGCAGCAGCTTCGCCTGGAGCTCGAGTGGCATCTCACCGAGCTCGTCGAGGAACAGCGCGCCGCCCTGCGCCGCGACGAACCTACCGGTCCGCTTGCGCACCCCGGTGGCTACGCCCTCGCCGATGCCGAACATCTCGGCCTCCAGCAGATCGGCGGGAATCGCCGCGCAGTTGACCGCCACGAAGGGGCCGTCACGGCGCACCGACGAACGGTGCAGGGTCTGCGCCACCAGCTCCTTGCCGACCCCGGTCTCGCCTTCGATCAGCACCGGCAAGTCCGCCGAGCGCAGCGCAGCGAGCAGACGATAGAGTTCCACCATCGCGTCCGACTGGCCCGGCACATAGCCTTCGGGAAAGGCGAGCTCGGCAGCGTCCTGGGCCGGCGCGACCCAGCCGGTGAAGCCGGCGGTGCTCTCGTCCGCAGGAAAGGGCGACGGGTCGCGCGGCAGGGCCGGCGACAGCACCATTGCCAGCTCGGCGTCGCCGGCGTCGACGCGCTCGAGCCGCAGCTCGACCGGCCCGAGACGCAGGACCGCTCCTTCTTCCACCGTACCGCGCGCGATCTGATGGGCGCCTAGGAAGGTGCCGTTGCGGCTGCCCAGATCTTCGACTTCGAGTCGCTCATCGAGGACACGCAGGCGGGCGTGGGTGCGCGAGACGCCGAGCACCGGGATCACCAGGTCGCTGGTCTCGGCGCTGCCGATCGTCACCACGTCGGCAGAAAGCAGGAAGCTCAGCTCACGGTGCGCGCCAATTCCCGACAAACGGAAATGACGCGTCCTGGTTGACGGCTGCATCGGTGCGAACCCCCTCAGTCCGAGACCCCATGGCATGACGGCTCGCTCTGAACCGCCCAACGCATTCTACGTTGGCCATACGCGTCTATTCGTCGGCAACAAGGCCGGGAAGCTAGCTCCGATTACGGTACAGGCTGTTGTCGACG
This sequence comes from Acidobacteriota bacterium, assembly GCA_039030415.1. Lineage (GTDB taxonomy): Bacteria > Acidobacteriota > Thermoanaerobaculia > Multivoradales > J023 > JAAELT01. The sequence goes on from JBCCEE010000053.1 coordinate 6,286, forward strand.
ACGCCCGCCATCTTGGTGACGTCGAGATCGAGCCCCAGGAAGTCGCGGATGAGCTGGGCCTGGCCGGCGGGATCCTCGAGCACCTGCTTGTAGGGCACGTCGAGCGCTTCGATGTGCGGCTCGCGCTTGATCAGACGGTTGACCTTCCACAGGTGATCCTCGTAAATCTCGATCATGCGCTCATCGCTCGACTCGGAGATCTCGCCGCGTCGAGCCAGCATCTTGGTCTGAGACGCCAGCACCTCCTGCAGATGGCGACGCATGAACAGCACCTTGTAATTGTGGTGCGCAGGCAGCTCCTTGAGCAGATAGGAGATCACCTTGATCACCTTGCCCTTGGACTCCGCCAGCCAGCTCTTGTCCTCCATCTGCGCCAGGTCCTTGACGCGCTCGTCTTCATAGTAGCCCTTGGGGTTGTCCTCATCGGCGGTGCGGATGCCGTCGATGACCGTGGTCAGGCCACCGGCTTCGAGCATCTTCATCGCCATCGAGGTTCCGGAGCGCGGCAGCCCCGATACGACGATGATCGGCTTGCCGAAGCGCAGCTGGCGATAAGTCTTGGTCAAAAAGGAAGGCATGGCAAAGTTCTCCTGAGATCCCAGATACGGAACGAGGCTATGACGAGGCGGCCTGAGCCTGACGCGTTGTCGCGGATATGCAGCCAGCCGCTATGTCGAACGGGACGAATCGATGAATGCTGAGGGATGAGAGCTGAGGCCGAACGTTGAGAAACGTGCAGAGGTGATCGCGGATCGTAGCTCAACCGACCGCGCGTGAGAATGGCGGGGGCTTCGGCCCGTTTTGGCCAGGGGGGTCGAGACTTGCGCACGAAACCGTGGCTTTCTATTATACTGCGGGATTCACACTCCGCCTCCCGGCGGAACTTCCCCCTCCTAAAACTCGCCACCGAACCGCCGAAGAGACTCGTGCATTGACTCGATTGCCGTATCGCCTCCCGAGGCGTCCCGAGAGTTCCTACGTCTGGCTCGCCGCAGCGCTGCTGGCCGCGCTCTCCCTGCCCGCCGAAGCCTACATCGGCCCCGGGGCCGGCGTCGCCGTGCTGTCTTCGTTCATGGTGGTCTTCGTCACCATCATCGTCGCCTTCCTGTCGCTGCTGATCTGGCCGTTCCGCATGGTCTACCGGCTGGTACGCCACGGCCGACGCCCCAAGTCGAAGGTCAAACGCCTGATCATCGTCGGCCTCGACGGCCAAGAGCCCAAGATCACCGACCGCTACCTGGCCGAGGGCAAGCTGCCCAACTTCCAGAAGCTGGCGGACAGCGGCTGTTACCACCGCCTGCGCTCGACCTTCCCGTCGGTTTCGCCGGTCGCCTGGTCGTCGTTCTCCACCGGCACGCATCCCGCCAAGCACAACATCTTCGATTTCCTGGATCGCGACCTCAAGAGCTACCTGCCGCTGCTGTCGTCGACTCGCATCGGTAAGGTCGAGCGCTTCTTGAAGCTCGGCCGCTGGCGCATCCCGCTGCACAAGCCGGAGATGCGGCTGATGCGCAAGTCGAAGCCGTTCTGGACGATCCTCGGCGAGCGCTACATCTGGAGCACCGTGCTACGGGTGCCGATCACCTTCCCGCCCGACGACTTCTATGGCGCCGAGCTGTCCGCGATGTGCGTGCCCGATCTGCTCGGCACCCAGGGCACCTTCCTGCTCTACACCACGCGGCCGGCGAGCGAGAAGTTCAAAGAAGGCGGCATGCGCATCGGCCTGGACGGCTCGGGCAACCGCTTCGAAGCCACCCTCGAAGGGCCGCCCAACTCCTTCCTAGAAGGCGAGCCGGCGATGACCCTGCCACTCGGGCTGACCGTCGACCCGGCGGCCAAGACGGCGCGCGTCGAGGTCGGTGATGAGACCCGCGAGCTCGAGCTGATGAAGCTCAGCGACTGGGTGCCGCTGGCGTTCAAGGCGGCTCCCGGCGTCACCGTCTCGGGCATCTGCCGCATGATGGTGACCGAGATGGGCGAGCACACCTCGCTCTACATCACGCCGATCAGCCTCGACCCCGAGAACCCGGCGATGCCGGTCTCGCATCCGTCGTACTACTCGACCTACCTGGCCAAGAAGATCGGTCCCTACACCACCCTCGGCCTGGCCGAAGACACCTGGGCGCTGAACGAAGGCGTGATCGACGACGCCACCTTCCTGCAGCAGACCTACGACATCGACAACGAGCGCGAGTCGATGTTCTTCGCTGCCCTCGATCGCCTGCAGCAGGGCACCCTGACCTGCGTCTTCGACGCCACCGACCGCATTCAGCACATGTTCTGGCGCTACATCGAAGACGGTCATCCGGCCGCCGTCGGGCATGAGGACTCCGAGCACAAGAATGCCATCGAAGAGCTCTACCTGCGCAACGACGCGCTGCTCGGCCGGGTGATGTCCAAACTGCGCAAGGGCGACCTGCTGATGGTCATCTCGGACCACGGCTTCGCTTCGTTCCGGCGCGGCATGAACCTCAACGCCTGGCTGCACCGGGAAGGCTATCTGGTGCTCAAAGAAGGCACCGACGGCAGCAGCGAGTGGCTGCGCGACGTCGACTGGTCCAAGACCCGCGCCTACGCCCTCGGCCTGACCGGCATGTACCTAAACCTCGAAGGCCGCGAGAGCGAAGGTATCGTCACGAAGGGCGAAGAAGCCCAGGCCCTCAAGGACGAGATCATCGCCAAGCTCGCTGGCCTCCAAGACGACGCAAAGGGCGATGTCGGCATCAACGAAGCGTTCGATACCGCCAAGCTCTACACCGGCCCCTACCTGGGCAACGCGCCGGACCTCTTGATCGGCTACAGCGACGGCTACCGCACGTCATGGGATTGCGCCACCGGCGTGGTCTCCGGCCCGGTGTTCGAAGACAACGTCAAGGCGTGGAGCGGCGACCACTGCGTCGACCCGCGCATCGTGCCGGGCGTCTTCTTCTGCAACCAGGCGATCGACACCGACGATCCGGCGCTGATCGACATCGCACCCACCGCCCTGCGTCTGTTCGGCGTCCAGCCGCCCGCCCACATGGACGGCAAGCCGCTGTTCGAAGACGACAAGGACTTCGGCGACACCACGGTCCCCACCCCGGTCAGCGCCCCGGCGGGAGCTTAGGAGAAGTCATGCGCGGAACGTGGGTTCGCAATCCGTTCGTCCAACGCGTCCGGTGGCTGATGGCCGGACTGCTGGGCACAGGACTCCTCGCCGGCGGCCTGGTGGCAGGCTGCGGTGGCGGCGGTGTCAAGTCGGACGGCCCGCCCAAGCGGGTCATCGTCCTGGGTATCGACGGCATGGACCATGGCTTGACCCGTCAATACATGGATCAGGGCGTGATGCCGAACTTCTCACGACTGGAGAAGGAAGGCTCGTTCAACCCGCTGGGTACGTCGGCGCCGCCGCTCAGCCCGGTCGCCTGGTCGAACTTCATCACCGGCCTCGACTCCGGCGGTCACGGCATCTTCGACTTCATTCACCGTGACCCCGAGACCATGATCCCCTACCTCTCCACCACCCGCACGTCGGGCGCCGGCCGCAGCTTGACCCTCGGCGACTATCAAATACCGCTATCCGGCGGCGAGATCGAGCTGATGCGGCGCGGCGAGGCGTTCTGGGAGGTGCTCGAGCGCAACGGCGTCGAATCCTCGATCATCCGCATGCCGGCCAACTTCCCGCCCACCGGCGCCGCCTCGCGCGAGCTCAGCGGCATGGGTACGCCGGATATCCTGGGCACCTACGGCACCTTCTCCTTCTACACCTCGGTGCTGTTCGCGTTCTCCGGCCAGAACCTGTCGGGCGGCGAAGTCTACGAGGCGTGGGCCGAGGACAACGTCGTCGAGACCAAGCTCTACGGCCCAGACAACCCGTTCCTGGTCGAGACCGAGAAGGCCACCACCGACATGACCTTCTACCTCGACCCCGAGAAGGAGATCGCCAAGCTGGTGGTCGGCAACCGCAACGACGACGGCACCATCGACGTGCAGGAAGAGCGGCTGCTCGAGGTCGGCGAGTGGAGCGATTGGGTGACCATCGACTTCGAGCTCATCCCGACTCAGACCATGAGCGGCATCGCGCGCTTCTACCTGCGCTCGATCCGTCCCGAGTTCGAGCTCTACGTGTCGCCGATCAACTTCGATCCCATGGCTCCCGGCCAGCCGATCTCCTACCCGCCCGAGTACGCCGAAGAGCTGGCGAGAGAGACCGGCCTGTTCTACACCCAGGGCATGCCGGAAGACACCCAGTCCCTGCGTGAAGAGGTGCTGACCCACGACGAGTTCATGGCCCAGGCCAAGCTGGCCGGTGCCGACGTACGGCGTCAGTATGAGTACGTGCTGGATCAATTCCAGACCAGCGCCTCGCCGCGGCGCCTGCTTTTCTACTACTTCGGCAACCTCGATCAGATCTCGCACATGATGTTCCGCGTGCTCGACCCCGAGCACCCGACTTACGATCCGGAGCTCGACACCCGTTTCTCCGGCGTCATCGAAGACGTCTACCGCCAGGCCGACGAGATCATCGGCTACACCCTCGACCAGATGGATGAAGACACCCTGCTGGTGGTCATGTCGGATCACGGCTTCGCCAGCCTGAGACGTACCTTCAGCATCAACACCTGGCTCAAGGAAGCGGGCTACCTGGTGGTGCGCAACCCCAACATGAGCAACGACCCGGGGATGTTCGTCAACATCGACTGGGCGCGCACCCGCGCCTATGGCGTCGGCCTGAACGGTCTCTACATCAACCTGAAGGGACGCGAGCCGAACGGCATCGTGACCGAGCAGGAGCGCCCCGCCCTGATGCAGGAGATCGCCAAGAAGATCGTTGGAGTGATCGATCCGGTCACCGGCCAGCCGGCGGTCGGCAAGGCCTATCAGCGCGAAAAGTTCTTCGAGGATCGCGGCGAGATCGAGATCGGCCCGGATATCGTCATCGGCTTCGCCAAGGGCACCGGCGGCTCGGGCAAATCGGCGCTCGGCGCGGTGCCGCAAGAGATGTTCGAGGACAACACCGAACCGTGGACCGGCGATCACGGCATGGACCACGAAACCGTTCCCGGCATCCTGCTCACCAACCGACCGCTCGAGCAGCCCGCGCCACGGCTGCAGGACCTCGCCGGAGCGATCCTGGCGGAATTCGGTATCGAAGGCTTCCCTTTCCGGAACGAACCGGCAGCGCAGTAGACCATGACGCCTCAGACCGTGAGCTGAGCGCTCGGACCTGCGTCAACTCAATCGGAGCAACCCAATGTTCGGATCCAACAAAATCAAGCTCGAAAAAGACCTGCTGGACAAGGTCAAGCGCTACGCCGAGATCGCCGGCTATTCATCACCGGCCGAGTTCATCACCCACGCCCTCGAAAAAGAGCTCTCCAAGCTCGAAGGAGCCGACTCCGAAGAGGAGATCAAGAAGCGGCTGCAGGGGCTCGGCTACATCTCCTAGCGTTACCTCGTCCCGACGCCAACTCGTTCGAGACCCGCTTCCCAGACCTACTGCTTCCCCAGACCCACTGCTTCCCAGACCTACTGCTTCCCAGACCCGCTGAGTACCTTCGGTCATGTCGACTTTGAACGCCATCTTGCGCAGCGTCTTCGACGCGGCATTGTTCCCGTTCCGAGAGCTCCATCCGCTGATCGGCCTGGCGGTAGTGTCTCTCGTCTTCGGCATCGCCGTCCTGCTGGTCTACAAGGTGACCTCCAACCAGGAGAAGCTCACCGCGGTCAAGCGTCGGATCCACGCCGGCATTTTCGAGATCCGCCTGTTCAACGACAGCCTGCGGGCGATCATGCGGGCGATGGGCGGCATCCTGCGCCACAACCTCACCTACCTTCGGCTGTCCGCCGTCCCGCTGCTGTGGATGATCGCACCGCTCGTGCTCGTCATCGCTCAGCTGCAGTTTCACTACGGCTACCAGGGCCTCACGCCCGGCGACGATGCCCTGCTCAAGGTTCAGATCGCCGGCGACTGGACCAGCGACGGGGCGCACCCCAGGCTCGACCTCGAAGTCCCTTCGGGGGTGGCGATCGACTCTGGACCGGTGTGGATTCCGTCGCTCGGTGAGATGACCTGGCGCATCTCAGCGGAGGAATGGGGCAATCACCAGCTGACCCTGGTCACCGACGATGGACCGCTCACCAAGAGTCTGAGCGTTTCAAATGCCGTGGTACGCCGTTCGACCCACCGTCTGGCTCCGGGATTCTTCAATCAGCTACTCTATCCAGCAGAAGATCCCATACCGGGCTCATCCCCGGTGCAGTCGATCCTCTTGACTTATCCGGCCGGCAACGCAGGCATCGAAGGCTGGGAGAGTGAGTGGACCTGGATGCTCGTCTTCTTCATTCTGTCGGTCGTCTTCGCATTCGCCCTGCGGAAGCCGCTGAACGTCACCATCTGATGCCGGTCTAAAGATCGGCTCGCGTCTGAACCGGGCTCGGGCGAGCCCATCGAGGTGATCATGTGTGTTTCCGGTTCTCCGGTCTTGTCGTGCGGTTCGAGGCATCTCGTTGGGTTGGCGATCCTCTCGCTGCTCGCAGCTCCCGTCCTGGCCCAGGACAGTCCTTCGGTGTTCATCGATCGGGTCGACGTCAACATCGTCAACGTCGAGGTCTTTGTCACCGACCGTAGCGGCAAGCATGTCGAGGGGCTGACCGTCGACGACTTCGAGATCTACGAAGACGGCGAGCGCGTCGAAATCACCAACTTCTTCGCTGTCGCGCGCCCACCGGCGGCACGCCAGGCGTCAGAGAGCCAAGACCCGGCGCCGTCGACAGCACAAACCGCCCCACCGCCCGCGGCGGCCCCCAAAGTCGACATTCCACCCGAGCAGCGCCTCCACCTGCTGGTCTACATCGACAACTTCAACATCCGCCCGGGCAACCGGCGACGCGTGCTGGCGAGCCTCGACGGCTTCCTCGAGGGACGCACCGACGTTGGCGACCGCATCATGCTGGTGGCCTACGACCGCGGTCTCGAGACGATCCAGACCTTCACCGACAATCCCGAGCAAATCACCACCGCCCTCGCCCACATCCGCGACAAGACCCGCGCCAACGGCTTGAACGAAGACATGCGGCGGCGCAGCACGGCGCAGGCAATCTCCGCCGCCCTGCAGGATCCCTTGACCGCGGGCTCCGCGCAGAGCTACCTGAGCCAGTACATCCAAGAGACTCGGGCCAACCTCCAGCATTCCACCCAGGCGATCGGCTCGGTGCTGCAGGCGATGGCGGGCCTGCCGGGTCGCAAGGCCATGCTCTACGTCTCCGACGGTCTGCCCCAGCGTCCCGGCGAGCAGCTGCAGGATCAATTCTTCGGCGCCGACAGCATCAGCATTCGCAGCAACGACACCTCATACTTTCAGGGGGTCGTGCGCCAGGCCAACGCCCAGCAGGTGACCCTCTACACCCTCGACGCCCGCGGCTCGGTCGGCACCTTCACCACCGCCGAATACGCCGACAACACCGCCGGCGGCGTCAATCGCGTGCGCCTCGACGCCGAGCGCACCATGAATTACCAGGGCGCGCTGATCGACATGTCGGAGCCCACCGGCGGCACCGCCTTCATCAACAGCTACAACTTCGGGACCGTCATGGACAACATGGCGAAGGACTTCGACAACTTCTACTCGCTCGGCTACACCTCACCGAACGCGGGTGATGGCAAGTACCACGCCATCGACGTGCGGGTGAAGGGGTCCGGCCTGAGCGCCCGCCACCGCTCTGGCTTCAACGACAAATCCGAGATCGAGCGCGTGCAGGATCAGACCATGGCGTCGCTGATCGCCGGCCTCGACAAAAACCCGCTCGGCGTGCGGCTCGAATTCGAGCAGGCCAAGAAGAAAGGCAAGCGCTACCTGCTGCCGACCCTCATCCGCATTCCGCTGCGCGACCTGACCCTGCTGCCCAACGGCGACGTCCAGGAAGGCAAGCTGAGGATCTTCCTGGTCGTCCAGGACGAAGACGGCAGCGTCTCGCCGATGCAGGACCTGCCCTACCCCCTGAGCATCCCGAGCGCCAAGATCGCCGCCGCCCGCCAGAGCGCCATCGGCTCACTGCACCACCTCGAGATCCGTCCGGGACGCCAGAAGATCGCCGTCGGCGTCTGGGACGAGCTCTCCGGCACCGAATCCTTCACCCAACAGGTGATCGACGTCGGCGCCCAGAGCTCGAGCAAGAAAAGCAAGCGCACCGGCCGCTGAGCGGCACTTTGCCACCGGATCGACCCCACCCGTAGCGAGCGAGCTGCGGTGGCGGCGCAGCGCACGTTGAGCTACCATGCTTCATCCACCATGGGTGAATCAGCGCGCTGAGAAGTTGATGGGGGAACCAACGTCGGCGACCCGAAATGTAACGCGGCGGTCCGAAGCCCGTCGACGAAAACCGTGTGTATTCTGGCGCTGCCTGTTGGGTCTGCTGATCGCCGCGATTCCATGGCCTGGCTTCGCTGAAGCCCGGCCAGCCTCGATCTCAGATGAAGTCGGAAGCTTCTACCTCCAGAGCTTCGGCCCCGAGGACTACGAAGCGCACGCTCAAAACTGGTCCCTCGTTCAGGGGACAAACGACTTCATCTACGTCGGCAACGGCGACGGCGTGCTCGAATACGATGGCGTTTCCTGGCGTCTGATGCCGGTCTCCAATCGCAGCGCCGTGCGCTCGCTGGCCCTCGGACCCGAAGGCCAGGTGTTCGTCGGCGCGGCCGCCGAGCTGGGCTACTTGGCGCCGGATCCACAGGGTCGGATGCACTACGTTTCACTGGTCGACCGCATCGCCGCCGAAGACCGACGCTTCGCCGACGTCTGGCGTATGGCGACGACTTCCGCCGGCGTCTTCTTCATGACCGCCGAGCGGCTCTTCCGGTGGGACGGCCAGGAGATGAAAGTCTGGCGCGCCGAGACGCGGTTCGGCCTGGTCTTCGCCCTGCGAGACGTCTTGTATACCTCCCAACAAAGCCTTGGGTTGATGCGCATGGAAGACGATTCGCTGGTGACGGTATCGGGCAGCGGAGTCTTCGCGGACGGGCGACTGATCGGTTTGGAGCCCTGGGGAGACGAGGCTTATCTGGCGATCACCGAAGGCCGCGGACTGTTTCAGTGCCAAACCTCACCGGAGGACGAGACGTCCTGCACACCTGTGAACCCTGGCTTGACTGAACGGCTCGCAGAGCTGCAGCCCTTCGATACCGCCATCATGCCCGACGGCAGGCTGGCGATCGCGACCCGGCGAGGCGGCGCGCTGCTTCTCGCTCGGGACGGCCGGCTGCTACGCGTCTTGAACGAGGCCTCGGGATTGCGCAACGAAGCGGTGTGGTGCGTCTACCCGGACCGGCAGGGCGGGCTATGGCTAACCCTCAACGATGGGCTGGTTCGCGTCGAGACCGGCGGGCCGATGTCCTTCTGGCGCCACGCTGCGAAAACCGCTGGCCCCTTCACCCGAGTCGCTAGGCATCGAGGGCGCCTCCACGCGTCCACCTTCATAGGCGTCTCCCGCCTGGCACCCGGCAGCGACGGCGCCACGCCGCGGTTCCTGTCCAGCCCCGGCGTTTCCGGACAATGCTGGTCGCTGCTTTCGACGCCTCAGGGGCTGCTGGCCGGCTGCCATCATGGCCTGTACAACCTGGATCTCCAGCAGCAGATATGGGCGCTCGATGATCGGCACGTTTTCGCGATAGCTTACAGCCGCCGGCATCCGACGGTACTCTATCTGGGTCTCTCCGATGGCTTGGCGCGCCTGCGCCTGCGCAACGGGCAATGGACCGAAGACGGGCGATTCGCCGAGGTGCAGTCAAAAGTACGCAATCTGGTCGAAGACGATCAGGGTCGGCTGTGGCTGGGTACCGTCACAGACGGTCTCATCGGAGTCGAGCTACAGGATGACCACGACCGCCGCAATCCGATCGGACGCGACCCGATCGGACGCGACCCGGTTGGACGCGACCCGATCATCACCCGATTCGGCACAGGCGAAGGCCTGCCGATCGGGCTGATCGAGACTCGACTCGTTGCCGGTCGGCTGGTCATCTTCTCCGATGACGGCTCCGGCCTGTTTCGGCTCGGTAGCGATCAGCGCGCCTTCGTGCCCGATACCACCTTCGATGCCTTTCTGCCTCGAGGCTCGGGCAGCATCCGCGACCTGAAAGAAGACGATCAGGGCCGGGTGTGGATCGCCGCCGGCATGCACTCAGGCGTCGCGCACCCGGCGGCGGAAGGTGGCTACACCTGGGCCCCCACCGCGCTGCGGCGGGCTCCCATCAGAGATGTGTTCGGGATACACATCGAAACCGAGGGGCCGCTCTGGCTGCTCGGCCCGCATGGGCTGATCCGCTACGACACCGGCCAATCGCTCGAGACCCCTGATAGCTACCCGGTCCACATCCGGCGCGTGACCACATCCACCGGCACGCTGCTCACCCAGGGCCGGCCGGGAGACACCCCGGCCGAACGCCCCTACGAGGACAACAGCCTGCGCTTCGCATTCGCCGCCCCGCGCTATGACGCGCCACAGCGCACCCGCTACCGGGTGCGCCTCGAAGGCTCGGATGACGACTGGTCGACGTGGAGTGACGAGTCCTTCAAGGACTACACCAATCTCTGGGAAGGCCGCTACGTCCTACGCGTGCAGGCGAAAGACGTCTACGGCTTCCTCAGCCAGGAGGACACCTTCGCGTTTCGCATTCTGCCACCGTGGTATCGCAGCGGGTGGGCCTACACCCTCTACGCCCTGGCGCTCGTGGCGGTGATCGCAGGGGCCGTGCGCTACTCTCGCGATCGACTGCAGCGCGAGCGTGCCGTCAACGCGCGGCTGCGGGAGGTCGACAAGCTCAAAGACGAGTTCCTGGCCAACACTTCGCACGAGCTGCGCACCCCGCTCTACGGCATGACCGGCATCGTCGAATCGCTGATCGATGGCGCCACCGGTGAGCTGCCCGCGGAGACCCGGCAGAACCTCGAGATGGTAGTCGCCAGCGGCCGCCGCTTGAGCCACCTGGTGGGCGACATCCTCGACTTCTCCAAGCTGCGCCACAAGAGCCTCGAGCTCGACCGGCGCCCCGTCGAGCTGCACGCCCTGGTCGATGTGGTGCTGACGCTCTCTGCCAGCCTCGTCGGCTCCAAGGATCTACGGCTCATCAACGCCGTGGCGCCGGATCTGCCCGCCGCCGACGCTGATGAGAACCGCCTGCAGCAGATCCTCTACAACCTGATCGGCAACGCGATCAAGTTCACCGAGCAAGGTCACGTCAAAGTGTCCGCGGCGCTCGAAGGCGACCGTCTGGTGGTCCGCGTCACCGATACCGGTATCGGCATCGCGGCGGAACAACGCGAGCAGATCTTCGAAGCCTTCGAGCAGGCGGACGCATCGATCGAGCGCCAGTACGGTGGCACCGGCCTTGGGCTGGCGCTGACCCGCCAGCTGGTGGAGCTTCATGGCGGTACAGTCGGCGTCGAATCGACCCCCGGCGAGGGCTCGACGTTCTCCTTCAGCCTGGAGGTCGCTGCCGGCGCTACGACGGCCGCCGAGTCCGCGGCGTCGACGCCGGCCGCCGCAGTCTTGCCCGACACAGCGCTCGACACAGTGCCCGATGCAGTGCCCGATGCAGTGCTCGACACAGTGCCCACCGCCTCGGGCGGCGCCTCCGGCGGCGGGCCTCGGGTGCTGGTAGTCGATGATGAGCCGGTCAACCTTCAGGTGGTGCGCAACTACTTGGCGGTCGAGGAGTTCGATCTGACTCTGGCTTCGAGCGGTGAGCAGGCACTGCAGCTGCTCGAAGAGAAGACCTTCGACCTGGTGCTGCTCGACGTCATGATGCCCAGACTGTCGGGTTACGAGGTCTGCCGGAGCCTGCGCGAGAAGCACTCGCTGTCGGATCTGCCGGTGATCTTTCTGACCGCCAAATCTCAAGACGCGGACGTCGTCACCGGCATGGCTCTGGGCGCCAACGACTACCTGATGAAGCCGATCTCCAAAGACCGGCTGCTAGCCCGCGTCCGCCCTCACCTCGAGCTGCTGGATGCCCACCGCCACCTGGAGGATCGGGTCGAGGAGAAGATGGCGCAGGTCAAAGTGCTGAGCGGTCTCCTGCCGATCTGCGTCACCTGCAAGAAAATTCGCGATGACGAAGGCTACTGGAGCCAGCTCGAGCTGTTCATCGACCAGCATTCGGAGGCTAGGTTCAGCCATGGCATCTGCCCCGAATGCCTGAAGCAGACCCTCGCCGAGCTGCCCCAGCGCAAACCCCAGCCGGAGTCGTAGCTGCCGATCCGGATCCGCCTGTTATTATCGAAAGCCCTGGTTTTCGATAATAACGGCAGCGCTTATTAGCGCCAGCGCAAATAAGGACTCATCGAGCCAGCTCCGCATCCAGGTCGGATGCGTCGGCTCGCAGTGATGGAAGGAGCACCGTGAACCCCCACTCAGTCTCTCAACCCGCAACGCTTCGCGTCATCCTCATCGCCTCGCTGCTGCTCGGAGCTGCGACCCCCAGCCTCGCCCAGGCGCCGATCATTCAGCCTGGAGCCCCCGGCGAGCCGCCCAAGGAGCTCTCCGCCGAGAAGGCCATCCAGGTGGCGGTGACCGGCTTCTCACCCGACGACGTGCGCTTCATGACCGACATGATCCCGCATCATCATCAAGCGCTCGAGATGTCGGCGCTGGCCGCCGATCGTACGAACAACCAGGAGCTCATCGACGCGGCGGGACGCATCGACGCTTCCCAGGGAGACGAGATCGAGCTCATGCAGCAATGGCTGCGCGAGCGCGGCCAGCCGGTGCCCGACCCGACCGCCCACCACGCCATGCACACCGACCACACGATGGCCGGCATGGCGACACCGGAGCAGATGGCCGAGCTCGCCGCCTCCAAGGGCACCGCCTTCGACCGCCTCTACCTGAAGCTGATGATCGCCCACCACGAGGGCGCGGTGAAGATGGTCGAAGACCTGCTCGAGCAGCCCGGCTCGGCCTACGATCCCATCCTCTTCGAGTTCACCTCAGACATCACTAACGATCAGACCGCCGAGATCGAGCGCATGAACGCCCTGCTGGTGGGCCTCTCCGACGATCCGCGGGCGGCGCTGTCCGCCGGCTTCAAAGACGCGGGGCAGGCGATCCTGAACCTCGAGCTGCTCGCCACCCTACCCAAGCCCGCTGGCTTCTACGACCCGGCCAACCCCGCCGGCATACCGCTCGAGAAGCCGGATGACGAGGACGACAAGGACGAGAAGGAAGAGACGGACGAAGAAGAAGAGGACGATGATGACGACGACGACCGGTCGCCGCTGCTGAACTTCTCCAACACCGACATGGCCTTTGCCGACGACGTGCTGGTGGTGGGCAACTACCACGGTTTCAACATCTACCGCCTGCACGAAGAAAGTGAGCCCGAGCTGGTCAGCTCGGTGGTCTGCCCGGGCGGGCAGGGTGACGTCTCGATCGTCGGCGATCTGCTGATCATGTCCGTCGAGCAGACCCGGGGCCGACTGGACTGCGGGCTCGAGGGCATTCAGGACGACATCAGCGCCGACCGGTTTCGCGGCATACGAATCCTCGACATCAGCGATTTGACCCGGCCGGTGCAGGTCGGTGCGGTGCAGACCTGCCGCGGCTCGCACACCCACTCGGTGGTCTCCGGCCCCGGCGTTGGTGCCAGCGATGACGCCGACACCATCATCGTCTACAACTCCGGCACCAGCTCGATCCGCGAGGAAGAAGAGCTGGCGGGCTGCATCGACGAGACCCCGGGCGACCAGCGCACCGCGCTGTTCCGCATCGACGTCATCGAGATTCCGGTCAAAGATCCGGCCGCGGCGCGCATCGTCGCCAGCCCGGCGGTCTTCGCCGATCCCGAGACCGGCGTCCTGGCAGGCTTGTGGAAGGGCGGCGACCACGGCGACGACACCCAGGAGACGCGCACCACCGACCAGTGCCACGACATCACCGTCTTCCCCGACCGCAAGATCGCCGCCGGCGCGTGCTCGGGCAACGGCATCCTGTTCGACGTTTCCGATCCGCTGAACCCCAAGCGTATCGACGCGGTGGTCGACCAGGGCTTTGCCTACTGGCATTCGGCGACGTTCAACAACGACGGCACCAAGGTCATCTTCACCGACGAGTGGGGTGGCGGCGGAAGAGCGCGCTGCCGCGCCTACGACCCGCTGACCTGGGGCGCCGACGCCATCTACGACATCGTCGACAACAAATTCGAATTCCGCTCCTACTTCAAGCTGCCGGCGCCGCAGCAAGAAGAAGAGAACTGCGTAGCCCACAACGGCTCGATCATTCCGGTGCCCGGCCGCGACCTCTTCGTCCAGGCCTGGTATCAAGGCGGACTGTCGGTCATCGACTTCACCGACTCCGCCAACCCCTTCGAGATCGCCTACTTCGACCGCGGTCCGCTCAGCCCTGATGAGCTGATCCTCGGCGGCTACTGGTCGACCTACTACTACGACGGTCGCATCTACGGCACCGAGATCGTCCGCGGCCTCGATGTCTTCGAGCTCACCCCGAGCGAGCACATCTCGGCCGACGAGATCGCCGCCGCCGCCCTCGCCGACGACAGCAGCGTCTTCAACCCGCAGCAGCAGTTCCGCATCGACTGGCCGAACGACCCCACCGTCGCCCGGTCTTACCTGGATCAGCTCGTGCGAGATCAGGCGCTGCCCAAAGGCCTCGCCTCCGATCTCGCCAAAACGCTGTCGCACTCTGCCCGGCAGCTGCGCAATGGCGCCTCTGACGGCACGCTGGCAGACAACCTGAAGTCGCTAGCGGCTTCCGTAGCCGAGAGCGAAGCCAGCGGCCTCGCCAAGCAGCGCAAGGCGGCGCTCGGCGAGGCGCTGAACGGCATCGCGGCTCAGCTCCGCTGAGCCGTTCCGCGGAACGCTAGCCGACTCACCGGTCCACCGGGCGTTCTCCGCTCGGTGGCCGGCACAGCACAAGCAGAGTCCCCTCAAACTCCCATCGGATCCATCAGCCATGAGGAGCTAGCCGTCAGCTCGAACTTCACAGCGAAGATCTTGGCTGACGACGCAGCGCAGATGGCGAACTACGCCCATCACAGGGACCAATTCACCAACCATACCCAGCTGGAGATCCCAGGCAGCTAGATCAAGACATGCCGGGGTGGTTCAGCGTTCGCGTTCCAAGAGGAGTGATCTTGCCCCTGGTATCGGAATCCACCACCGCACTGGCGAGCCGGATCGCTTGCGGCGACATCTCCTCACGCGAGGCGCTGCAGGCTTTCTTCGATCGGGTCGACGCGCTCGACCCAAGGGTCAATGCGATCGTTACGCAGGCGAGAGAGGGCGCCATGGCAGAAGCGCGAGCGGCGGATCGGGCGCTCGCTGAGGGCGCGGCCCTGGGACCTCTGCACGGTGTGCCGATGACGGTCAAGGACACATTCGACGTGGCCGGCCTGCGCACGACCAACGGCCTGCCGTGGCTGCGGAAGAACGTACCGAGTGGCGATGCGGATTGCGTGGCGCTGCTGCGTGCGGCCGGGGCTATCGTGTGGGCGAAGACCAGCTTGCCGTTCGCATCGTACGACTGGAACTGCAACCATCCCCTGATCGGAGCGTGCCGCAATCCCTGGAGCCCGAGCCACGGCCCCGGCGGCAGCTCCGGGGGCTCGGCGGCGGCGCTCGCCGCCGGCTTCACGCCGCTCGAGCTGGGAAGCGACGTCGCCGGCTCCATTCGGCATCCCTCCCACTGCTGCGGCGTGTACGGCCTGCGCACGAGTGAAGGCGCGCTGTCCACCCGCGGGCATGGCGCGTCGCCCGGCTCTCCCCGTGCTCTGAGGCACCATCTCGTCGTCGGACCGATGGCGCGGCACCCCGAAGACTTGCGCCTCGCGCTGCCTATTCTGCTCGAATCAACCGAACGCGGTCGCTGGATGAAGCAGCGAGCGGAGCCAGCAAAACCCCTCTCACAGACGAAGATTGCCTGGACCCCAACCTGGGGCGACATACCGCTGTGCCGCGACACCGAGCGCGTGCTCGGCGAGACGATGCGTCGCCTCGAGGCCTCGGGGGCAGAAGTGCACCGGATCGATCTGCCGTTCGACCTGATGCACGCCTACGAGGTCTATGGCGTCACTCACAGCTTCGAATTCGCTGCCGTGCTGCCGTCCGTGCTGCGCACCGTGCCGGGCCGCCGCCTGATGCGCCACGTCTACCATCCCTTCAAATATCGGCGCGGCGTCTTCACGCGCAACTTCGGCCTCGGGCTGACCGCATCGCCCCACCGCTACTTCGAGATGCTGGAGGCTCGCGAAGCGCTGGTGGAACGGTTCGAGCGATGGTTTCAGAACTGGGATCTGTGGGTCACTCCGGTGGCCGCGACGACCGCGTTTCCGCTCGGCAAATTCAACCGAAGCGTCCGCATCGAAGGGCGGCGCGTGCCCTATGGCGACGTCGTCGGCACATTCTGTGTGCCGACGGCAGCGCTCGCTCACCCCATCGCCTCGGTGCCCGCGGGCATGTCGGAGCGCGGCCTACCGATCGGTCTACAGCTCCACGCCCGGAGATGGCACGATCTGCAGCTGGTCGACTGGATCTGCCAGCTCGCCGACCACCTTCCCCAACCTCGGCTCGCTTGCGATTGACGCCCTGAAGACAGAACGGAGCGGCTTGCCCTCAGAGAGGCCGTCGCAGACAGGCCGTTGGCCCAGCGAACCCGTCATTCAATAGGTCAGCTATGACCGAGCCTCCTTGGCAACGGCTCGGATTAGCGACATGGCTCTCCCTTTGGAGGCCTGACGGCTCGAATTAGCCGCTTGTGTCTCCTGGGGAGGATTCGTCAAACTGGGAACGGCGCACACCCACCAACAGGATAGCCCAGCAAATCGGAAAGACAAGCCAGGTTTCGAAGGGGAACGTTGCGCTTTGAACCGTAAAAAAGCGCGCCCAATATTGAGAAGCCGTGAGCACAATCGCAACCCAATGACTCGAGGCCAGCAGCACAGCTCCTCCGAGAAGCCACTTTTTTTCCGCAGCAGAAAACAGAGACCAAACAGCAGACAGAACAACGATATCCAGGAAAATCAGCCCCCAGCCGACGGGCCGAAACCAATAGAGAAGCAGAAAGCCCAGGGCGAAGAGCACGGGAAACGGCAATTCTCTTCGAGCGATCTGAATCGCAGTAACAGCAGTTGCGAGGCTCCAAGCGACAAGAGAAAGCACCTGGGCAGTGCTGGCAGCAACCCCTAGGTTCACAACGCCCTGCATGAAAGTGCGATTCCAGAGACTCATCGGCGTTTGCTCAGCCAGGGGGAGCACATACCAGGTATGGGCCAATCCCTCACGCAGATAGCCAAAGACGAGTGGTCGTAGCCACTCCGGCCAAAGCAAAACCGAGCTCACCAGAAAGGCAGCGGTAACCGCCGCACTCATCAACAAAGAGCGCAAGTTTTCCTTGCGCTTACCCCCACTGTTTGCCAACAAGAAGACGCCGAACGCAACGAAGAATAGCGCATAGAACGGCTTGACAATAACTACGAAGGCGATCAGAGGAGCTGACCAGATCGGCCTTCGGCCGTGAAGCAAGTACGCGCCGAGCAACGCGAGGCTCAAGAGAATAATCTCTACGTTACCGCCCAAAAAGGACGCCAGGAAGTCCCAAGAAAGCACAACCAGCAACAGCCACGACGCCGGTAGATGAGTCACCTTCAGCCACAACCAGGCAAACAAGATGAGACTCGCCAGAAGCCACAGCATGAAAGCCGCAGGCGTAATCTTCAGCAAATCCATGATTTGCAGAAGCGTCGGGGGATAGATGAATGGGCCGGGAACCGCTAGGTCCGTGCGAATCTCATCGCGGGGGACGTCAGCTAGAACCTGGGCTTCGAGCGTATGGTATCCGCGCCAGATAGCCTGATTGGCGGTAACTGAATCATAAGGAGCAAGGCCGCCGGCAAAATCTTCCAGTGCCTCGAAATACGTCGAGGCGTCTACTGGAATTTGATTGTCTTGAACAATGCCTAGGATCAACGCTATGGTGACAAGCCCCCATAGCGTGAGTGCAACGCCCCAAAACAGCAAAGCGCCTTTTTTTCCCTCATCTAAGATAGCTGATCGCATGAGCACCGCTTTGGCCTGAAACCCTATGTCACGATTTTCTGCTCGGGAGATGGTCCATCCTCATGTAAACACCCCCTTGTTCGAGCTCAGCTAGCATCTGCGCGAGACGCTTCTGTTTGGTTTCATCGCGTTTGGCGGAATTGATCCATCCAATGTAGTCATTCTGCTGATAAGCCGGGCGCTCATGATATGCATTCATCAACGATTCACGCTCGAGGGCATCGAGCACAAACGCGGGGATAGCGTGTAGCTCTCGTTTGAGATTCGCTTTGCCGTTACGAACCATGTGCGTCAGCTCCCTTCTTTGGCAGCCCCGAACGTGCACGAGTCTTGACTCCGTGCTCCGGTCCTCGTTTGATGGTGAGTCTTCGCCCTGCCTCAGCTGGAAAGATCTTCCAGAGCTCCAAAGAAGTCAGTGATCTCCAAATCGATACCAGGCGGGTCTAGCCGAAGACTGCCCTCGTGCAGAAGTGATGTGCCTATCCCGCTACCCGAGCGATAGTGGTGGATCACGGCACGCTTTGCCGGATCGACTACCAAGTAGTGCTGGACGCTGGGGAGTTGGAAATAGCCCAGAAGCTTATTGCTCGAATCAACCCCCTTCGTAGCTGGAGACAAAACCTCAACGAGGATCGTTGGATGCGTTGCTGCTGTTGCATCCAGGTCTATCGGCTCTCCACATTGAACTGTGACGTCCGGTTCGTAGACGTTGTCTTCATCAACCCTAACGGTGGCCCCATCGCTGAGTACGGTGCAGCGGATTCCGGCTGAACGAACTGCCTGCCGCAATGCCAGCCAACACTCGGCTTTGACGAGGTTGTGCCGGTTGCGTTCCGGCGCCATCGCCACCGGCTCGCCTGCAACAAGCTCGTAGCGCGGCCCTTCCGATAGGGAATCTATCCAAAGGAGAAAATCCTCCGCCGTCATCGTCGATCTGCTGTCCACGAGATTCATACCGGCAAGCTCCTACTAGGCTGACTCTCGATTGTACCGCTGGAGAAGTTTGGCCACCAAACCACTTCAGTGTCGCCAATGCACGCCAACATGCTCTGAGACGAACGCCAAATGCAGAGCCGTTCCGATGTGCAGGGCGTCCTCGTCGACTTTGAACTGGGGGTGGTGCAGGCCGTACGTGCATCCCTTGGACTCATTCCCGCATCCTAATGCCACCATGCACGAGGGAGCGTAGGCACCGTAGAATGCGAAGTCTTCGCCGCCGAGTATCGGATCGCATAGGTCGAAGTTTCCTTCTCCAACCAGCTTCTCTCCGAAGCCATGGACCGTATCCCAGAGCTCCAGGTCGTTGAATGTGGTGGGATAGTCTTCTTCCACTGTCACAAACTCGGCTTCACAACGATCCGCAAGTGCCATTGCCGAGGCAGCCTCGGCGAGTCGAACTTTCAAGTGATCCTTGTTGTCCGAGCTCAACGACCTGACCGTACCCCTGATCGTGACTTCTGAAGGAATCACGTTGTAAGTGGATTCGGCATCGATACCTGTGAAGCTGATTACCGCGGGCTCGAGCGCATTTTGCTCACGCGAGATGATGGATTGAAGCGACGTTACTATTTTCGCCGCCGTCACCACGGGGTCGACGCAAAGATGGGGCATGGCCGCATGCCCTCCTTTTCCTTTCACCCGGATCTCGAAAGCGTTGGCTGCTGCCAGAAATGCCCCCGGGCGCCCGGTAAGCTGCCCGGTTGGAATCATCGGCCAAACGTGAAGCCCGAACACCTTGCTGACTGAAGGGTCGTCCATCACGCCTTCATCGCACATTCTCTTGGCTCCAGCCCCTCCTTCCTCCGCTGGCTGAAAGCAGAGTTTTACGGTGGCCGGAAGCTCATGCTCCCTTTCCTTGAGCAGCTTCGCCGCGCCGAGCAACATCGCCGTGTGGCAATCATGCCCACAAGCATGCATTTGCCCTTCGTTTCTGCTCCTGAACTCCACGTCCGCGGCCTCTGCAATGGGAAGAGCATCCATGTCGGCACGGAGCATGATGCAGGACGAGCCGCCATTGCCGATCGTCGCCAAGACGCCAGTTTCGGCAACGCCCTTTTGGTAGGCAACGCCCAACGAGTCCAATGTCTCGCAAACGACACTGGACGTTTCATGCAGCTCGTAGAGAAGCTCTGGACACTGATGGAGGCGTCGCCTCCGCTCGAGGATCCAAGGCTCAATCGACTTTGTCAGCCCCAACAGCTCTTTGTTTGCTTCAAATAGTCCCATGGCAGAGCTCTCTGTCCACTAGGGCGCCAACGATTTACGTTACCTACTGCTTGCGTCACCTACTGCTTGCGTTACCTACTGCTCCGCAAGAACTTTACCACTCATTCGCCGAGTGAAATCAGCACCCAGGAAGTCCTGCGTGGGGGTCTTGGAACAGCAGATTGCCGATCACCTCGACACGTACCGGTGGGCCTGCGGTCGCTTCCAGTACAGCTCAGCACCTGATAAGGCAAAGCCTATAAAGAGTATGGCGAATGAGGCGACGTTGACCCACGGCGCAGCCGTTCCAACAACGAAGTCTGCCGCGACGCCGGCCAACCAGGCGGCGGAGAAGCCGAGGAGAAGCGCCGCAAAGCTCCAGGATTTGTGCCGCCCAAGACCTCGCCAGATGAGGCATAGCGCGAGAGCGCAAAACGCGACGTTCAAGCCGTTGGCGAAGACTGCGATGGAGTCGAGGGTGGACAGCGTATCGGTCGCTAACGCCTGCACGTCCGATTCGGAGAGCAGCAGGTACAGCGCCGGCGTGTGCCCGCCGCGGAATAGGGTATCCACAACGATCTTGAGAGATGCTGCGAGGTTCAGGGCGGACCAGAGTGTCAGTATCCAGCAACCGATTTTCAGCATGGAGCATCCATCATGACTCTCGAGATTTCCGGGCCCAGCCGCAGAAGACTATCTCCCAGAGGCAGGTTGCGGCCGCTTCCCTGCGCTCAGCGGCCAGACGCTCGTCGAGCGTTTCGACGTCGATCTCTGCCTCGGTCGCGATACCGTGCTGCAGTAGCCGAGGGAGGATGGCGCGGACGATCGTGGCCACGGGATAGCTGGCGGTAGGTGTCAGCACATTCGCTTCGGCACGCACGCGTTCGACGGTGAGCCCGGCCGCCGAAAGCGCGCCATTAAGCTCGAAGCCCATGCGCAGGTTTGCCCCTTCGCTTCGGAGCATCTCCCGGAACCAGGAGCGAACTCGATCGTGCAGCGGTAGGGCAACGCGCTCATCCTTCACTACCATCGAGTCGTGCTCATGAAACGCAACGACTCCTCCAGGGCGGATCGCCAAAGCGAGCTGCTCTACCGCTTTCACGGCGTCCGACTGATACATAAGAACACGGCGACCCACTGCCGCATCCAGCGTGCCGTGCTCTGGAAACGTCACGTCGAACCCGCCCTCGATGAAGGTGAGGTTCGAGACGCCGGCCGCATGTGCCTTCTCTTGGGCTACCCCGAGCATTTGAGGGCTGCGATCGACGGCAAAGACATGCCCCTGATCGCCAACACGCCGCGACAGCATCAGAGAAACTGCCCCAGGGCCGCAGCCGATGTCGAGCACCCGCATGCCTGGTGCTATGCCTGCATCATCGAGCATGCGCTCGGTCATCTCATCAACACGGTTTGACATTCGTACATGACCCCCACGTCATGATGGTTGGACACCTGCCAACTATAACGGTAGCTCGCCCTGACAGTCTGGCGGATCACCACCACTGTCGCAGCGGGCACCACCTTGATCCGCGGGGACCCAAGGAACGCTATGCTCACGATCCAGGTCCCTTCCAGAGCTAGCGGCAACGCCACGTGCACGACAGACCTCGCGCTCCAGGGCACAAAGACCATCACATTCACGACCCAAATCGAGCTCCGGGGCAAAAAGCACGCGATGTGCACGACAAAACTCGCGTCCCGGGACAGCCAGAACGCGATGGACGGCTTGCGAAGTGCGGTCGGTTTCAAACCGAACGCGTTCGCACGCGTGCCAATGGCTTCCGGGTCACTCCACACCCTGACCGATCTCCGGCCAAACCGTCCGCTTTTCGGGCGGAATGACCGATTTTGCGTTTTGCATTTTTTTGAATGAGCATTCTACGCTTCTGGCATGTTGATTCACGACCTCAACCCAACCGGTTCCCGATCCACGCCAATCTATTGCTGCAGGTGGCGACCGCCAAACAAATCGCCTCCCGCTTTTCAGTCTGACTCGAATCAGAACTCGATACGCTCATCAGAGCTCGATGCGATCATCGTGGCTCGGTGGCGCTGACGTGACGAGAAACAGTAGATCGCTGCTGTGCTCGTTCCTCAGCTGGTGGGACACGCC
>JBCCEE010000054.1:0-28603 GCA_039030415.1 Acidobacteriota bacterium
CTGACATTCAATTAAAAGTATTTAATCACTTTACTACCACACACAGGTCTTTTTTTGAATCGTAAGTTTGCTTCTCATGGTTTGCTCTCATTTCGGCAAGACATTACACAAAGAAGCGGTGGCGTTTTTATCTTGCAATTAAAAAGTTTTTTCAGTTACAAAGTGAAAAAATAATCTTTTGTCTCAAAGTAAAATAATCCAGGGCCGTGCGACAACGCTCGATAGACGCCGGGCAGCTCGTTCCTAGCCGGG
Organism: Acidobacteriota bacterium; assembly: GCA_039030415.1. Taxonomy (GTDB): domain Bacteria; phylum Acidobacteriota; class Thermoanaerobaculia; order Multivoradales; family J023; genus JAAELT01. The sequence continues at coordinate 253 of JBCCEE010000054.1, forward strand.
TCCAAGCCATTCTGACCCAGAGCCTGGCGGCACGGTAACCTCACCACCTGCTGCCAGATCGCCCTGGCTTCGGGCCGAGGCTCATGCTCGACAAATGCCTCGAGAACCGTAGCTCGAGGCGTGATCTCGTTACGCATGACGACGGCGGCGACGACCCCGTCCGCAAAGGTCGAGCCCAGAATCTCATCACCATGCCGGCATAGAGCCCGCTCGAGGATCTCCGGATGCGACATGTTGACCATCGTAAAAGCGAAGGAGACTCCGGCCAGCGCGTTCTTCCGGGCCATCTCGTGAGGTGCCTCGCGTATCGCCACCTGCACCGCACGCCATAGCGTGCCGTAGCCCGGCACGAAATGAACCGGCAGGAAATAGATGGCCCGCCCAAAGCCATGCCAGAAGTAACGATGCAGCGTGGCATCGTCCAGGGCCACCAGTCCACGCTCCAACACCGGCACGAGCTCCGGTACGAAACAGCGAGCGTAGAGCCCGAACGCCTCGATTGCCGAGTCGACGTAGCGCTCCATTGAATTGTCCCGACACAGATCGAGAAACCGCTGTGCGGCAGCGCTGACTTCGGCGGTCGAGCTGTGTGGAGACAACCCTTGCATGACGTGCTCAGCGCAGGCCAGCCCGAGCCCTCCGTGCAGCATCGGAACGCTATTCGGCGGTAGATCCCCGACCGCCTCGGCCACGAACAATCCGCGCGGAGCGGAGTCGGCTCGCAGCGCAGCTGCAGCGATCTCGTATCCCAGGCCTTCGACGACCCACAGCGCCTGATAATCACCGAGCTGGTAGGCACGCGGAATCAGCTCGGTGAGCGGCAGGGAGGTCGAGTCTCTTGGCAGCTCGAGCTTGCCGCGGGCTCCTTTGACCAGCCAGTAGACCTCGAATTTGTTGCGCAGCTCCTGGCGAGCCAGGCCACCCACGGCTCCAGGGCTCGCGAGCTGCAGTGCCGCTACCGATCGCTCCGCCAGCTCCGAGGCGGTGCGCGACCACCGCCAGGGCACCAATGCATCACTGGCCAACCCGGTCCATTCGTGTTGGAGGTCATCTCCGACTTGAAATGCCGCCTGCAGCACCTCTCCCAGCTGCCCCCGGGTGGCCCAGGTGACAGCGTCCAGCGGCTCGCGCCCTTCGCGCCCCGACGCGGGAGCCCTTCCCAGGGCTACGCATCTAGCCATCTGAGAGACTCCCAGGAGCCCGCTCGCCAGCGAGAAGCGGAACATGGACTTGGCAAGATCGCGCACTTCTTCCCCCAGTGGCTCGGCGAAGCTGCTCAGTCCTCGTCGGCGGACATTGCGTCGTCTACCGTCTGCTTCATGCCGCTCCAGGTTCTCTCTACCGACTCCCAGGTCTCGTTCATCGCCTTGCCGGGATCGTCCCAGGAGCCACCACCAAACATGCGCGACATGGTGTCGACCATGCCGCTCTGAAAGCGATCTCCCGCCTCGTAGACTCCCTTCATGGTTTCTCCCATCTGATCGATCGCCGCACTGCTGACCACATCGAACGACTCGGCCGAGCGGTCCCAGCCGTCACGCGGCGAAACCAGATTGGCGGCTTGTTTGGCTCCAAGCACCGACATGGCCCAGGAAAACCGAATCATGGAACGTGCGAGATCGCGCATATGCGCCTCCTTTGGAGAGCTGACGTTGAGGTGTCATATCGACCGACTCTGTGAGAAGCATCCGTCACGAGACGAGCTTTCGTACCGTGACGGCCAAAGAGCCGCCGGCGAGCGTCAAGACCAGCCACTGGCTAGTCCAGAAGTTGAAACCGAAAGTCGGGTTTGCCGGCGCCGCCAGCGCCAGCAGACCTGCGACCGCCAAGCCGACAGCGGATAGCTGCAGGGCGCGCAGGCGCAGGGCTGCCGAAGCGTCGCCCTGCGCGGAATCCTCCCGGGAGCTCAACAGCTCACCGGCCGCGAGCCGGTCCAGGAGCTGGTTGGCGCGCCTCGGACCGTCGCGCAGCAGCTTGCCGCTGGCGGCTGAGAAATCGAGCCATCGTTCGGGCGCATAGCGATGGCGGCGCCCCTGCCACAGCAGGTAGCGGGAGCACGTCTCGACCAGATACTCGCCGACGTCAAACACTGGTTCGAAACGCGTCACCAGGCCGTCGATAGCGATCGAAGAGCGGATGTATTTGACGATATCGCGCTCCGGCAAGACTCCCGTCTTGCGCGACAGAACCAACATGTCACCCATGATGCGCGTGAAATTGACCTTCAAACGGCGCTCGCCGTCTTCCTCGCGGTACCAATCCTCGGCGAGGCGATCCAGTCCCGCACGAAAGGCCTGCGGATCGGCTTTGGGATCATATGCTGACACCTCGAGGAATTGATCGTTCAAGGTATCCATATCGCCGCCGGCCAGAGCCAGAGTCATGGCCACGAGATGCCGGCGCCCATGCCGACTGATCACACCCGTGATGCCGAAGTCGATATAGCCGACGACGCTGTCGGGCAGGATGATCAGATTGGCCGGGTGCAGGTCAGCGTGATAGATGCCGTTCTCGAAAGCATCGCCCAGAAAGTTGTCGATGATGTTGGCGGCGAAGCGACGACGGTCGAATCCTGGAGGCTCGAGTCTGCGGACAGCCACCTCGTCACCGCGCTCGCGAGCCCGCAGGTACTCGAGCAGCGTCACGCCCTCCAAGAAACCTACCACCAGGGTACGGCGCGAGGTGAAGCGCTCGAACACCGGGGGTACGGTCTGCACGGCATTGCGGGTCGCGTTCTTTCGCATCTGTTCGGAGTAGCGCGCTTCAAAGCGATAGTCGACCTCTTCCCGCGTCCAAGAAACGAACTCGGTCGTTGGCTCGATCAGCCAGTACAGGGAGCTCAGCCGCAGCCATTTGATCGCTGCCACCGCCGCGACCATCAGTCGAATATCACTCCCAAATTCGAACTCGACGTTGGGCCGCTGCACCTTGACAGCCACCTTGACGCCATCGAGATAGGCGACGTGGACCTGCCCTACCGATGCCGTTGCCAAAGGCGCTTGTTCGAACGAATCGAAGATGTCTTCTGGCGCCTGGCCCAGCTCCTCGAGCCAAATGCGGCGGACTTCTTCGTAGGGAAACGGTTCGACGCGATCGAGCAGACTGAACAGAGCGTTGCAGTATTCGAGCGGCAGGATGTCGGGCTGTAGCGCCAACATCTGACCGAACTTGATGTAGGTCCCGCCCATGTCCTCGATCATGATCCGCAGCCGCTCGGGGGCTGGCAGACCCGCCATCGGGAGCCAACCGGCCAGCCATGGACGCCGACGCACGCGGTCACCGAGCAGGTGAGCCAAGCCATGGCGCACCAGCACTCTCAACAGCTGCGCCAGACGCTGGGCGTTCTTCCAGGCGAGCTTCATGTCGTCGATGCGATGCGCTCGAGATCGCTCTCGATGTCGGCCCGTGTCGCGGGCCCGCGATAGATGTTGACCACCTGCTGCGAACCATCGAGGACCAGCGTGTAGGGAATGGTCAAGCCGCCCATGCGCTGAAAGATGTCCTGATGCCCCAACAAAATGGTGTAGTCCATACCCTGGCGCTCGACAAACGGCCGAACCACCGACTCGCCTTCCGTATCGAGCGCGATACCGACGACCTCGAGTCGGTCGTCCGCCGCCAGCTCGATGAGCTCTGGAATCTCCTTGAGGCAAGGTTGGCACCAGGTAGCCCAAAAGTTGATCACTACGGGGCGACCGTCGAACGAGCTGCTTGCGACTTCCGCACCCGCGAGAGACGGCAGAGTGAACGCTGGAATTTCACCACCCACCTCGAGTCTAGGAAGCGGCTCGGACCCGCAACCCGCCGAGGCGAGCGCAAGCGTGAGAGCCGGAACGAGACGGCGAGCGACACGCGCTGTCAAGCCAGCCCATCCACAGCATCCAGACCAAGAAATCCTCATGCTGGCTCCTCTCCGAGCGCCACGTCTTCCTGCGTCTCAAAGATCGAGCCCCAGAAGATCGACTTCCGGCGTCGCAACATCTCCTCGATCGCTGCTTCCATTCGCTCGCGTACCTCCTGGCTGATCGCTTTCACCGTCGCCCGGTCATCTGCCGCCTCCGGCGCATAGTCCTCGACCGAGATCGGCTCGAGGAACCAAGTATGCCACTTCGAAGGTAGCGGCACCGTCCCCATGGTAGGAGTGATCGGCAGGAAAGGCCACTCGCTGACCCGTCTGAACCAAGGCCAATCGACTCGCGCGAGAATCGGAAAAATCTCGGCGCTGCCCACCGTGACATGGGGAACGATCGGCGCCCGGTGGCGCAGCGCGATGCGCACGTACTCGTCTCGCCCAAACTTGCCCAGCCGGTAGGCATCTCGATACAGGGTGAAGGCGCCACGAATGCCTTCGGGATAGATCCCCAACAGACCATCTCGTTCGAGCACCCAAGCAGCATTCTCGAGGCAAGCATGGATGCCACCACACTTGATCATGTAGGGGGCCAGGAAGGGGAACTTCACCAGTGACGGATGGATCAGGAAGCGCATGTAGCGGCCAAGCTCCCGCGCCAGCAGATGAAACGTCATCACCCCGTCCCACGGCTGATGGCCGCGGTGGACGCCCGCGATCACTGCTCGACCCGAGCGCGGAATGTGCTCGAGCCCCCTCCATTCGACGCGCCAATAGTGATCGTGCAAGAAACGAAACAGCGTCTTCCCCAAACGCGTGACGTACGCTTCATCCAATCCAAACGGGTCGGGCTGGGCGACTTCGCTGGCGTCTCGCGCCACGACGGCTGCTGGTGCCTGTGGCCTGCCGGCACTCGGCCGCGGCTCGACCAACGTCTCGATCGCTTGCTCGCTCGTGTGCCGCAGCGGTACCCGAAGCTCACGCACTAGTTTCTCAGGTGAGACCGTAAAGGAATGCTTGAGATAATCCAGCTGGGCGCAAGGCGCCACCCGTCCACGCGACGCCAGGAGCCTGCGAGGTAGCCATTGCATCGCAGTCGGCACGGGTAGGCGGCGACAGCGCGCTACTCGCAACGCCTGTCGCAGCGGCATTACAGCGCGCGGAGCAACATGGAACACGCCGTCGGCCTGGGCCTCGACAACCCTGACGATCGCCGAAGCGAGATCCTCGGGGGTGGCGAACTGCAGCGAAGGATCGAATCCCACCGGCGTTACGGCCCAGCGGCTTGCCAAGAGTCGACTGAAGTAGTCCGAGCCATCGGGATGAATGACCGGCGCGCAGCGCAGGATCGCCAGAGCTGCCCCCGTCCGATCTCGCCAATCCCGCGCCATCACCTCGAGGTCCAGCCAGCGGGCAGCGATCGGGTTGGAGATGTGGCGAAGTGCTCGCTGGTCCTCGTGGATCTGAGCCGGATGATGGTGACTCGGCTCGTAGATGGCCGTGCTCGCCACCAGCACCAGCCGCCGCAGGCCAGCGCGCTCGGCATGCATGAAAACCTGTTGGGCGCCTTCGAGATCTGGTGTTCCCGCCAAGCCCACGCCGGCCAGAGCGACAAACGCCCAAACCTCATCCTCGGCCAGAGCAGGCAATTCCGCCAGCCGCGCCGCCTGCGGCTCGATGCTGCGCACGCCGGCGGTCGACGCCCCGATCCGGTTCATGACCTGGTCGACCAGGGATCCACGCTCACCGACGACGACGTGCGACAACTTCATCCCCCCGCGGCGCTACTCTCCGCTCCGACGGTCCGGGCCAGGGCAACCCCACGGGTTTCAACGGCCTTGCTGGCGGCGACCCTGCCGACTGAGGCGACTGTAGCCTCTGCAGGTTGCGGCGCATCACCTTCTGGAGTCGAGGTGACGGTCACCTCGCCGCTCTGCTCAACGCGGAGGGCTTGATTGATGCCGATCTCGTCACCGCCGAATCGCACCACCTCACCGTCGGGCCAGGTGATCTCTACCGCTGCTACCTCCTCGGCAGCTCCCAACCCGAAGTGCACCGGAAAAGCGGACTGCGCAGCATAGCCGGAACCCGCCTCGACCCAGCGCGTCAAAGTCTTTTCAGAAGCGCCACCGGCGAATCCAGACAGCGTCACCCGAATCTTGGCGCCGACCGCATCGCGATTACTCGCGCTCCCCACCAGATCGAACTGCAGCCAATTGCCGGCCGCCAGCTGATTCAGGTAGAGGGTAGGCTGGCTGTTGTTGTTGTTGATCGCCAAGTCTTGTCTGCCATCGCCGTTGAAGTCGGCGACGGCGACTCCGCGACCATCGAGAATACCGTCGGCGCCGGTTGGACGCGCGATGTCGACGAATTGGCCCTCGCCAACGTTGGCGAATAGGCAGTTGTGCTCATAACCGTTCCAGGAGTTGGCACCGACGAAGTCGTAACTGAAAAAGACGCCTTGCTTGTATTGATCTACGTGTGCGACCGCACCGTTAGTGAAAGGCAGTCACAAATCTGTGCCTGGCGTATTGCTGATCCAGCCGTTCGCCGCGTAGAGATCCAGGTCCGTGTCATTATCGACGTCAAAGAAGTTGACGCTCCAACCCCAGCCAGCGCGTCCCGTGTGGCTGTCTTTGAGCTCGTCGAAGGCGACCTTGCCATCGCTTCCCGCACGACTCTGGAACAACGAGTTGCCTTCGCCGATCTGCTGGCCCAGCTCGACCCAGTCACTGCCGATCAGGCGATACAGCTGCCAGTACTCGAAGAAGTCGGCGAAGATCCACTTGGTCCGCACGACGTTGCGGATATATTGCCCGACCGTCATGTCTTCGCCGAACCAGCGCTGATTGGAGTTGATGTTCGAGGTGTAGAGATCCACCCGGCCATCGTCGTTGAAGTCGCCAAAGGTCAACCCCATGCCGCCCGAGAAGTCGAGCACGCCGGCTTCTCTAGCGATCTCGGAGAAGGTGCCGTCCTGGTTGTTGCGGTACAGGTTCTTGCGGCCGAAGTCGTTGGCTACGGCCAGATCCGGCCAGCCGTCGCCATCGACATCACCGGTCGCCACCGCCAGGCTCCAGCCGACGTCGCCGACTCCACTCTGCGCGGTCACGTCGACGAAGCGCTCACCGCCTTCGTTGCGGAACAGGCGATTGGGCTTACCGTTCTGGGCATAAAACGGCAACCGCGGCAGCGCCTCGAAAGCATTGCCGTTGACCGCGAGATAGATGTCGAGGAAGCCGTCGCGGTCAAAGTCGAGCAGGGTTGCCGAGGTCGAAGGGACTTTCAGGTCGAGCCCCATAGCATTGCCCACGTCCTCGAACCTGCCGCTGCCATCGTTCTTCAGCAGCATGTTCGGAGCAAGATACCTGCCGAGAAACAGGTCGCGATCTCCGTCGTTGTCGAAATCGGCAAAGAGCCCGACGTGCGTCTCACCAATGCCTTCGAGCCCAGCCTCCAGCGTCACGTCGGCGAAGCGCACCGCACCTTCGGGCGAGGTTTCAACATTGCGGTAGAGCCGGATCTGCTCGCCGTCCAAGAAGAGGAGATCGGGACGACCGTCCTGGTCGTAGTCGGCTGCGCTAATGCCGCCTGACGCATGCTGGATGACGCCGAACTTGAGATCGTTCCGGTATTGCTTCATGTCGAGACGCGGGTCTCGTCGATGTTTGAAGTCGATCCCCGCCGTCGCTGGCTCGATGTCCACCAGGCCGGTTCTCTCACCGGCGACCCGCACGCCCTCGACCGGCTCGTCCCGGACGATCTTCCAGACGTAAGCTTCGCCGGCGGTCGCTTCGTTGACCAAATGCCAGCGCACGAAATGGCGATCCTGAAAATAGCGATCCGCGGCGTCTCTACCGTCGGCAAACAGCTTGACCGTCAGCACGGCGCTGCGTTCGAGCTCGATCGCCTCGATCAGATCGATCTTGCACCAGTTGCGATCCAGCGCGGCGAAGGTTGCCAGGTAAGCGCCATGCTCGGCCGCGATGTCGTCGAGACCGTAGTCTTGTTGGCCGTCGAGTCGTCGATGAGAAACCAGAGCTCCGCTCTCGGGCTGCTCCGGCCCCCACGTCCAGCGCCCGCGGTTCGGCGAACGATAGTCCTCACTGTAGAACTCGGCGAGGCCAGAAGGGTCACCGGTCTCCAGTGCAGTTTTGACGCCCTTGCAGTAAGAGCTCAGAAACCCGTTGATGGTCTTGCCCGTGTTGTAGAACTGGGCATGTTTCAGATCCTTTTCTGCCATGCCATGCAGCGCCAACGGCACCAAGATGATCAACAGCAGAACCGGGCTGATGATGAGCCACGAAACCTTCTGTCGCGTTGTCATGGAACCCTCTGAGAATTGATCCTGAAGTTTCAAGTGAGATTGGAGTGTGCCCGAGCCTCGTCGATCTTCGAGCAGCTCCTGGGGCGAACGACTCACACGGTAGCTGCCACCTGCCGCAGACGCTCGGCGCGCCGCCCCTCGACGTTGCTCAGGCCGAGAACCAAACGTGGGTCGACCGGTGAAACGGTATTTTTCAGAACCGCCTCGGCCACGTGCTGTGCCGAGACGATGACCGGCGTGATGCCGCCGCCAGGACGCGTCCAGTGACCGACCAAGAACAAGTTGTCCACCGGCCCCATAATATCGGGGCGATCTTCCCCGAGCTGATCTGGAGACATCTCCCAACCCAGCATTGCCCCCGCCTGATTGAGAGTGAATCGCCAAGCGGTCTTGGCAGAGGCGCTCAGGTGCACGACGATCCGATCTCGGACTCCGGGGATGACCTTATCGAGGTGCCCCAGCACATAGTCCTCGATCTCGCGCTTGTGGCGCGGCCAATCTTCGGTACCAGCGTAGTCCATCTCGAGTACTTTCTGCAGGATGATGATCTGCCCACCGGCCGGAGCCATCCGCGGCTCGTAGACGGTTGGCGAGAACACCTTACAACGCAGCCCGCCGCGCCCAACACGATCCGGATCCCATAGATTCCAGTAGTAGCCCTGCACTTGATCGATCGTCTCGGCCGAAACGTCGCGTAGGCCAATGTGCACCAGAAAACATGGAAAGCTGGGGCGCAGCCGACGGATCGAGTCGAGATAACTCGGCGCCACGTGCCCCGGATCCAACATCTTCTCGAGCGTCAGACGGAGATCCGCATTCGAGATCACCGTGCCGGCTGCGATCGTTCGACGGCCCTTCAGCTTACCGACTAGGGTCTCGACTTCGACCCCGCACGCCTTGCCGTCGCGCACCAGGATCCGGTCGACCCGGCTACTCATCATGATATGCCCACCCGCCTCTTCGAAGCGCTGAGCCAGCTCATCGGCAAAGAACTGTGAGCCGTGCACGGGATAGTAGTTGCCGAGAAAGTATGAGAGGCGCAACATCGAGTCGAACACAAATGAAGTCCGTTTGGGGGGTGAGCCCCAATGAGGACAATCGGCCGTCAGCAAAAGCTTGAGCTTGCGATCGCTGAAGGTGCGATCGAGCACATCCGTCACCGAGAGTCTTCGATAGCGGTCGAAGCGCGCGGTCCGCCGCCCTTTGAAGTAGTACAGCAGACCCGACAAGTAGGCCTCGCGAACTTCTTCGAAGAAGCGGTCCAGAGCCTCGGATTCGTGCGGAAACTCGCGGTGCACTTTGTGCAGATAGGCGTCGAGCTCGGCTGGCACCGCGAAACGCGAGCCGTCGGGGAAATGGAAGGTATCGACGGGATCCATCTTGACCCAACGGGTCTGCATGCCGAGGTCGCTCAGCAGTTTGCCGGTGAGCGTTTCGGGATTGCCGAGCAGCGGATAGAAGTGCGTCGAGGCGTCGAACGTGAACCCCTTGCGACGAAACGTGCTGCAGTAGCCGCCGATCATGTAGTGCTGTTCGAGCAACAGCACGCGCAACCCTTCTTTGGCCAAGAGATTAGCGCAGAACAGGCCGCCGATACCGGCGCCGATGATCACCGCATCGTAAGACGCATCGGGCTCCGTCTTGCGCAGGCCCGTGAACGGCCGCTTCACGCGAGAGCCTCCCTCAAGGCGCTTTCTCCGGCCGATTGCGGCCATAGAGCTCATGGGCTTCGACGAACTCGCCACTGCCGATGGCACCACCCATCGACAGTTCGCCCGCCAGGACGGTCGCGGCCGCGATCTCGGCGAACTTCAGAGCGCCGCCGCTGCCCGCGCAGCCGAGCATCTCGAGACATTCGCGGCTCGTTCCGAGGCCGGTACCGCCACCAACAGTGGCGACAGTGAGAGAAGGAAGGGTCACGCTGGCGTACAGATCCCCACCCTCCAGCAGCTCGAAGTTGGTGATGCAGACCGCAGCGTTGGCAACATTGGCCACGTCTTGTCCACAGGCGATGAACAGGGCTGTCAAACCATTGGCGGCGTGGCCGTTGTAGCCCAAGGCCCCGGTTCGAAGGTGTCCAAGCACGGTGTGGTGCCAAACCTCGGCCAACCGCTCTGGCGAAATGTGAAGCACCGCTTTGACCAGGGAAGCCGGCAACCGAACGCCGGCAGTGACCTTCTTACCCTTGCCTCCCCTCAACAGCGAACCGCTTGCCCGCTTCTCGGAGTTGTAGCCACTGAAAACGTAGTACTCCGGCCCATCGAGATGCTGCTGGATCCAGCGACAGGCCTCCTCGCTAGCCCTAACGATCATGTTCATGCCCTGGGCGTCGCCGGTGAAGTAGGACATGTTGAGGATCACTTCCCTACCTACCGGAAGGCACTCGATGCCGAGCAAGCGACCGTGACGGGTGGTCGACTCCGCTGCCTCGCGGATCTCGTCGATATGCTCGTTCACCCGCTGTGCAAAGTCGTGCGCGGCCGCAACGTCCTCCAGGAAGAACACCGGCGAGACGCGATTTTCATCGACCCACACTCGCACGGAGGCTCCACCAGCACGCGTTATCGCGACCATGCCACGCTCGTACGAGCGCACGAGAGCCCCTTCGGTCGTAGCCAGAGGTACGTAGAAGGTGCCCTCGGCGTGCCCCCCCTTCAGCAACAAAGGGCCTGCCACTGCCAGCGGCATTTGGACGGCTCCGATCGGATTCTCGATATTTCCGCGCATCGCTTCGCTGGAGATCGAATAGGAGCCGACATGCTCGAGTCGGGAATCCGTCTGCTCCTCCACCCAGCGGCGCCGCTTGTCGACGTCTTCCGGGGAGTACCCTTGATCCTTGAGACGCGGAACTAGGCGAATCCGGCGCGCTCGTCCCAAGCGCAGTGGTGAAGCCGAGGAGCTGTCAGCCATCAGCTGGCTCCCAGCTTCCCGGCCATCTCTTTGGCGTTCGTACGCTCCAAGACCAGTGCTGCGACGTTGCCGTCCAGCCCGATCGCGTCGACCAGACCGTAGCGTGCGTCGATCCTAGTACTCGCTGCGCTCAGCCTCCGCAAGCCGAGCCCATCCTCGATCTCACCCAGGCCGCGCACGCCCGGCAATACACCGTTCGCCAACGATTCGAGCAAGGCGATGGTCGCAAAGGCCCCTGAAGCTCCAAGCGTCTCACCCAGCAAAGACTTGACGGCGGTGATCGGCGGCTCCGCAGAGCCCTCGAACACGCCAGCCAGTCCTCTCGCTTCGAAGCGATCTCCGGCAATGCTGCCGTTGCCGGCCGCGCTGACCGCACCAATGTCCTGGGGATCGATCCCGGCATCTTCCAGCGCCAGACGGATCGCGCTTTGAACGGCCTCAGCAGCACGCTCGTCTCGCCCTCGCGAGCAGTCATAGCAGTTGGCATGGCCACGAATCTCGCCGAGGATCGGAGCGCCACGCGCCAGCGCGGACTCTGCAGCTTCGAGCATCAACAACCCGGCGCCTTCCCCCACCACAAAACCGTTGCGACGGGCATCGAATGGCACCGAGCAGGCAGGGCTCCCATCGCCGTTCATCGCTAGCATGCCGGCTTGCCGAAAACCGAAAAACGACTCGAAGCAAAGCTCGTCGGCGCCTCCAGCGAGCAAGGCGTCGGCCCGGCCGGTACGAATCGCCTCGGTAGCGTAGGCCAGCGCCTGCAGACCGGCGGCACTACCACCCGCGACCGTCGAGTTGATGCCTCGTAGGCTGTGCCAGATGGCCGTTTGGCCAGCGGCGGCATTGATCACGCTGTTGGCGAAGTCGAAGGGTTTGGCGTACTTGGGTCCAGCGGTCAGAGCCCGCCGATCGAACGCCGAAATGGTGTGAATGCTGCCGAACATGGTTCCCAAGACCAAGCCCACATCGTGAGCTTCACGCATCTCAGGCGTCCAGCCACTGGCCGCAAACGCCTGATGCGCCGCCACAATTACCAGCCGAGCCGCTCGATCCACAGGCCTCAAGTTGGCCCGTCCGAGGTATTGCTGAGGATCGAAATCTCTCACTTCGCCAGCCACACACGATCCCAGCTTCTCGGTATCGAACAAGCTCAGCGGGCCGATACCGGACTCGCCGGCCAGCAAGGCGCGATGAAATCCCGCCGCCTCGTCGGCGAGCGAAGATACGAGGCCAATGCCGGTGATCAATACCCGGCGAGCGCTCTGGCTCGGGCTCATGGCTGGCACTTCTCGAAGATGACCGAAGCGTTGTTACCGCCGAAGGCGTAGGCGTTGTTCATCGCGACATCGACCCGCTGCTGGCGTGCTTCGTTGGGCACGCAGTCCAGGTCGCACTCAGGGTCCGGCTGCTCGTAGTGGGCGGTGGGAGGAATGTGATCGGTCGCTACCGCCAGGGCGCAGACCGCGGCTTCGATTGCCGAAGCGGCTCCCATCGTATGGCCGATCATTGACTTGATCGAGCTCATCGGAACGCGATACGCGGCTTCGCCGAAAACTTGCTTGACCGCCTTGGTCTCCTGGCGATCGTTGGTCGGCGTGCCGGTGCCGTGGGCGCTGATATAGCCCACGTCCGAAGGCTCACGTGAGCTGTCCGAGAGGGCCCGCGACATGGCTCGCGCCGCGCCGTCGGGATGCGCTGCGGTCATGTGGTGCGCATCGCATGAAAGCCCATAGCCGGCAACTTCGGCATAGACCTCGGCTCCACGCGCTAGCGCCCGATCGAGTGGCTCAAGCACCAGAACGGCCGCCCCCTCGCCAGGAATCATGCCTTTGCGGTTCAGGTCAAAGGGCTGACATACCTCGGGAGCGATCGCCCCAAGACGTGCAAAGCCGGTGTAGGTAATGCGCGAGAACGAATCCGCGCCACCCGCCAGCATCACGTCGGCACGGCCCGCTCGCAGCACGTCGAACGCATGCGCCAAGGCATAGCTGCCGGCGGCACAGGCCGCTGGAATCATGACGTTGACGCCGGCGAACTGCAGCTCGCTGGCAACATGGCCGGCGATGACATGACAGGGGTAGCGCGTGATGAACCCGGGCCCTACTTGCTCGAGGTCTTCCGCGACATAGTGATCGTCAAAAAGCTCGACTTCGCGCGGCTCACCCGAAGTCGTCCCCATGGCGACGCCGGCACGAGCTGGCTCGATGGTCGACAGATCGAGTCCGGCATCTTCGACTGCTTGGCGGGCGGCCGCGACCGCCAACTGGGAAGCTCGACCGGCTCGAGCCGCGTCGAGCTGATGAAAGTACGGCTCGGGATCGAAATTCTTGACTTCACCCCCGACGTGCACGCTGTAGCTGCCGGTGTCGAACGACTCCACCTGACTGATGCCACAACGGCCAGCCAGGAGATTGGCCCACACCTCCTGCCGGCCCGCTCCTACGGGAGTCACCGCACCAATGCCGGTGACGGCGATGCGTCGCGACACAGCTATGCCGCCCGATCAGCCAGGCACTGCTGGACGAGATCGACAGTATCCTGCACGGTACGAAGCTCGCTGAGACGTTCTTCGGGCACACCTAGCTTGAATTCGTAGTCGACGTCGACCCCGATCTCGAGCAGCGATAGAGAATCCAGCTGCAGATCCTCGACAAATGATGCCTTATCACCGATCTCGGAAGGATCGATATTCGTCACGTTCGAGATGACTTCCTTGATCTTGCCGCGTATCTGTTCAACATCCATGATCAGGCCTCCTTGTTCCAACGCAACGATTCACGTCACCCGAAGATCTCTCGCTTTTACGGAATTCATGATCTTTGAGAGTAGGCCTCAATCCAGCTCAGGCCTCTTCTAATGCTTGACGGCTGCTGTTTGACGAACATCAGCCCTCCGAGTTGATCTTCATTTACCAGGTCGTGAACGTGCTCATAGCCTAACAGCCCTTCCCAAACGAGCAATAGATCTGGTGGTGCATAAGGATCTGGGCCTTTTCGAAATCGACTTAACGGTTAGGATAACTGTCGATGCGGCGATCGATAATAAGACGGCGATCGATAACAAAACTCTGGGTGGCGAGCCAACTGGCAGCTCTATTCCTGAGCTCAGCTTCATTCGCCGGGCGGCTTCCGTTTCGAAGCTACCAGACCGCCGACGGGCTACCCCAATCTCAGGTTCTGACTCTGCTGCAAGACAGCCGAGGAGAACTGTGGGTAGGCACCTGGAGCGGTGCCGCCCGCTTCGATGGCAACCGCTTTAGGTACCTAGACCTCAGATCAGGGCTGCCGAGCCCATTCGTCTTCGACATCGTCGAAGATACTGCGGGAAACCTCTGGTTCGCTGCTGGCGATGGGGTCGCCCGAGTCGAGGCGGATCAGCGCTCGCAAGCCACGCCGGTCGCCGTCCCTCTGTTCGATACCCCGGCCCCGATCTCGGTACGCGACCTCTACTTCGATCGCAACGGGACGTTGTGGGCAGCGGCTCAACGCGGCGGTATCGCATACTTCATAGATGGCGAGCCGATCCAAGTCGCGACCCCGGACATCAACAGCGACGCTCTCAATGTGCTCACCGAAACCGCTGCCGGGGAGCTCCTGATCGGCACTCGGGAAGGGATCTTTCGGGTTGCTCAGGGAGTCGGTCGGCGCTGGGAGCCCGAGCCCGGCCCTTGGAACCAGCCGATCACCCTGCTTGCGGCGCTAGCCGATGGCACGCTGTTGTTCTCGACGCCGGATGGTACTTGGCGCTGGCATCAGGGAGCTGCGACGGAGATCAAACAGGGTGATCGCCCCATCGCCTTCGGTCGGGCGATCGCTACGGACTCGACGGGAAGTCTGTGGATCGCCGGCGAGAATGGACTCTACCGTCAGCAGACCACCGGCGAAATGACGCGGCTGGGCCTGGAGGAAGGGCTGCGCAGCCAAGATCGTTTCTACTCCTTGCTCGAAGATCGCGAGCGCAATCTGTGGATCGGATCTGACGGCGGCCTGACGCTATTTCCCGGCGATCTCTTTCGCATCTTTTTAGCTGGAGATGGTCTGACGGACGCTTCAATTTGGAGCCTGGGGCTCGACATAGACGGGCGCCTGTTGATCGGAACTGACAGCAGCGTATTTCACTTCGACGGCCAAGAATTCTCACCACTTGCCCGACCCAATCCGCTGCAGGACAAGATGGTGAGAGCGATCTTGGTCGACGCCGCGGGCCGTCGATGGTTTGGCACCCGCAATGATGGACTCTTCATGTCGGAGCGAGGGAGCTGGCGGCAGTTCGAACCGCCAGAGTTTCCTGCCCAGCGCGTCTACAGCGCCCACCTCGATCGTCACGGCGTCGCATGGTTTGCGACTCGCCGCGGATTGGCGCGCTATGGCGATAGCGGCTTCCGTACCTGGGACAGCTCCCACGGTCTCCCCAGCAGCGTTGTCTTGACGGTCGGTGAGGACCCCGAGGGCAACATCGTGGCCGCCACGTCAGCCGGAATGGCTCGCTTCGACAACGGTCGGTTCGTCATACCGCAAGAGCTCGAAGCGCTGTCTGGAATCGCGGTGCGAGCCTTCGTCTACGCCAGCAATGGAACACTCTGGGCCGGCACCGATGGACGCGGGCTCTATCGCCGGGATGGCGATCGGTGGAGCATACTGCTGGCGGATCGCGCTGCGCCAGGCGTCACCCGCGATGGACCGTCCGACGACTTTACCTGGGGGTTGATCGAAGACGCTGGCGGCAGGATATGGCTCGCAACCAATCACGGTCTCGACCTTTACAATGGCGATCGCTGGATCAACTTCTCCAAGCAGGATGGCTTGCTCGAGGACGAGCTGTCTGCCAATGCGGCCCTCGCCACGCCGGACGGCGCCACCTGGTTCGGATTCTCGAACAACGGCGGGCTGGTCCGCTTTCCACCGGAGCTCCCCGACGCGCGGCTGGCACCACCTATCGTTCGCATTACAGCCGTCGAAACCGCCACGAAGCGACTGGTGGAAGAGCCCTTCGAGCTCTCAGTCCCGTGGAACGAGCGTGACATCACCTTCTCGTTCGTCGGCATCTCATTTCGCGACGCGCGCCGCGTCGTCTACCGCTCGAGGCTCGAGGGTTACGACTCCGAATTCAGTGCGCCGAGCTCCGACACCAGCGTGAGATATACCAACCTCGGACCGGGAACCTACCGCTTCCTGGTCGAGGCTTCGGGAGCTGACGGCCGTTGGACCGCGGCGCGCTCAGCAGTCCAGCTCACCGTTGAGGCGCCGTTTTGGCGTCGTGGCTGGTTCATGATCCTCTGTGGCATCGCCCTCGGCACCTTGATCGCGACCTCGCACCGGCTACGTCTGCGACGGGTCCAGAGCGAAAAACGGGCGCTCGAGGCTAGGGTAGCGGAGCGCACCAGCGAGCTACTCGACGAAAAAAGGCGCGTCGAAGATGCCCTCGCCGAGGTCAAGACGCTCAGCGGCCTGCTGCCGATTTGCTCCTCGTGCAAAAACGTGCGCAACGATCGCGGCTACTGGGAGCGCATCGAAACTTACATCCGCGACCGATCTGAAGCAGAGTTCACCCACGGACTCTGCCCCGACTGTATCGACACCTACCTCTCGGAGCTGCCTGAGGACGAGCTCCCCGGATCTTGAGGAGATCGGGTAGCCGCTACGATCTCCGCTCGGCTCTCCTGAATCAATCCCTCGAGATCGCGGCGCAGCTGATCGACGATCTCGGTGGCGCTTTCGGCATCGACTTGGGACTCGCTCGCCAGGGTCCTCTGCCAAAGCTTCTCACCGTCGGGGGATTGGAGGAGCAGCTCGAGGCGGATGCGCACGAGCTGCCCTGGCGGAATATCGATCTCCTCGAAGGTAACGACTCTCCCTTCGAGTACCGCGGAATAGGAACGCTTAGACATTGCCAGCTCGCTGCCAGCCAAATCCGGGCTGCTGCGCAAACCCTCGACAAAGGCAGCAGCCACCAGGCTGCCGAGCGGCGACGCCCAGCGATGGTAGTCGTAGAAGCCCACCTCGATCGCATCGCGCCCGAGCCGATAGACCAACAGTCCCTGGTCGTAGGGCGGATCGACGACGAAGGGCTCGACGCCCAGGGTGATGCCTGCGTCCGCTTTGGCAGCGGGTACGTCGGCACCCTGTACGTCAGCACTCTGTACGACGGCGCTCTGTCCATAGGCACCGGCGGAAGCTACCAAGGTGTAGTAGTGAGTCTCGGGCATCGACCGGCAGCCGAGCACGCTCAGCAGGCAGAGTCCCCAACAGACCAGAGCACGCTGGATCACCTCAAACCCTCCCCAGGTTTACGGTCCGGCGTTCGTGGTGCGCGCAACAGACTCGACGGCCGAGCCCGGATCGCCTGGGAGAACGCCTTCAGATTCATCGACGCCTCGCGGAGGTTGCGCAGGGCCGTCTCGATGTCGGTCTCGCGGTCTCCAACTATCCCGAGCGTCTGCTCGGCGCTGTCCAAGGCCGACGCCGCGTTGTCCAGGACCTTCGTCAGCCGCTCACCGTCTTCACCCAGCGCCTGCTGAACGTCGGCTACCAGTCCACGCGCATCCGACACCAGCCCAGGCGCCCCCTGCAGACTCTGATCCGCCATCGTCGCCAGCCCATCGAGGCGAGCGATCAAGGGTGGCAGACTAGACTCGAGCTGGGCGACCGTCCGGCGGCTCGATGCAAGAGTCTCGGTCACGGCCTCGAGATTCTCTTCCGCCAGCAGGACCTGGACGCGATCCAGCGTCGGGCCGACTTCCGTCGAGAGGCTCTGGAATAACTCAGTCCCTTCCTCCAGCAGCCGATCGACGCGCCCCATGACCTCGTCGAGTCCTGCCATCAGGTCGCTCAAGCCGCCACTGCTGGTGCCGTAGATGCGTCCGCCAACGGGCAGCTTCGCAGCCGAGGGATCGCCGGCGACGATCTCCAGGTAGCTCGAGCCCAACAGCCCGTCACTGGCGAACCTGGCGCTGGCATCCTCGGTCAACGACAGCTCGGCGTCAAGCGTCACAGCGAACGTCACCGGCCACTCGGCTCCGACCTCGAGCTCGACGTCATCCACGCGCCCCACCTTGAAGCCGGAGAGACGCACTTCCTCACCAGGCCTTACTCCGCCGGCTCCCTTCATTGCGACTTCGTAGCGGGCGCCGGCACCCGCCAAGGGATTCACGCCCACGATCCACAGCGAGCCGACGACGAGAATGATCAGCGCCAAGATCACGAAGAGACCGGTACGCACCTCACTCGCCTGGCTCATTGCCAACTCCTCATCAGTTGTTCGTAACGCTCGCCATCTTCGGCCTCGGCTTCCGGCTGGC
Source organism: Acidobacteriota bacterium (assembly GCA_039030415.1). GTDB lineage: Bacteria > Acidobacteriota > Thermoanaerobaculia > Multivoradales > J023 > JAAELT01. The sequence continues at coordinate 18,637 of JBCCEE010000054.1, forward strand.
GGTCCAGAAAGCTCCGCACGATCGGATCCTGGCTCTGACGCACCTCATCAGGCGGGCCTGCCACCAGAAACCGCCCTCGGTGCATCAGTGCAATGCGGTCCGCGACCGCAAAAGCCGACTCCATCTCGTGGGTGACGATTACCAGGGTCATGCCGAAGACTTCCTTGAGGCGAATCAGCAGGCGATCCAGGCCGGCCGCGGTCACCGGATCGAGCCCAGCCGAGGGTTCGTCGCAGAACATCAGCTCGGGATCGAGCGCCATGGCTCGGGCGAAGGCCGCACGCTTTTGCATGCCGCCGGAAAGCTCGGCGGGGAAACGCTCGGCGGCCGCTTCCAGTCCGACCAGAGCCAGCTTGATGCGTGTCACGATGCGCCGGGTCGACTCCGGCAAGCGCGTGAACTCACGCAGCGGCAGATCCACGTTGTCCGCCACCGTCATCGAGCCAAAGAGCGCGCTTCCCTGAAAAGCCATACCCATGCGTTGGCGAAGCTCTCCCAAGGTTCGGGAATCGGACGCGAACAGATCGACCCCTTGGATCTCGACGTTCCCCGCGTCCGGATGCTCGAGACCGACCAGGCAACGCAACAGTGTGCTCTTGCCGCTGCCGCTGCCGCCGAGGATCACCAAGGTCTCTCCTGCCGAGACCGAAAGGTCGAGGCCCCTCAGGATCTTGCGCGAACCGTAGCTCTTCTCGAGCCCGCTGACCGTGATCGCTGACTCCGCCATGCCTTATGGCCTCGCATACAGTAGAGCGGTGATGATGAGATCCGCGATGATGATCGCCACGATCGAGCGCACCACCGAAGCCGTGGTCGACCGACCGACCTCGCCCGAGCCCCCGCGGGTCTCGAGCCCCTGGTGACAGCTCACCAAACCAATGATGCTGCCGAAGGTGAAGGCCTTCAGGACGCTGCCCCAGAGGTCTTCGAGCGCAAGCGCATTCATGCTGTCCAGCAGATAGCCGCTGACGCTCTGGCCGAGCAGCGTCGTGGCGATCGCACAACCCCCTAGGATGCCGAGCAGGTCAGCGAACAGCGTCAAACACGGTACTGCCACCATCAGCCCGATCAGACGCGGCACCACCAGGGCGCCGATCGGATCGATACCCATGACGGTCAAGGCGTCGATCTCCTGGGAGACCTTCATCGTTCCGAGCTCGGCCGAGATCGCAGAACCGACGCGGCCGGCCACCAGAATCGCGGTCAGCAGGGGCGCCAGCTCGCGCGTCACCGACACCGCGACGAGCTGTGCCACCAGTCTCTCGGCTCCCATCTGCTGCAGCTGGTAGGCCGACTGCATCGCCAGAATCATGCCGACCAGGACCGAGATCAAGGCTACCAGGGACAGCGATTCATTGCCCGCTCGATGCACTTCGCGCAGGCTCTCGGAGAGACGAAGCGGCTCGCCGCGCCAGGGTCCCAGCAAAGCACGATCCGCTGCTTGGACCGCGAGGCGGTACTGCCGCCCGAAGACCGCCAGCAGGTTCTGAGACGCCGCACCGAGACGGCGAACTGGGTTCATGATCATCCCGCTGCGGCCGCACGCTCCGGCACATCGCCGAGGCATCCGTAGCAGCGCTGCAGCGCTTCTTCGAGACCGGCTAGCCGAAAGACCTTGCGCACCGAATCCGAAGGGGTGCAAAAGTAGAGATCCGGCCCCTGGTCGCGGGTCGCCAGCAATCCCTCGACCAATACCGCCATGCCCGCAGTATCGATCTGCTCCACCTCCGCGAGCTCGACGACCAATCGACGTCCGGAGTCGAGTGATTGAATCGCCTCGAACAGGCTCGAGCGCAGCTCTGGAGCCTGGCGGTAGCTGGCAGTACCGCGCAGGTGCAAGACAGCTGTGTTCTCTACTGCCTCGGGCAGATAGCTGACTTCGAGCTGTTGGGACATTGCTTGCAGTCTAACAGACCGACCGCGTTCGCGGCGCTTGAGCCATCGCGGTTGGCCCTCGGAAGATCAGCGGCCTTCGGGCGCCTCGCCCGGCTTCTCCTCATCTGGCGAGACCTTGGGCGCAGCGCGGATGATTGGCGTAAACCGCTCTCGAACACCGTCCATCGAAATGCTCTCGACGTAGTAGTGGTAGGCCTTGTGAGGGTCGATCGTATCGTCGACGTACTCGTAGGACGTCGGCTCATCGACGGTACCCGCACCCTCAATGACTTCGCTGTTGAGCACCTCGAACGGTCCGTCCTCACTCTCTGAGCGATAGACGTCATAGCCGAAGTTGTCGACTTCGCTAGCCGTGGTCCACTTGATCCGGTTCTTGTAGACCTCGGGCTCGTCGGCAGGCTCAGTGGCTGGATTCGATTCTGAAGGTGGGGCGGCCGATGGCTCGGGCGCCGCTTCGGACTCCTCACCGGCAGGCGCGGACTGTGGCGTCACTGCGGCTTGCGGTGACCCTGCCTTGACTACTGTGCTGCAGCCTGCGACCAGTCCAGCCAAAGCAACTATGAGAACCAACCCATTGAACCGCGTCATCGGCGTCATCGCGCTTTCCCCCTCGCTTCGGTCTCGCTGGCAGCGACGCTCTCGGGCGCCTCAGGCAGCTCGAGCGTCAGTCCGCCAACCGCATCGATACCCAGCTCTTCGTTCCACGCATAGGCTCGAACCACCGGTGCGCTGCCCGATTTCTCGATCAGCAGCTCGGCAGGGTCGAGGTCGAGCTCGACGTCGAAGACCGAATCGGTCGCCTCAGCGGGCACGCTGCGCACGATCTCGCCGGCCGCGTTGAGCAAGTCGATGATCACGGAGCCTTCGAAGTCCTCGGCCTCGACTCTCCCCTCGATGCTCAACGGCTGGTCGCCGACGGCCGAGGCGGTGGCGAGCTGTATGTTGGCCGAAGGCAGTGCCACCGGTACCGCGGGATCGCCCAGCAAATTGTAGGTTTCGACGAACATTCGATTGCCTACCGTGTGCTTGGCGCGCTGCACCGCTTCACCGATCGTCGCGGAGGGAGTCATCAGCTCGTCGAGCAGCGACTCTCCCCACCGTGGCGACGGGCTGTTCCGCCAGGAGGCGGCCAACACCGCCACCGCGCCGCGGCCAGCGATGCGCAGCAGCTTCTCACCGATCGAATCGGCACTCGGATGGTCGAAGGGCGCGGAGTAGCAGGTCATGCTCAGAACCACCGGCAAGCGGTCGTTGGCCTGCAGCTCGTCGAGGTGATCGAGGGTCAGGAGATCGTGGTTCTTCTCCAGGTCCGGCGGCCCTGTGCGCCAGATATAGCGTCCACCGTGACCCAGGAAGTGCACGAACAGCTGCCCTTGATCGAACGTGTCGAGCAAGTTGCGCGTGTGCAGCTCGTTGGACTTCTCAGTGGACTCTGGATACACCTTGTGCGATGCGAAACCGGACGAAGCGAGGCGGTCTGCCAGACGATCGCTGCGGCGCTGAAACCCGCGGTTCTCGTTGGTGATCAACAAGGCGTTGCGGCGCCACGGCCCGACTTCCGGCTCGGTGATGTAACGCATCGTCTTGTCGACGATGCCAGCAACCTCCTCGGCCGTGACCACCGGCAGTCGCCCGATCGCCATGTCTGGCAGCCAATCATCTCCCTCGATGGAGACGAAGTAGTTGTCGCTCGCCGAGTGGCCTTGACCGGTGGTGTGACTCCAGGTCGGCACCAAATGGCGATGATTGAGCTCGGCTCCCTCACGGTAAGGCGTGCTCTTGTTCTTACCAAAGTGCCGGGACTCACCGGGCCGATAGGTCCAATCGGCATAGTTGCTGTCGATGGTGACGTCATTGCGGGCATCCCAGCTGGCATCCCCCACCAGCAGCACGAAGCGCGGCGCCGGCTTCTGCCAGTGATGATAGGCATGCTCCAAGAAGTCGCGGAGCGCCTGGGGATGGCTGACGCCGTGGCTGAACTCGTCGTACACGTCGGCGACATCGACGATCTCGACCGTCAAACCGCGAGAGCGGTGCAGCTCGGCGAGCGGCTCGACGGCTTCGATCAACGTGTGGTGAGCGACCATAATGTAGTCAGCCCGCTGATTGCTCGACGCCAGCTGCGTCTGGCGGTCGAGCACCACCGCGTCTGGAGTCCTGAGCTCGTCGTTGGCTGCGACGACAAAAGTCCGCTCGTCGGCGGCGGGCGCCAGGGCCATCGGCTCGCCGGATGCCGGGGTCGTCCAGGCGAATCGCGATCCGTGCTCGCCGTAAACTCGAATCTCACGGCCGGGCTCACTGGTCAGCACCACAGCGTCTGGGATCACAGTGTCTGGCGTTACAGCCTTGCCTTCGGCCGTCGCAGCACTGTCTCCCGCGGCGAGCGTAAATTGAGCCTGGCCTTGCCCCACTTCCTGGTGACGCGGATAGGAGACCTCGATCCAGTTGAGCATCACGACATCGATCAGGTGCCGCCCCTTGCCATCGGGACGTCTGGGGACCTGGAGCACGAGAGTGTTGTCGCCCTGGATCAGCTCCGACACCGGTAATGCCGGCAGCTCCACCAGATGTGGCTGAGTCCCGTTCCACTGAGCCGAGGTCAACGTTTTACCGTTGAGCAGCACGTCCACCTGGTGATCCGCGGTCTCGGAATCTGGTTTGGCACGAGGCCTGGACCACCCGCGGAAGTGAAGCTCGAGGTCGACCGTGCCCTCGGAAGCCAGGTCCGCCAAAGATAGCGTGTGAGCAAAGGGCTCGCGGGCATTGTGCACTAGCTTCGCCCAGAACCACAGCTCTTCCGACTCACCGTCGGCGGTCGGCGGCAGACGCAAGATCATCAGATCTTGCTCCAGATGCTGCCGGCGTTCGATCGCCGAGCTCGCAGTCGCCTCAGCCGTTGCCGGCATCGAGGCCCCAGCGGTCATGCGCAGGGGCTGCGGATGATCGAAGCGCAAGAAATAGACGTTGTACCGCGAGTGCTCGCTGGCGTGGGAGACCTCGCCCGCGAGATGCTCACCCACGAATTCGAGCCAGTCACCTGGCCCCCAAGCACCGTCGCCACCGTCTTCGACCCAGATCGGGACGTCTTCACCGCCCGAAGTCAGGCCTAGCCCGCTGCTGGGCAGCGCTTCCGTGAGCCCTGTTTGGGCCAAATCGTCAAACCCGAGGCGATACGCACCCGCTTCTTCTAGGAAGATTTTGAAGGCCGGTAGCGGCGCCTGCGCACTGGCCCAGACGGGTAGCATCGCCCAACCGATCCAGCAGGCGAGCCAACTTTGGGTGCTAACCCGTCGCTCGCGCATGCAGCGCACGCCGGACGCAGTTTCATTCATGATCAAGAGCCTTTAGATGGTTCATCGGGGTTGAGATCTCTAGGGTGGGCGAGGCTGCAGTCACTTCGGCTCGTTGGAATCCGCTCAGAGCACTCTCTTTGGAATACTCGCTTCAGAGCATTGGCTCGAGGACTGCTATCGAGGCCCGGTTGACCGTCGAAAGCTTACCACGCTAGCCCAGGCCGGTCGGTGCTGGCTCCTGCCGTCGATAGCCTCGAAGCCGTGCCTTGAAGCTCTGGCCTCAAAGCCCCAACACCGTGCTGCTCCGCGCCTCTTCGCGTTCCCCTGCCTTGTCATGCCCGCCCACGACGCACTCGGATTGGGATGTATAAAGGCTACGCCTCGAGACCCCCCGGCGGATTCATCCGCTGCTCCTCGCCGAGCTCAGGCGAGGGATTATGCTGCCGTAGTTTTGGCGACAAAAGTACGGGAATCAGAAGGCGCGATGATAGTCTCCGCGAACTGTCGAGACCAACATCATGTTTGTCACTCTAGCCGCTGTCGTGATCTTGGGTCTTGCGCTGCAAGTTGCGACTCTCAACGGCTTAGGGCAACGGCGCCCGATCGGCGACGAGGAAGAGTATCTGAGTCGCGGTCGCGCCGCAGACCCTCATGCCCCACAGCCTTTTCTCCGACCCCCAGTGATGCCGTGGCTGGCTCGTGCTGCGCATCGAGCATCGTCGGGTTCACACCAGGCCGAGACGCGGCTGCGTCAGTTCGTCGCCTTCATCAGTTGGCTCACGATCGCCTTGACAGCCATCGCCGGCTGGCTGCAGCACGGACCCGGTGTCGCTCTGCTGGCAGCGACGCTCCTGCTCGCCCAACCCGAGCGCCTGCTGCTGGCAAACCACCTGTGGCCGGAAACCCTTCTGGGCGCGATCTTGGCCGCCCTGGTGGTTCTGCAAAGCCAGCCGACATGTTCCGGCACGGCTTTGGCCATCGGGTTGCTGGCAGCTCTCGGCAGCGCGATCCGAATCGACTTCCTGATCATCCTACCGTGCCTGCTGTTGGTTCACGCCGCCAGCGGCCTCTTCTGGCAAGCAGCCGTTTTACTGGCGGCACCCTCGGTGCTGCTGCTAATTGGCCTTGCGATGCGCAACCTAAGGCGCTACGGCGTTGCGCTTCCAGACACCACCTGGGCGTTCAACTTGATGGCGGCGCACTGCGAGGCGCAGCGCTCGCCGTCAGCGCCGCCGCCCCCCAGTATCGAGCGCCCGATCGCCGAGGCCTTGGAGCGCTGGCGCCAGCTGCCACCTCCGGCGACGCCACGGGAGGGTTGGACCGCCCTGATGGCGCTCCTCGGCTCACCCATGGGGTTGGGCCGCGGCATCGTTCGACGCCTGCTCACGCTGGTCGGGCCGGATACCTTCATTCGAGAGAAGCTGCTGCCGCGCGGTGCTGCCTATCCCGAGCTCACCGATGCAGCTCGACGGCGATGGTCCATGGTGCTGCGGTTCAGCCTGCCGGCGCTCTTTGCCGTCACCCTGACGCTCGGGGTCTACAGCCAATACCTGCCGGCTCGTTACGCCTGGCCTACCCTGGGCCTGATGCTGGTCACAGTGCTCTTTCATGCCCGCACGCGCAACCGCGTCGCCTTTTTGCCGGTCCTCTCCCTGGTGGCGGCGCAGCTGATCCACCAGCATGCCTGGGATCTCGCAAGCCGCTTCGAGTCTGGTACGCTGGCGACCATCAGCGGGCTGGCCCTCACCGCAGTAGCCCTCACCGTGGCGCTGTCGCGCATCCGATGCTCGCGCGAGCTGTGAGAGCGCCTAGCCCCGAACGCTCTCCCCTTCTTCCCCAACGATAGGAATTCCCATGTCCGAGCAATATATCTATGTCATGAAGGGCTTGCGAAAGCTCTATCCACCGCGCCGTGAAGTCTTGAAAGACATCTGGCTGTCGTTTCTTCCCGGTGCCAAGATCGGCGTTCTCGGTCTCAACGGCGCCGGCAAGAGCACCCTGCTCAAGATCATGGCCGGCGAGATTACCGAGTTCGACGGCGAAGCCTGGCCGGCCAAGGATGCCAAGGTCGGTTACCTGCCGCAGGAGCCAATGCTCGATCCCGACAAAGACGTACGCGGCAACGTCGAGGAAGGCGTCGCCGAGACCCGCGCGCTGCTCGAGCGTTTCGATGAGCTCAGCGCTCGTTTCGGCGAGGAAATGTCTGACGACGAGATGAACAAGCTGCTGGCCGAGCAGGGCCGGGTGCAAGACGCCATCGACGCCGCCAATGCCTGGGAGATCGACCGTACGCTGGAGATCGCCATGGACGCGCTACGCGTGCCGCCCGGCGATGCCGACGTCGCCAAGCTCTCCGGTGGCGAACGTCGTCGAGTCGCCCTCTGCCGGCTGCTGCTGCAGGCCCCGGACCTGCTGCTGCTCGACGAGCCCACCAACCATCTCGACGCCGAATCCGTCGCCTGGCTGGAGCGCTTCCTGGCCGAGTACAAGGGCACGGTGGTGGCGATCACCCATGACCGCTACTTTCTCGACAACGTGGCGGGCTGGATCCTGGAGCTCGATCGCGGCAAAGGTATTCCCTGGAAAGGCAACTACTCGTCATGGCTCGAGCAGAAGCAGGAGCGGCTGGCGCAAGAGGAGAAACAGACGACCTCACGCCAACGCACCCTCAAGCGCGAGCTCGACTGGATCCGCATGGCACCGCGCGCGCGCCAGGCCAAAGGCAAAGCTCGACTCAACGCCTACGAGCAGCTGCTGCAAGAAGACCGTACCGGCGAGGGCGAGTCCGCCACTCGCGAAATCCAGATCCCAGCCGGACCGCGCCTCGGCGACCTGGTCGTCGAGGCCAAGGGCTTACGCAAAGCCTACGGTGACAAGCTGCTGATCGAAGACCTTTCGTTCTCGCTGCCGCCGGGCGGCATCGTCGGCGTCATCGGCCCCAACGGTGCCGGCAAAACCACCCTCTTCCGCATGATCGTCGGCGACGAGAAGCCCGACGCTGGCGAGATGCGGCTCGGCGAGACCGTGCAGCTAGCTTATGTCGACCAGAGCCGCGATTCGCTGGAGGGTGAGAAGCAGGTATGGGAAGCGATCTCCGACGGTCACGACATTGTCACTCTCGGCCGCCGCGAGGTGCCGGCGCGCGCCTACGCCGCCGCCTTCAACTTCACCGGTGCCGATCAGCAGAAGCAGGTCCAGAACCTGTCCGGCGGTGAGCGCAACCGCGTCCATCTCGCCCGCACGCTCAAGGTTGGCGGCAATCTGCTGCTGCTCGATGAGCCAACCAACGATCTCGACGTCGACACGCTGCGCGCCCTCGAGGAGGCGCTGCTCGCCTTCGCAGGCTGTGCCGTCGTCATCAGCCATGATCGCTGGTTCCTCGACCGCATCGCCACCCACATTCTCGCCTTCGAAGGCGACTCGAACGTGGTCTGGTTCCAGGGCAACTACGAAGCCTACGAGGCCGACCGCAAGCGGCGCCTCGGGGCGGACGCCGACCAGCCTCACCGCATCAAGTACAAGAAGCTGCACGGCTAGCTCTAGATCCAAGAACGATCGACGAACCCAGAATTGAATAACCCCCAGCGCTCAGGCGCTGGGGGTTGGAACCGCGTCAGCCGGTGGCCTCTGGCCGGTGGCCGTTTAAATGTCACTGATCGTGGAGCTCGGGCTATCGGTGCGAATGAAGCCGTCCTCGTTGTCGCTCCTACCTATTAAGGCGCAAAACCGCGAGCAAAAGCGTCAAGAAAGTTCGACTTTTTTCGCTACGCCTCTTTAGCTTCCTCACCGATCCAGTAGCGAGGCCCGGGACCGAGACGGCCGGCACGATCCTCGGGGTTGGAAAGCCGGCAGCGATCCAGCGACAGACAGCCGCAGCCGATGCACTCGGCGAGACTGTCTTCGAGCCGCTGGAGCTCGGCGATACGAGCTCGTATCTTGGCTCGACACTTGTCCATCAACCGCGACCAGTCGTCGCCGGTGGGCGCTCGGTCTTCGGGTAGCTTGGCGAGCTCGGCGCCGATCTCGTCCAGCGTCAGGCCGACACGCTGAGCGTAGACGATGAAGGCGATGCGGCGCAGCACCGCGCGCGAAAAGCGACGGTGGCCGGCCCCCGTGCGGTGGGCCGTGATCAAACCCCGCTCTTCGTAAAAGCGGAGCGCCGAAGCCGCCACGCCGCTACGCCGAGCGACCTCTCCGATGGTGATGGTGGACATATCGCTATTCGAGCAAAAAAGACCCTTGACTTCAAGTTAACTTGAACTTTTATAGTGCTCTCGAAGCCGGCCAAAGAGCCGACAGACCCCATCCTCATTGAACCGACAGGAGGGCACTATGAGCCAAGATTCCTTTTCCCCTTCGAGCCTCGACGGCCTGCGCGTCGCCGTCACCGGCGGCACTTCCGGTCTCGGCCTGGCGCTGGTCGAAGCCCTGAACCGAGGCGGCGCCAGGGTCGCCTTTGTGGCACGCGACGCGTCTCGCGTCCAGGACGTTGTGCGACGCTTCGTCGGCACCCACGGCATTGCCGGCGACGTCTCGAGCAAGGAGCAGACGCACCGTCTCGCCATGCGCATCACCGCGGCCCTCGGCGGCCTGGACGTCTTGATCCACAACGCCTCGAGCCTCGGCCCCGTGCCGCTGGCGCTGCTCGCCGACTCCGAATGCGAAGATTTCGAGACCGCGCTCGCCACCAACCTGGTCGCCCAAAACCCCAAAACCCCAAAACCCCAAAACCCCAAAACCCCAAAACCCCAAAACCCCAAAACCCCAAAACCCCAAAA